>JBGSLG010000180.1:0-33051 GCA_041740815.1 Bacteroidales bacterium
ATCACTGATTGATTCGGATAGTAGGACATAACAGGTGTTCCAAATTTTTCAATAGTTTTTAAAGTAATAGCTTCCTGGCAGACCGGGCAGAATGGATTATTCAAAGCACGCATTTTACAGTTATTGTGTGGGCGATACCAACTGGCAGCCATACCTGATGTTCCGTGCTGATATATGCCAACATTGCTATATCCAATCCAGTTTTTCCATTTCACATAGTTTGGGTTTGTTTCCTGTGTCATATTACTTTTCTCAGCAGCGTAAATGTCGCCTGCCCAATATTCATCTGCCAGGTCGGCAAAATAGTGTCCGATTTCATGAATCAATATTTCATTTGAGGACGTATTTGTTGAAGCAGTGGCCAACCACCCTCCCGAACCTCCATAATATGGAGTATTGACTAACATTAAGGCATTATCGTAAAGCGGAAAATTGTTAATCAATACATTATATGCAGCAGAATTTTTTGTTGCAACTAATAAACGATGAATAGAATAATAATCAAAAGTGGAATTAAAATATGTATCGACAGTTAACAAAGGATGTGTTGATGCAGGCGGACAATCTGTTGCAGTTCGCGGGTGGTCGGCTCCACTTTCGGTTGAATTAACTTTTATTGCAAATACATTAAAATAATTCTTGTATTGCGCAAACGGCGAAATAGTTAATAAATAATTGCTTGAATTAATAGCGTTTGTAAAAAACGATGATAGTTCATTAGTCTGATAACCGTCACCCAAATAAACGATGTTTATGAATTTGTTAGGATCGCCGTTATATAATACTGTATCAATTGTATATGTCTGAGATTTTACACTTATGGACATTAATAATGATACAAGTAATTGCAAAAAACTAATCCGGATGATTGTTTTAAATGATTTCATAATTGTTAATATCCGGGTAATTATTTTATCGAATTAAAGGAATTTCCAAAATATCTAACAATCTTAATTCATTGTTTTCTTCAATTTTTTCTATGCGTAAATATTTCATAGTAGATAAATAAGAAAACCTCAGTAATACATCAATATTTTTTTGTTCAATTACTCTTGAGCCAATGGTATCGCCATCCTCAGGATACTCAAAGCGCGGATGTAGCGGTTGAAATATTAAAAGCGTGTCCATTATAATATTATGTTTATCTAAAATAAAACACACAAAATCATTCTCATGCCATATGTCAGATTGTTTATCATCGATTTTCTTTGTAGTTTCAATTATCCTTGAATTTGAAATTGAAATTGAATATTGTCCTTCAGCATTGGAAATACTGAGTAGTATAAGGGCAACTCCCTTAAATTCTGTATCATTTTTTGCTCTGTTGTTTGATGAATTGTTTAGCAAAGGGAGTTTGCAGGAATAAAAACTGAGAAATAAAAAAATTATCCCAAATAATTTATATTTTATTTTCATATAGATTGCGCAAGTTTTATAGTTTAGTCTAAGAGATCAATTCAAAAAGGTCCTACATTCTAATAGTTTGTTTATTAATGAATTAAAAGATCATTAACTAACTTTATCCTTTTCCTCACATACAATAGTCTGAATGAACTAAATTGTTTGTTATACCAAATATAAACCTTTTCTGGATTATGGTTAGGCTGTTTTTATCATGAGTGATCAAATTTCCATGGGCAAATAATATGCAAATTAAAAAAGCACCTACTCGGAAAAACCTTGTAAGTGCTTCATCTTCAGTGTGGGCGATGTAGGGATCGAACCTACGACCCCCTGCTTGTAAGGCAGGTGCTCTGAACCAACTGAGCTAATCGCCCGAAAAGCGAGTGCAAATATAATTCACATTTTCTATTTCGCAAGGTAGTTGCCGAAAATAAAACCATGGTTACAACCATAATGAATGTACCCCTTACGCAACCATCCGCCACGTCTGTGAGTCATGTTATTATCTGTGTTAATTATACATACACGGGGGATGGTACCAATAATCGAAAATTATTTATATTAGCTTTCGGTACTTTTTGACTTTGAATGAGTTACATCCTGAAGCCAAATGCTTCCAGGTTTATTGCTCAACTGTTTGATAAATAGTATGATATGTTTTTCATATCCCGAACCTGACCGTTATGAAACAAACCCGCCTGTTACAACTTGTCCTTGCCTCTCTTCTCATACTGCCTCCGCTGACAGCTGATGCGCAGGTAGGTCCGGGTGGCGTGGGCAGCCTGACAAACACCCAGCTGTGGCTCAGGTCTGACAGCCTTATAGCCATTCAACCCCTTTATTTTATTACAAGCTGGTACGATCTGTCGGGACATATGCGCGATTTCGGGGCTGTAGTCACGGGGCAGACTGTTCCATCTATGGTTTTGAATGCAATCAACGGCTATCCTTCCGTCTCTTTTACAGACCAGGGAGGTGTGGGAGGTGATTTCCTCGGATACAACGGACCAATGGGAATAATCGGGTCCGATGCCGCCACTGTGGTGATAGTTGCCCGCAACACAACTGCAGCCGATGAACAGAACGGGGGACTTTACCTCGGCCAGAAGAATGTCGGAGGAGCCAATGCGGTCAGGAGTTACGGCCTTGAATATGACGATGCTGTCCGGTTCAACGGACAGAGCCAGGTGTTCAGCGACGGACATACGGCAAACGATTATAAGATAATTTACTACACCAATCCTGCCGGGGCAACAGTGTCGGCCTACGGTGCCTATCTTAACGGCACACTCCTTACAGGCAGCTCAACCTCATCAGTGGTGCCGTCACTTGTGTCCAACTTTGCCCTCGTGGGAGCCACCCAGATGAATGGGACATACAACCCGGCCGGGTATTTCAACGGAGATATGCTTGAGATAGCGCTTTTCTCAGGCCAGCTTAATGACGCAGAGCGAGTCGTACTTCAGAATAACCTTGGTGCAAAGTATCTTTTATCCATTGCTGATGACCATTATGCGTGGGAGGTAACACATTCCCACGATGTATCAGGTTTAGCCGCCTTCAATAGCACCATCTTCACCACTCCATGGTCTACCGGCATGCTGTCAGTAACCTCACCGTCAGATCTGTCTGAGGGCGAATATCTGTTTTTCGGCCACAACAAGGCCGGTGCAAAGACATGGACCACCAGCGAGGTCCCTGCTCCCGGAACCTTCCGGTTGGCAAGAGAGTGGAGGTTTGACGAAACCGGGGAGGTGGGAACTGTCACTGTCAGCATCCCCGCAGCCTCACTGCCGGCATTGCCTTCAGGGTATCCTATGGTAGGAATCCTGACCGATGCCGACGGCGACTTTTCATCAGGTGCGACCATGCACCGCCCCACACTGAATGCCGGATCCTATACCCTCGATCTGAATATCACTGACGGCATGCATCTTACCGTAATAGCATTCCGTCCGGAGGTTAGCTTTACCGTTCCTTCCGGATCAGGCCCTGAGAGTATCACAAGTGTTACTGTACAGGTCAGGCTCAACTACCCTCATATCTCCGATATTTCGGTTGATTATGCTGTCACCGGCGGCACTGCCACAAGCGGTGTCGACTACACGCTGGCACCCGGAACAGTGACAATCCCCACAGGGGCTGTTACCGGATCATTCAACATTACCGTCATCAACGATGCCCTCGTGGAACCGAATGAGACGATCGTGACAGGACTATCCAACCCCTCCGCAGGCGTATCAGTAGGATCCCAGAACAGCCATACCTATACTATCCTGAATGACGATAATATCTACGTCTCCTTCTCTGCGGCCACAGCCTCGGGTCCGGAGGGCAATGCTCCGGGCACCGTCTCGGCGCTCACACTTGTTGTCAGCGGAGGCATCTCGGTAGTCCCCGGGAGCCTGTTGCTGATCGTCACAAACGGCACTGCCACCTCGGGCGACTGGTCCCAGACCAGCAATCTCATTACAATCCCTGCCGGCGACTATACAACACCCGTCTCTATCCTTCTCCCGGCAACAGTGCTCACCATTATAGGTGACCTTTCGGTTGAGAATGATGAGACTATCAATCTGAACATGAATACCTTTGTGAATGTACTCGCAGGCCCGGTTATCAGCTCCGTTTATACTATTTTGAATGACGACAATTCCACTATCAGTGTTGGCCCATCTGTACCGCTGATCGCTGAGGGCGGACCGGGCGCACCGGGTACAGGCTCATTTGTCTTCACCATGACGAATCCATCATCTACGGCAAGAACCGTATCATATATGGTTACCGGCAGTGCAACATCAGGGACTGACTTCATAGCTTTGCCCGGGTCATTTGTCCTGCCGTCCGGAGATCTTACCTTTAACCTCAGCCTCTCTTCAGTGTCTGACCTGCTTGTCGAGGGCGATGAGACAGTAACAGTTATGATAACAGGTGTCTCAGGCATTCCTGTAATAGCCGTTAACGCCATTCCGGCAACAATAACAATTGACGATGACGATATTCCGGCAATAATGTACTCGCCGGCCGCTATAACGATGGCCGAGGGATCATCGGCCGGGATCGAAGTATGGCTTTCCAATCCACCTGTCGGCTCCGTCACCCTTAACGTGTCAGCTATTATGCCCGGACTACTGAATATAAGCCCGGTGACACTGACCTTCACCACGGCCAACTATGCCACTCACCAGTTAATAACTCTGCAGTCGGTTGAAAATAATGCCCTGGGCGACCAGACGGACAATGTCATTATCTCGGTTAACGACGCTCTTTCGGATAATCCTTTCGATCCGTTACCCGATATAAATATCCCGGTAACCATAACCAACAACGATATTGCCAGCATCGTTGTCAATCCGGGGACAGTCACGGTTGCAGAGAATGGCACTGCTACATTTACCGTAGCACTGTCAGCCGCCCCTGCGTCAGGAAATGTGGTTATCGATCTGGTCAGCAACAACACCGGGATTGCGACGATCAATCTCGCCTCCATTACATTCACCACTGTCAACTGGAACATGCCCCGTACAGTCATAGTCACGGGAGCGAACAATAATACAATTCCGGATGAATCGACAACTATCAGCCTTACTGTTGATGATGCCCTTTCATATGACGGTTATGACGGAGTCACGGCCAGTGTTGCCGTAAACGTGACCAATGACGATGTGGCAGGCTTCATTGTCGCACCGCTCAGCCTGACAATAAACGAAGGCGGTCCGGCAGGGCAGTTTACCGTGGTACTTACTTCGCATCCTGCAACAAATGTTGTTTTTGACCTCGTCAATGCTGCCCCGGTGCATACCGGTCATCCGTCTCAGGTAACATTCACACCGTTGAACTGGAATATACCTGTGGTTGTGACCGTTACTGCGGTTGAAGATGTACTTGACGCTGACCGAACGGACATTATAGCGGTTACTGTTAACCAGGCCCTCACCGACAATGATTTCGACGGCATGGCTGCTCAGAATGTAACTGTCAATATCGAAGACAATGATCCGCCGGTAATATCAGGTTGTCCGGCCAATATCACCGTCGGTAACGCTGCGGGAGCCTGTTCAGCCGTTGTCAGCTGGACTCCTCCGGTATCCACTGCGCCGATGGTAACCACCCATCTGCCGGGAGCAACCTTCCCTGTGGGAGTGACTACCGTAACGTACACATCTACAGACAGTGACGGTATGATCTCCACCTGTATTTTTACAGTCACCGTAAATGATACGGAGGATCCGGTCGTAGCGTGTGTCAGTGCCACTTTACCCCTTGATGCCTCGGGTAATGCCTCGATTGTTGCGGCGGATATTCTTTCGGGCGCACCTACTGACAATTGTTCGGTGGCTTCGGTGACTCTGAGCAGATCATCCTTCACCTGTGCCGATCTGGGCAGCGTAACGGTTACAGTCACAGTTACGGATGCCAGCGGGAATGTTTCGACATGCGATGCTGTTGTCACCGTGGCCGATCCCTTCCCTGCAACACTTAGTGCCGGACCTGATGATGAGATATGCACAACTGTTCCGACCTATACAATCACAGGCGCCACAGTAGCCAATATGGGCCTTCTCTGGACTACATCCGGGTCAGGCACCTTCAGTGATCCGACAGCAGTGAACCCGGTTTACACCCGCGGTGCTACCGATCTGACATCAGTAACACTTACACTTACCGGAAACAAGATCAGTGGGTGTCCTGTGATGCTCAGCGATGAAATGACCCTGACCTTCGCGGCGGTGCCAACTGCTGGCGCCGGAGCAGACAAGGATCTGTGCAGCGGCACGGCCAATGTGGCCCTCACAGATGCGACGGCCACGGGTGGTACAGTAGCCTGGACAACCTCAGGGAACGGTACTTTCAGTATCCCGGCATCAGTTAATCCGACTTATACATTCGGCTCTTCAGATACAGGACCGGTAACCCTCTCGTTAACGGTTACAAGCGCGGAATGCGGTACGGTAACCGATAACGTGATTATTACATTCACCTCCGCACCCGTGGCCGATGCCGGTCCCGACGCTGATGTGTGCCTGACCGCTGCAGAATACCAGGTTGCCGGAGCATCCCATGCCGGAGGAACGGTCACATGGAGCACCACCGGATCCGGCTCTTTCAACAGCACCTCTGTTGACAATCCGTTATATACATTTGGTCTGGCTGATTATGCCTCCGGTTCCGTCACAATCACCATGGAGGTGGCAGGCGGCGGAACTTGTGGTACCGTCACCTCGTCTGCTGTTATTACCATAAACCCGTTACCTGTAATTCAGGTAACCCTTCACGAGAACATAAGCTGTGCCGGCCTGACTGACGGAGAGATACAACTTACAGCCGGCGCAGGGCTTGCACCTTACACTTACAGTATTGACGGTGCACCCTTCCAGGCCTCCGGCAATTTTACGGGATTGTCAGCCGCATCCTACCTCTTTGAGGTTATGGATGCCAACGGCTGTACTTCTGATACAACTCTTGATATTACGGAGCCCCTGCCATTCGTGGCCACCTCTGACAGTACCCATAATGTGAAATGCAACGGTGGCAATGACGGTGCTGTTTATACTACCCTGACAGGGGGTACAGAGCCATATAATATAAGCTGGAGCGGTCCCTCGGGATTTGCTTCTTCTTCCCCGGACATCACAGGCCTTGTAGCAGGGACATATATTATGACAGTCACTGACCTGAATGGTTGTGCCACTTACAGCTTTATTGAGGTATTAACCCAGCCGGATCCGATTATCCAGACCGGACTGACCTTGTCTGACTACGGCGGGTTTGGAGTTCAGTGTCCAGAGTCGGCCGATGGGTCAATAACGGTCTCAGCAACCGGAGGGACCCCGCCTCTTACATTTGCATGGAGCGGTCCGGGAGGGTTTACTTCATCCCAACCCTCCATCTCCCTTCTGAGAGCAGGGACCTATTCCCTCACTATAACAGACATAAATGGATGCATAAATACAAGTGAATTCGTTCTTACTGCGCCGGCACCCATGTTGATTACCGCCACAACTGAGTCAGCCTCCTGTCCCGATACGCCTGACGGCAGCATCGACCTGACCGTGGCCGGTGGCGCCGGTACGCTTATCTATCTCTGGGATGACGGAGTTACCACTGCTGACCGCACCGGCATCCTCTCAGGTGACCATACCGTAACTGTGACTGATGCCAACGGTTGCGAGCAGGAGCTGACTGTCACTGTCGGAGTTACCGGCATTGACTGCCTGAGGATATACGAGATCATCACACCCAATGGCGACGGCCGCAATGACACATGGAGGCTCAGGAACGGAGAGCTTTACCCCAACGCTGAGATATTCGTCTACAGTCGCTGGGGAAGGCTGGTTTACCATTCCCGAAATGCAAGTGATGAGTGGGACGGAACGTACAACGGGAAGCTTTTGCCGAACGATTCGTATCATTATGTCATTCACCTTAACGACGGCACTGAACCGCGTACGGGAATAATCTCAATCATCAGCAAATAAACCGGAAGGAGATATGAAACGTCTGAGAATAATAACAGTGTTGGGCCTTCTGGCAATGATGCCTGCTTTGTCAGGGCAGCAGTTCCCGATGTACAGCCAGTATATCATGAACGGCTTCCTGCTTAATCCATCGTATGCGGGCAGCGACTATTACACCACTTTTGGCCTTACCGTGCGCGAACAGTGGCTGAATGTACCTGATGCTCCAAGTACCTACGCAGCTGCCTTCCAGACCAGGATCCTCAATGACAGTTATATAACGAAATCGACTGCCGTAAGAAAGAAGATCAGCCGGCCAACCAGGGGAGGCAGGGTAGGAGTAGGTGGATACCTCTTCTCTGACCACAACGGGATAATGCACAGAACCGGTTTGCAGATGGCTTATGCATATCACCTTCCTATCGCGGAGGAACAGCAGTTGTCCTTTGGGCTGTCTCTGAGTGCCTACCAGTATTTTGTCGACATCAATGGTGCAGTGATGCCTGGCGATGTTATCGACGAGTTCCTCAACAACTATGACCAGGTGGTCTATATACCCGATGCAAACTTCGGGATAAGTTACACTACCAGAAACTACTATGCCGGATTTTCGATGACTAACCTTTTCAGGGGTGCACTGATGATAGGCAATGGAGGCGAAAACGGCAGGTCTGAACTGGGTCACTATTTCCTGACCGGCGGTATGCGGTTTTACGCCGGTTCTGATTGGATAATTGAGCCCAGTGTGATGCTGAAATCATCGGACATGGTGCTCAAGTCCTTCCAGGCTGATGTGACCGCCAGGGTCTATTATATGGAGGACTACTGGCTCGGTCTCTCTTACCGCTCTGCTGATGCCGTGATTCTTCTGGCGGGAGTCAAGGTTGACAGGTTTTACCTGGGGTATGCCTTTGACTTTACAATGTCAGAAATACGCAGTTATACCTACGGAACGCACGAGCTGACCGTTCTGGCCCGCTTCGGCGACAATCCGAGGAGGTACAGGTGGATTAACAAGTACTGATGAGACATATCATTCTGTATTTATTCCTTGCCGCAGCCTGTCTGGGTTGTGATCCTCTTGCAAACCCCGTATCAGGCAACCTCGGATTCTCTGCGGACACTGTCTCGTTTGATACGGTCTTCTCAGGGGTTGGGTCAGCCACTATGGAATTCAGGACAATTAACACCGGGAGAGATCCGGTACTGATAGACCGCATCTGGCTCGGAGGAGGAGACAACTCTCCCTTCCGTCTGAATATCAACGGTCTGCCGGTCACAAGTGATGAAAACCTTGTCTTAGCCCGTAATGACAGCCTGTTTATTTTTGTAGAGGTAACAATTGATCCTTCCGGAGCAGATGCCCCTGTTACTGTGGTTGATTCGGTCAACTTTCAGTCGGGAGATTTTACAGGAAGGGTGATACTGGAGGCATGGGGTCAGGACATATGGCTTGTTGACGATGATATCTATGAAGATACCTTTTGGAGCGCAGGGAAACCCTATGTTATAAAAGGGACACTTTTCATTGACACGTTGTCAACTCTGACACTTGGTCCAGGTACAAGGATCTATATGCATCACGGGGCGGCGATCACTGTTGCAGGGTCACTGCAATCTGCAGGCACACCGGACAGTAGAGTGATCATGGCTACGGACCGGCTGGAGGAGGAGTACAACGATGTGCCCGGGCGATGGAAAGGTATCAGGTTCCTGGACTGCAGCCGTAGCAATATTTTGAACTTTACCCAGGTCCGGAATGCTGAGATTGCGGTGGAACTGGCCGGCAGTGTGGGTGCCACTCCGGACCTGTCTATGAACGGTGCCATGCTGATGCATAATACCGTCTCTTCGCTGTCAGCCAGGCGTGCTGAGGTAATAGCTGTCAACTCTGTATTTTCCCATTCAGGGTTCAGTACCGTCTCTCTTACGGTGGGAGGAAGTTATCAGTTTATTTACTGTACCATGGAATCGAGGTGGGAGTATGGTTACCGTTCGGAACCGGTACTATTCATTGGCAAAGGAACCGGTGAACTGCCGCAGGTATCGCTTCTCAACTCTGTAATAACCGGTACTCTCGGCAGCGAACTGAAGATTGACGGTTCCGCCTCTGATGCGGCATCTAGGTTCAGAGCAGACAGTTCACTTATAAGGGTTGATACTATCAGCAGCAGCTGGTATTCACGGACTATGTTCAGGGATGTCATCACCGGCGCCTCGCCGCGTTTTATTGATGAAGGCGCGTTTGATTTCAGGCCTGACACGCTCTCGCCCCTTCTTGACAGGGCAGGCAGGACTGAGGCGGTTGCATGGCCTGATGACATCAGGGGTAGGTCGCGGGTGACAGACGACGGGCCGGATATCGGGGCCTTTGAGAGACAGCCAGGGGAGAAGAGGAAGGAGGAGAGGTGATTCCAGTCGGCAGTCAACAGTCATCAGTCGGCAGTCTTTTTTCAGGCAGTAGGCAATAGGCAGTAGGCAGTAGTGAAAATTTTCGATTTCAGAATGTCGATTATCGATTTAATCAAAATTCGCAAATCGGAAATCGCAAATCCTTCAGAATTTTGACTTTACGGACTTTTGACTTTACAGACTTTATGGACTTTGCAGACTAGTCTATGACAAGAAAAATAATTATATTGTTGACCCTGACGGTCTTGTCTCTGCCGGCTGCCGGGCAGGATTTTACTGTCATGTTCTACAATGTTGAGAACCTGTTTGACACAACGGATGACACCACCAGGAATGATGACGAATTTCTTCCTGATGGAAGCAGAAGGTGGACCGGGAACAGGTACTATAAGAAGATCAATGCCCTGGCGCAGGTCATAGCAGCAGCAGGGGAATGGGAACTGCCGGCACTTGTTGGCCTGTGCGAGGTGGAGAATGAGGAGGTGGTGAAAGACCTGGCCTACGGAACTATACTGTCGGCCGGTAACTACGGGATCGTTCACCGCGATTCACCCGATCTCCGGGGTATTGACCTCGCTCTGCTATACAGGCGGGATCATTTCAGGGTTACGGATGTCAGGTCATGGATTCCGGCGAGAGCACCCGGTGATCCGTTTGAATCGAGGAACCTGCTGTATGTAAAAGCGGTGATGGATAGTGATACACTCCATGTTATCCTCTGCCACTTCCCGTCAAGGAGGGGAGGATTGCTGGCTGCAGAGCATGGAAGGGAGGAGATGGCGATGCTTGTCAGGGTCAAAACAGATTCGATCTTATCCTCTTCAGATAAAGCATCAGTAATAGTGATGGGCGATTTCAATGCCGGTCCGAAAGATGAGATAATGGCGAACCTCACCAGCGGAGATTACCTGGTGAACACAGCTGCCAGCCTGGCTTCGACAGAGATGGGGTCTTACAAATACCAGGGAACATGGGAGGTGATAGACCAGATCCTCTTGAGCCCGGCCCTGGCAGAAGGAACAGGTCCCTTTAAGGCTGATATGGAGTCGGTCAGGATTCTGGATGAGCCCTTCCTTCTGACGGATGACCCTTCTTATCCGGGGAAGAAACCGCATGCCACATACGCCGGCTTCAGGTGGGCGGGCGGGTATTCCGATCACCTTCCCGCATTGATCACCATATCCCAAAAATGAGGGTCATTTTGGTGTCAGCCCAAGCTCAAGCCCTTTCTTAATCATGAACTCCCTTGCAGCCTCGTATTCATTTGGTATGACACCGTCGAGAATGGCCTCCTTGATTGCGGACTTGATCACACCAACGACAGGTCCCGGAGGAATATCGAAAGCAGCGATGATCTCATCGCCGTGCACGGGAGGCTGGAATATCCGTACGGCGTCTTTCTCCTCAATCTCCTTCAGTTTCCGGCGCACAAGGGCAAAATTATCACGGTGCTTCTGAACCTTCATCCGGTTGCCGGAGGTGATGTCAGCTTCGCAGAGCATCATCAGGTCGTCAATATCATCACCTGCCTCAAACAAAAGTCTTCTTACGGCTGAGTCCGTCACCTCCTCCTGTACCAGTGAGATAGGTCTCAGGTGCAAGCCTACAAGTTTTTTCACGTACTTCATCCTGTCATTAAGGGGAAGCTTCAGGCGTGTGAATATCTCAGGTACAATTTTGGCTCCCAGGAACTCATGTCCGTGGAAAGTCCAGCCCGTGCCCGGCACAAATCTTTTTGTCAGCGGCTTGGCGATATCGTGCAGGAGAGCTGCCCACCGGAGCCACAGGTCATCACTCTTCAGCGCGGTGTTATCGAGCACCTTTAGAGTGTGGTGGAAGTTGTCCTTGTGTCCTTTTCCCTCTTTGTCCTCTACACCCTTAAGTTTTGCCACCTCAGGGAGTATTAGTTCGAGCAGACCTGTCTCATCAAGCAGCAGGAGGCCGGCAGATGGCACTGCCGTTGCCATGATCTTGTTCAGCTCGGTGGTGATTCTTTCCGCAGAGACGATTTTGATTCTTTCTGCATTACGGCTGATGGAATCGAGAGTATCATCTGCAATCCTGAAACCAAGCTGGGCTGCGAATCTCACAGCCCTCATCATCCGCAGCGGATCGTCGCTGAAGGTGGTGTCAGGTTCAAGCGGTGTGCGGATGATACCATTGCTGATATCCTCTATACCCCCGAACGGATCAAGTACCTCTCCCGGATTACGGGCGTTGAGGCTTATGGCCAGGGCATTGATTGTGAAATCGCGCCTCTTCTGATCGTCTTCCAGGGTGCCGGGGACAACGGATGGTTTGCGTGAGTCTTCGGAATACGATTCTTTCCTGGCGCCTACAAACTCCACGTCGTAGTCACTGTAACGAAACATTGCCGTACCAAAGGTTTTGAAAACAGTCACCTTGATATCGGGACTGATCTCCCTGGCGACAGCCCTGGCCATAGCCGGCCCGTCACCGATCACTACGATATCAACGTCCTTGTCAGGATGTACCCGACCCATGATATGGTCACGCACATATCCACCGATGACATATACATCAACCTGCTCTCTGTCAGCCACACGGGCGACAATCTCAAAAATCCTGTCATCAGGGAAAATATTCATTTTATGTCTGACAAATTAGCCGTATCCGGTGACAAAATTACAATTAATAGCCTAACTTGTTGAAAAAATGATGCCCGGCGACTTGCGGCACGGCTCTTGCTTAAGGTGAACAATAAATATATTAATCTGTTAAACAATTAAAAAAATAGATATGGCAGAGCATTTGACTAAAGAGACGTTTATTGAGAAGGTTTTTAACTATGAGCAGAATAAAGAGTGGAAATATACAGGTGACAAACCTTGCATAATTGACTTTTATGCTGACTGGTGCGGCCCCTGCAAGATGGTAGCCCCGTTGCTTGAGGAGCTTTCAAAAGAGTATGAAGGCAAGCTTTACGTCTATAAGATTGATACTGAGGCAGAACAGGAACTGGCATCAGTATTTGGGATCAGGAGCATACCGTCGCTGTTGTTTGTTCCAATGGAAGGTCAGCCTCAGATGGCAATGGGAGCGTTGCCTAAAGAAACCTTTGAAAAGGCCTTTAAAGATATATTTGGAATAGAAAAGAACTGAAAACAAAAAAAAATCAATTTTATTTGCGTTTTTTCAAAACAATAGCTTAACTTATACGTTTAATTAATGAAGGTAGTTTTCTAACAGAAGAGTTAGTTTTCTGGAATTTAGGTTAGGGTTTCGAGTTGAAGGTTGTTTCGAAAGAGGCAGCCTTCCTTGATTTTATGATGTCGGCAGAGAGCTACGACTTCAGATCCTGAATGATCCCGTCAATTTTCTCGCCCGTTTCGCGGAGTCTCTGCCTGCAAATCTTTATCAGTTCTGCAGCTTTTTTGACATCCTCAGAGAGCCTGTCGATATCGGCTTCTCCCTCCTCGATTTTCTTAAGGATCTCTTCAATGCCCTTTACGGCCTCATTGAACCCTGTCTCTTTTTTTGCCATCGCTTATCTCTTATGATTTTAATTCTTTTACTGTGCTTGTTGCAGTTCCCTCTTCAAAGTGCGTTATAATGGTGTCTTCCGGCTGTAGTTCTGCCGGTGAGTGCACTATCTTGCCATTCCTGGAGGTAAGGGTGAATCCCCTTTTCAGCACTCCGGCCGGGTCAAGGTGGCGGAGTGATTTCTCCAGGCCGTCAGTCTCTTCCCCTGCTTTGCGTAGTACCCTGGCAGCCGAACGGTGGAGTGTTTCGGAATGATAATCAAGCCTTTCACGGTTGACTCTCACAATGAGTCCTGCTGTGGCCGCAATACGGTTACGAAGTGAAGAGAGGTGTTCTCCGGCGGCGGACAGGACATCTGTAACGGCGGAGGTAAGCGATCCGGCCATATCAACTATCCTGTTCTCACAACCGAGGGTCCTCTCCACCAAAAAATCAGCGACGGCGGTAGGGGTCTTAAGTGCCCTCCATGCAACCATGTCAGTCACGGACTGGTCTTTTTCGTGACCTATCCCGGTGAGTACCGGCAAGGGGAACTGTGTCACATGGTAAGCGATCTCATAGCTGTCAAACCAGCTCAGGTCGGTGGTTGATCCTCCTCCCCGGATAATGACCACGGCATCAAACCGTTCCGCCTCATCGGATATCATGTTCATGGCTTCAGTAACGGAGGATTCGGTTGTTTCGCCCTGCAATACCGCCTCGAAAAGCTCAGGGACGAATACATATCCGTAAGGGTTATTCAGGAGGTGGTTGATGAAATCCTGGTACCCTGCCGCTTTTGACGAAGATATCACTGCGATATTCCGTGGGTAAGGGGCAAGGCTGAGCTCTCCGTTCATGGAGATGACTCCGTCGGTTGTCAGTCTTCTAATGATTGCCTCCCGTCTCAGAGCCATGTCTCCGGCGGTATAGGAGGGGTCAATATCGGTAATATTAAGGCTGAGACCATATAGCTCATGGTATTCCACCGTTGCTTTGCAAAGGATGGAAATACCCTGCCGGATTGGTATTCCTGTGCTGGCAGTGAAGAATGTGTTGAGAGACCGGAACTTAGAGGACCAGATAGTTGCCCTGGCTCTGGCCGTGATCCTCCCCCCCGGCGTGTCGCTGCCCGTGAGTTCGAGGTAACAGTGTCCGGCACTGTGTGTCTTCATCTCGGCTATCTCTGACACCACCCAGAATGCACCAGGGAGCGCCTCGTAGATCTTGTCGCGTATCAGTCCCTGGAGCTCTGTGAGAGATATTTTTTCGCCCTGATTCATCTTTAGTGCCTCTGCCTTTTTAATACCGTTCGCCCTGGGTCATCTCTAGTGCATGTGCATTTTTACCGTTTCGCCCTGATTCATCTTTTAAGCCTGATCATCTTAAAAACTCTTTCGCCCTGTTCCGTCTCCACCCGGACAAAATAGAGGCCCTGTGCCATCCTGCCGAAACCCTCAATGCGAAGGGAACGGGCTGCATAGGCTGAATAATGCCGTTGCAGGACCTGGCTGCCCGTGTTGGAGGAGACGGTTATTGTCAGACTGCCGGGCACCTCACGGAACCATAGGTTGATCTCATCAACGAAGGGATTGGGTCCGGCGGTCATAATCACCTCCGGTTTGAAGGTATGGATCTCTTCCAGGTATCCCAGTGCCTTGAGAAAATCCGGAAGGCCATAACCGAAGAGTGTATCCGGGAAGTTATACCTGTCGCTGCTCCTGTGCAGTACGTCAATGATCTCCGTGGGTGAGGACTCAGGCACGGCCTGCATAAGTGAGGCGCACAGTCCGCTTATCACAGGGCATGAGAATGAGGTCCCGCTACCTGTGTGCCAGGCACCGGGCTCGAACTGGATGGGCAGGCTGACGCCGGGTGCCACAACATCCGGCTTAACCTGTCCGTCAGATGAGTATCCTGCTGATGAAAAATCTGAGATTGTAAGGTCATGTCTTACTGCACCCACGGCAAGAACACTGTCCCCGTCAGATGGAGCTATGATCCGGAGCCACTCATTGTTACGCTCGTTTCCGGCACTGTTGACTACGAGTATTCCTTTCGAGGCAGCCATGTCAGCGGCTCTGGTGATGAAGGCCGTATTACCGTCCATGTTGCTGAATGTGTAGTCCATTGACGGATCGTCAAAGGCGAAATATCCCAGTGATGAGGTGATGATGTCAGCCCCGGCGCTGTCGGCGAATTCGGCTCCTGCTGCCCAGTAGTCTTCCTCCACGGGATACTCCGATTCATTGTCCTCCGTGCGGAGCAGGAGGTAATCCGCTCCCGGTGCAGTGCCGTTGATGATACCTGGGATGGCTCCTGCAAGTATTGACATTACGGATGTGCCATGGGTATGGTAATCATATACAAAGTCCGAACCCTTCACAAAATCGCGTGTTGCGATGACACCTCCCCGGGCATGCAGTGATGTCAGAGATTCAATACTGTCGGCATTACGGAATCCTGCATCAAGGACTGCAATAAGTATGTTTCTGCCGTTGAATCCGGACTGATGGAGAACCTGGCCATTGTGAGGCAGTCTTGGATCAAAAGCATCAGGATCAGCGGCAGGGGTTGTCACACCGTATTTGCTGCCTGCTGATTTGGCAGGGGCGGAGGGTCGTTTTACGAGCGTCACGCTGTCGACAAACCACAGCTCTTCAAGTTCAACGGCATCTGCCTGCTTGTCAGATGAGAACAGTGCCGTGTTCATCCATTTTGATGCAGACCTTAATGAGAACCCCATGCTGGTCACCGTAGCGATGTGTTGTCTGCTGACGGGCATGTCGCTGAATACGGGGAAGGGTATCCCCAGCTTTTCCCTTCTGGCTGCCGCGGCAGGGGAGAGAAGATCTTCAGCCGACCATGCTTCCGGTCCGGCACCTTTGTCATTGAAGTAAACCCGGTAGAGGTAAAGGTCATTATAATCCGGGGCGACCTGTGCATATAATGAAGAGAGGCCGCCAGCCAGCAGAAGGGTCAGCAGGAGTTTTATAAACGTTTGCCGGTTCATTGGATGATAGCTCCGGTAACATCCCTGACCTCAATCTTTCCCTTCTTCTTTTCCAGGTCGTCGAGAAACCTGGTTTCGGTCTCGGCCTGTTTCGGGTCTGATGGTACGCCATCCTTGTAAGCGATTATCTTTTTAAGCGACCCGTCCTCGTTAAAGATCATCCAGTCGCCTGTTCTGACATCATCTTTGTATCTTCCCTCATAGTGGAGCTTGCCGTTGGGGTGGTAGTATGAGAAGGGGCCTTCGAGTCTGCCATCCATGTATTCGGTCCTGAGGGCTACAGAACCGTCGGGGTAATACTGCAGCCACTCGCCGGTCCTTTTGCCTGAATCCCATGTCACCTTCTCGGCAAGGGTGCTGTCAGGGTAGTATTTCAGTGACTGTCCGTGTCTCTTATCCAGATGATAGTACTCTTCGCAGATGAGGTAGTGCGGCTGTGTTCCCGACCAGAATTTCCAGAGACCCTCCTTGCTTCGGGTAACGTATTTTCCCTCAGCGGCTTTGATTCCGTCATCATAGTAGAATACTGCTGCAGCCTCATCCTTGCCGCCGGTGTATGTCAGTTCGGAGAGGAGTGTGCCCTCCACGGTATATCTCTTAAATAGTCCGACAGGATTGTCGTCTTTGAAAGTGCCCTCATACATCACTTTTCCGTCAGGATACTTTTTAATCCACGGACCCTGTTTCCTGCCATTGGAATCTGTAGCATTCTGTGCGTATGAAATAATGGGCAGCAGAAGAGCTAAAGCCAGGGTAATATATTTCCTTTTGAGCATTGTTTGCAGTTTGATGTAAAAGTAAGAAAAAAGCCGCAATGGCTTTCACCGTTGCGGCTTTGGGAAATATAATAGTTGTTTACTTGACTTCCTCGAAGTCGACGTCAGTCACCTGCTCGTCTCCGCCCTTGGGGCCTGCCTGGCCGCCGGTGGGGTCTGCCTGGGGACCTGCCTGCTGGCCTGCCTGCTGGCCTGCCTGCTGGCCGGGATCTCCCTGGGCCTGCTTGTACATATCTTCCGAGGCTGCCTGCCATGCGGTGTTGATCTCCGCCAGTGCACGGTCAATAGAAGTCACATCCTTATTCTTGTGAGCTTCGCGAAGCTGTCCGAGAGCATTCTCAATACGACCCTTCTTGTCTGACGGGATCTTGTCACCGTACTCCTTCAGCTGTTTCTCAGTCTGGAAGATCATGCTGTCAGCAGCGTTGACCTTGTCAGCCATCTCCCTGGCAGTCTTGTCGGCATTCTCGTTAGCTCTGGCCTCATCGCGCATGCGACGTATCTCATCTTCACTCAGACCTGATGATGCCTCAATGCGTATCCTCTGTTCCCTGCCGGTACCTTTGTCCTTTGCAGAGACATGGAGTATGCCGTTGGCGTCAATGTCGAAGGTGACCTCAACCTGCGGTATTCCTCTCGGTGCCGGGGGGATGCCGTCGAGGTGGAAGCGGCCGATGGTCTTGTTACCCAGTGCCATTGGTCTTTCGCCCTGCAGCACATGTATCTCAACTGACGGCTGGCTGTCGCTTGCCGTAGTGAATGTCTCAGTCTTACGGGTAGGAATTGTGGTGTTTGATTCGATCAGTCTCGTCATAACTCCGCCCATGGTCTCGATACCGAGAGAAAGCGGTGTCACATCAAGAAGAAGAACATCTTTGACCTCGCCGGTCAGCACGCCACCCTGGATGGCAGCGCCGACGGCGACTACCTCGTCAGGATTGACACCCTTGGAGGGTGCCTTGCCGAAAAACTTCTCAACGATCTGCTGAATGGCCGGGATACGTGTTGATCCGCCTACGAGCAGTACTTCGTCTATATCTGATGTCTTCATGCCTGCATCATCAAGCGCTTTCTGGCATGGTCCGAGTACAGAGTTGATCAGCTTGTCTGTCAGTTTCTCGAACTGAGCCCTGGTGAGGGTCTTGACAAGGTGCTTGGGTATGCCGTTGACCGGCATGATATAAGGAAGATTAATCTCTGTGCTGGTTGTGCTTGAGAGTTCTATCTTGGCCTTCTCGGCTGCCTCCTTGAGTCTCTGGAGGGCCATCGGGTCTTTGCGAAGGTCAATGCCTTCCTCTCTCTGGAACTCGTCGGCAAGCCAGTCAATGACCAGGTTGTCAAAGTCGTCACCGCCAAGGTGTGTGTCGCCGTTGGTAGATTTGACCTCAAAGACGCCGTCACCCAGTTCAAGGATTGATATATCGAATGTGCCGCCTCCAAGGTCGAATACGGCAATCTTAAGATCGTGAGCCTTCTTGTCAAGGCCGTATGCAAGTGATGCAGCCGTAGGCTCGTTGATGATACGCTTTACCTTAAGACCTGCAATCTCGCCGGCCTCTTTGGTAGCCTGGCGCTGCGAGTCGTTGAAATATGCCGGAACGGTAATGACAGCCTCAGTGACCTCCTGACCCAGGTAGTCTTCAGCAGTCTTCTTCATTTTCTGAAGCACGATGGCTGAAATTTCCTGGGGCGAATAGTTCCTGTCATCAATCTTCACCCTCGGGGTGTTGTTGTCACCGCGGATGATCTGATAAGTCAGTTTCTTCATCTCGTTAGTCACCTCGTCAAAGCTCCTGCCCATGAAACGCTTGATCGATGATACGGTCTTAGTAGGGTTGGTGATTGCCTGCCTCTTTGCAGGGTCACCTACCTTGCGTTCACCGTTCTCAAGAAATGCCACAATCGAAGGGGTGGTTCTTTTGCCTTCACTGTTGGGGATGACCACAGGCTCATTGCCTTCCATCACTGAAACGCAAGAGTTGGTGGTTCCCAAATCAATACCGATAATTTTTCCCATTTTTATTCTGATTTTATACTTTAATTTCTTTTGTGATAATACGGTAAGAGACAATGTTTGTGCCACAGGCTCACTTTAGGGTTTAATATGAAATTATGTCATGCCTAACATGAAAGGCTGCCCCAGGTTAATTTTCCATTTATGACAAAACGGCAGATGAAGCCAAAAGAATTACTTACAATGCTATTCATTGTCTTATTTTGTAGCTTTGCAGCTGATTAAAAATTAAAACCATGTCGACGGAAAAGATTGTCAAACTGGTGACCACTCATGTGCTTAATGAGATGAAGCTCAAGGGCGAGAAGATAGCGATGCTTACGGCATATGACTATTCGATGGCAAGGATTCTTGACGAGGCCGGCATAGATGTGATACTTGTGGGTGATTCGGCATCCAACGTAATGGCAGGTTTCGAGACCACCCTTCCCATCACGCTTGACAACATGATCTATCATGCGGCATCGGTTGTGAGGGGTGTGAAGAGGGCCCTTGTGGTTGTTGACCTGCCGTTCGGCACTTACCAGGGCAACTCACGTGAGGCGCTGGCGTCTGCCATAAGGATCATGAAGGAGACTGGCGCCAGCGCTGTGAAGGTGGAGGGGGGCAGGGAGATAGTTGAATCTATTGAACGGATACTCTCAGCAGGAATACCTGTCATGGGCCATCTCGGACTCACCCCGCAGTCGATTCATAAGTTCGGCACCTATGTTGTACGTGCACGCGAGGCGGAGGAGGCAAGGAAGCTTAAAGAGGATGCAAAGATCATTGAGAAGGTCGGATGCTTTGCTATTGTGCTGGAGAAGATACCGGCATCACTGGCAGGCGAAGTGGCAGAGTCTGTGAAGGTGCCCATTATAGGCATCGGGGCCGGACCACTGGTAGATGGACAGGTGCTGGTGTTGCATGACATGCTTGGGCTTAACCTGGAGTTCTCGCCGAGGTTCCTGAGACGTTACCATAATCTCCATGATGAGATCATGGGTGCGGTGCAAAACTATATAACTGACGTCAGATCAAGGGATTTTCCGAACGAGAAGGAGCAATATTAGTCGAAAGTCGAAAAGTCCTTAAAGTCAAAAGTCTGTAAAGTCGAAAGTAACTGATGAGAAAAGATATACCTGCAATACTGTACGAAGACAATCATATAATAATAGTCAACAAGCGTTCGTCTGACCTGGTTCAGGGAGACAGCACCGGTGATGAACCGCTTGATGAGATTGTCAGGGCATACATCAAGGAGAAGTACAACAAGCCGGGCGACGTCTTCCTGGGGGTTGTTCACAGGCTTGACAGGCCTGTCAGCGGGTGTGTCGTCTATGCGCGAACCTCAAAGGCGCTGTCAAGGCTCAGTGAACTCTTCCGCACCCGTGAGGTTAAGAAGACCTACTGGGCAATAGTATCCGACCGCCCACCGGCCGAGGAGGGAACCATCAGCAACTACCTGAAGAAGAATGAACCGCAGAATAAGTCCTATGTCTATGCCACAGAGGTTAAGGGATCGAAGCTGGCAGAACTGTCGTATCGTGTTCTTTCACGGTCAGAGAAATATTACCTGATTGAGGTGGATCTTCAAACAGGAAGGCATCACCAGATAAGGGCACAGCTTGCCTCAGCCGGATGTCCCATTAAGGGAGACCTGAAATACGGATCGAAGAGATCGAATGAAGGTGGAGGCATCTCCCTGCACTCGCGAAGGATCTCATTTGTTCATCCCGTTAAAAATGAGGAGATAACGGTCGAAGCCCCGCTTCCTGACGACAGGATCTGGAAGCTCTTCTCAAACGTTTGAGCTCGTTTTACGAAAAAAAAGAAGAGATGCCTCTGCCGCATCTCTTCTCAACCTAACCCAAAACTAACCTAAATCAACCACCTTCTGATTGCTGCACCCTGGTTGCTGGGCGTGCGCAGCATGAAAAACTATTTTGTTCTTAGCAATTTCTGTTTTGTTACGTTCACCAGATTTTGACATTACAAAAATAAGCCTTAAAATCCTGCCGGGGGTTAAAGTGAGGTTAAAACTGGTTAACAAAAAGTTAAAACGAATTTCAGGCTTATATATATGTATAATTTTGTGTCATGAACAAACGGAAATTCACCGGACTGATACTGTTGATGGTTCTGTCGATTGTGGCGATCATATGGGTGCAGGTAACGTGGATTGGCAATTCCATCAAGGTGCAGAGCGAGCAGTTTGACTTTTTCGTCATAAACAGTCTCCGCAATACGGCACGGTCGATGGAGACAAACCGCCGCATGAATTTCCTGAATGAGCTGTTCATCAGCGGATATTCGGCACTGCCGCAGGCGATAAATCGCTCTGCGTCACCCGGCAACGGTTCGGAAAGCTTCAGTATCCGCAGCAACTCGTCCTCTGAGACCGACTCAGTTGAGATCATCGTCTCCACCAACAACAATACGCCGGTAAAGATGAAGGTGCCTCGTGATGATGCGCAGCCAGTCGTGCAGGACGGTGTTGTGGTCGGATCTGATGAATATATGAGGTGGGTGCAGCAGCAGGCGGTGGAGTTTCAGTCGATGAGCAAGCAGCTGGTCTCGGAGATGTTCGTCTGGGAGCGGAACAGGAAGATCAACAAGGAAGAGCTTCTTCACACCCTCCAGGGCGAGTTGCTGGCGTCAGGCATAGAAACCCCGTTTGAGTTTGCCCTCATAAGGGGTGATTCAATTGTTGACGGAGTTTATTCCAGGGTCAGGGTTAAGGAGTTCAGGGATAGTCCGTATAAGGTTAATCTGTTTGCCGAAGGCCTGCTGATGAAGGGTGAGACGCTGTCGGTGGTCTTCCCGCGCAAGGCGAACTATGTGCTTGGTTCGATGGGACTGATGCTCGGAGGGTCGGGATTGTTCCTGATAATCATCATATCGACTTTCGCCCTCAGCCTCTGGTTCATTCTGAGGCAGAAAAAGACCTCAGAGATGCAGGCCGACTTCATCAACAACATGACCCACGAGTTCAAGACACCGATAGCCACGATATCGCTTGCCGCTGATACAATCGCCAACAACAGGGTGATTTCCGATGAGGATAAGGTGCGTCATTTCATCGGGATGATTAAGAAGGAGAACTCGAGGATGAACAGGCAGGTGGAGACAATCCTGCAGATTGCCACCCTCGATAAGAAGGAGATGGATTTCAAATTCACGGAGACTGACATGCATGAGGTTATCAGGCAGGCCCTGGAGACGATTGAGATACAGGTCATCGACAGGGGCGGAGTGTTAAGACGTTACCTCGAAGCGGATAAGAGCCTAATAGCCGGTGACGCCGAACATCTGCGCAACCTTGTGCACAACCTTCTCGACAACGCTAACAAGTACTCTGACGGACCACCCGAGATAACAGTCCGGACCCGCAGTAATGAAATCGGCATCTTCCTTGTAGTGGAGGATAAGGGGATTGGGATGAGCAAGGCCGTTCAGCACCGGGTTTTTGAGAGATTCTACAGGGAGACGACCGGAAATATTCACACTGTCAAAGGCTTCGGCCTGGGACTTAATTATGTGAAGGCTATCACCGATGCTCATGGCGGCACTGTCACTGTCGAGAGCGAACAGGGGCAGGGAAGCATTTTTACTGTATTTTTACCTTTTAACACCGAGTCAGGGGCATGAGTAAAAAGAATGCAAGGATATTTCTGGTTGAGGATGATCTCAGCTTCGGGTCAGTGCTAAAGTCATATCTCGAGATAAATGATTATGACGTTGACCTGGTTGACGATGGCAAGCTTGCAGTGGATGTCTTCCGCCGCGGGGTTTATGATCTTTGTATCCTTGATGTGATGCTGCCTCATGTTGACGGTTTCACCATCGCCTCAGAGATCCGTACGATGAACTCGGTCATACCCATAATATTCCTTACCGCAAAGAAGCTTAAGGAGGACCTGTTGCACGGTTACGGTGTTGGTGCAGACGATTATATAACCAAGCCCTTTGACACTGATATTCTTCTCTGCAAGATCAGGGCCATCATCTCCAGGAGGGATACACAGGACGGCTCGAAGGATATCTATGAGATAGGAAAGTACATCTATAATTCGAAGCTGCGTACCCTGACCATTGCCGGGCAGGAGAGACAGCTGTCGCCCAAGGAGGGACAGCTGCTGGAGATGCTGGCGCTGTCATCCAATGCGCTGGTGAGCCGCGAGGCTGCTCTAAAGAAGATATGGGGTGCAGATGACTACTTCACCGCCCGTAGCATGGATGTCTATGTCACCAAGCTGCGCAAGTACCTGGGAGATGATCCGCAGATCGTACTTAAAAATATCCATGGAAGCGGATTTCAGCTGCTCATCGGAGAGTAGGGATAGACTCGAAGTCCACAGTCCACAGTCATCAGTCTTCAGTCCTGACTGCCGATTGCTGACTGTAGACTGCCGACTTATTTAATGAGATTACTCCGTGTGAAGCTGATCGGCATCAGCGACTGGCAGTTTTCAAGAACTATTATGCCTGATTGTCCTGCCAGGATCACCTTTATTGGAGTGCCCAGCCTCTGTTCCTCCTCGATCAGCATCTGGCGGCAGTTCCCGCAGGGGGGAACCGGTTCATCTGTCAGTTTTCCTCCGGATTTGGCCGCTATGGCTATCGCAACGGTTGTTCGTCCCTGATAATTGGCAACCGTATATGAGATGGCAGTCTTCTCGGCACAGCTCCCGGAAGGGAATGCGGCATTTTCAACATTGGCACCCCTGACAATAGTTCCGTCATCAAGCAGTATGGCTGCACCCACCATGAAATGAGAATATGGGGCATAAGCCCCGGAGGCTGCGGCGACAGCCTCCTCAACCAGTTTCCTGTCTGCAACGGGTAGCTCATCGATACCCTGATACTCCAGGTAAGAGATGATTGTTTCTCTCTTGTTCATAAGCGATAGGAGTGATTTATAGCGCGATAAAAGTAATAATATTTTTCCTCAGGCGTCAGGATAAGCAGATGGTAAAGACATTTTTATATTTTTGTCAAAACTGTTTTAATGAGAAACTACTGCCTGTATCTTTCAATAGTTTTGGTTTTGCTGCTAAATTCATGCGGCTCCTCCCGCCGTACAGCACGAACTGTCTCACCTTCAGGAGGCACTCCTACATACGTCACTGACTACATCAACAAGTACAGCGCTGTTGCGGTAAGTGAGATGCAGAGAACCGGAATTCCTGCAAGCATAACACTGGCCCAGGGCATGCTTGAATCGGGCTATGGCCGAAGCAGTTTGGCAACAAAGGGCAACAATCACTTTGGCATCAAGTGTCACAGCACATGGACGGGGGCGAAGATCTATCACGACGACAATCGCCGCAACGAATGCTTCAGGGCATACGGTTCAGCCCTCGAATCGTACAGAGATCATTCTGAATTTCTTGTTAACGGGTCACGCTACAGCGAGCTTTTTAAGCTGAGTAAAACGGATTACAGAGGATGGGCCCATGGCCTGAAGAAGGCAGGATACGCCACCGATCCGAAATATGCTCATCTGCTTATCGGGAAAATTGAAGAATACGGATTGCATGCTTATGACACAGGCACGAAAATGGCAGGGGTGCCCGGTGATCAGGTCTCAGCCATGCCTGCGACGGTATCTCAGACAAAACCAGCTGCCACGGCACCCTCAACTGTCCCTGCTGCGCAACCAGCCAAGACACCGTCAACTGTTCCGGCTGCGGGGACTGCCAGACCGCCTGCCACAACTGCGGCTGCGGCTGGCAAGGTGACTGACACAACCACTGTACAAAAATCTACAGCAACAGAGACAATCCGTGATACCGAAGCCCCGATAAAGGTTATAAGCCTTGGTACCGGCAATAAACCTGAGTTAAATAACGGTGTTGAATATATAATCGCCGTGGAGGGCGATACCTTTGAGTCGCTTGCCGTGAAGCACCAGCTTCTGGCATGGGAGATAATCCGTTTTAACGACCTGAACGCAGGCAGTCCCCTTCAGCCGGGCCAGGTAATATACCTTCAGCTCAAGCGCACCAGAGCCAGTCAGGGCAACCAGTTGCATACGGTCGCCACCGGGGAGACGATGCACAGTATATCGCAGAAATATGCTATCAAACTGTCATCGCTTTATAAGATGAATGTCATGGAGGAAGGCACTCAGTGCAAGCCCGGACAGAAACTGAGACTAAGGTAAAAACCCGCCTCAGGCAAGTTCCCATCCGTCCGGATCAAAGCCTCTCAGAAACTCTGATGCCGTCATCCGTATACGTCCTTCCGGCTGAAGTGACAGTACCTCAATGGAACCGTTGACGCACGCGATAACCAGATGTGATTTTTCAGCAACAATCATGGTTCCCGGAATCGTCTTTATGTCATCCCTTACTTTGCTCCCGAGGATCTTCAGGCGCATGGTCCTGTCTCCTGAGCGCATCGTGGCCAGTGCACCGGGGTAAGGCGACAGTCCCCTTATCCTGTCATGTACTTTCACCGCTGTTTCCCTCCAGTTAATAACAGTGTCGGCAGGAAAGATCTTTGGTGCCGGATTCATGATCTCTCCCGGCCGGACTGACTGCGGTACAGGTTTAAGGTCTCCGGCGTACAGTCCTTTTACCGTTTCAATTACAAGTGAAGCACCCAGATCCATCAACCGGTCATGGAGGCTTCCGGCCGTATCTTCCGGCTTTATCTCTTCAGACTTTGAAAGGAGAATGCTTCCGGTATCTATATCCTTGTCTATCAGGAACGTAGTCACCCCTGTCACCTTCTCGCCGTTTATGAGGGCGTGGTTTATCGGGGCAGCGCCACGATACTGGGGCAGGAGGGATGCGTGCAGGTTGAAGGTGCCAAGGGAGGGTATGCTCCACACCTCTTCGGGGAGCATGCGGAACGCTACAACTGCAAAGATGTCAGCCTTCAGCTTCTTAAGGGTGTCAGTGAAGCCAGGGTCACGAAGCCGTTCCGGTTGCAGGAGCGTAAGCCTGTTATCCAGGGCATACTGCTTTACCGGAGTGAAGGTTATTTTCCGGCCGCGACCGGCAGGCCTGTCCGGGGCTGTCACCACCGCTGCGATCTCCAATCCTGCTGCATGCAACGCACGCAGACTGGTAACCGCAAATTCCGGTGTGCCCATAAATACTATCCGTGGCAGTTTCTTAGTCATTTTCGCCTTTTGTTGGCGTTTTGTAGCATGACAGGCTGTGACCCATCTTCGTAGCCTTGGTCTCGAGATAGAACGAGTTGAACTTGTTAGGCTGGATAATAAGCGGTATGGTCTCAACGATTGTGATACCGTAGCCTTCAAGCCCGGCCCTCTTGACAGGGTTGTTGGATATCAGCCTAACCATTCCCAGACCTATTCCTCTCATAATGTTTGCCCCTATCCCATAGTCGCGTTCATCCTCACGGAAGCCCAGTTCAATATTTGCTTCCACGGTGTCCCTTCCCTGCTCCTGGAGCTTATAGGTCCGTATCTTGTTTATCAGGCCAATGCCTCTTCCTTCCTGGTTCAGGTAGATGATGGCACCCTTTCCGGCATCGTTGACCATCTGCATGGCCTGATGAAGCTGGGGTCCGCAGTCACATCTCTTGGATGCGAAAATATCGCCTGTGAAGCATGATGAGTGCACTCTTACAAGCACTGGTTCGTCTTTGGTCCAGGTACCCTTGACGAGAGCGGCATGTTCAAGCCCGTTGCTTACCTGCCTGAAAGGTATAAAATCGAAGTCGCCGTACTCGGTCGGGAGCTTGACCTGTTCTCCCATCTCGATAATTGATTCGAGGCCAAGACGATAGCGTATAAGATCTCTTATGGAGATGATTTTTATTCCGAATTTTTGCGACAGGAGGAGCAGGTCCGGAAGGCGTGCCATGGAGCCGTCCTCGTTCATTATCTCCACCAGTGCGCCTCCGGGGTGCAGTCCGGCGAGGCGTGTAAGGTCAACGGCTGCCTCCGTATGGCCGGCTCTGCGAAGCACTCCTTTTGTGCGCGACTTAAGCGGGAAGATGTGTCCCGGCCTGCCCAGCTGTGCGGGCATCGTTGCGGGATCGACAAGCGCTTTGATAGTCAGCGCCCTGTCTCTTGCCGATATGCCGGTGGTGGTCTCGCGGCTCAGCAGGTCGACCGATACTGTGAAGGCTGTCTCGTGCAGAGAGGTGTTGTGGCCGACCATCATATTAAGGTCAAGCTCCTCACACCGTTCCTCCGGCAGCGGGACACATATCAGTCCCCGGCCGTGTGTGGCCATGAAATTAACTATCTCAGGAGTTACAAGCTCGGCCGCGCAAATGAAATCGCCTTCGTTCTCCCTGTCTTCGTCATCGACAACGATGACAATCCTGCCCTCTCTTATCTCCTCGATGGCCTCGTTAATTGTATTAAGCTTTGTCTCTTCCGTCATTCTAAACTCGTTTCGTGGGTTCCCATATCCCGTTTTTTATCCCTCTTATTGCCTTCACAAACCCTGCCGCCAGTGCTGCATTCATCAACAGGAACTGGGTTATATACCTCTGGATTCTGATCTTCTTTCCATACCTGTCAAGCACCAGGTCAAGCGCTGACAAAATTATGAAAATCAACTGAAATGCTGATAGCCAAAAATATAAATCAGAACGTCTTGAAAGAATGACGGTTGTCATAAAAATGAGGCCGAGGAAAAGAGGGGTGAACCATCTCAGGACCTTATGCGAGATAAAGACAAATGAGGCTGAAATTTTACCTGACGGGAAGGGTCCGAATCGGAACAGGTTCTGGAAGGAGCCGGCGGCTATTCTTATTCTTCTGCGGAACTGTGCTGCCGTGTCAGCCTGTGTGTCTTCATATACAATAGCCTCCGGGATATTGAAGGATCTGAGGTTTTTATCAAGCACCGTCAGCCCGACGAAGAGATCATCAACCAGCGTGTTCTCCGGTATGCGGGGGAAGAGCTCACGCCTGATGGCATAACAGCCGCCGTATGGCCCGGGCATGGTCCCCCACAGGTCGCCCTCGGCCCGCTTGAGGAGTGTCTCGAACCTGGCATATACATTTTCCTGTTTCGTTATGCCTTGCTCCACCGATGCCAGGGGGTCTGCTGTTGCGTCACACAAGCCTGTGTCCGGATGGCTGAACCCCGCCATAAGATGCCTGAGGGTGCCGGTTGTGAAGATGACATTAGCATCAGTAATAACCAGGATTTCGCCCTGCGCGGTTGCAGCGAGGTCATTCAGCATGGCGGACTTGCCTCTTCTCCTCTCATCATGGATAAACCTGACAGGGTTTCTGTCTGCTGTGATGTCCCGCATTATTTTCTCCGTTTCGTCAGTCGACCCGTCTGAGCCGATGATTATCTCCAACAGGTTTGACGGATAGTCCGATTTCAGAATACTTTCCACCTTCTCCCTGATGACCATTTCTTCGTTGTGGACTGACACTATAACTGAGACAGAAGGCTGTACCGAGCCCTTTCCTGAATTCTTTCCCGATGTACTTTTTCCCCGTCTCCTCTTCATGCCGGCCAGGGTCATCACCAGTGCCGGATAAAGCAGGTATGTCCATCCCAGCAGTGCAAGTGCAATGATCATTATCACTTCAGCGGCCATGGATCAGCCTCCTGTAAAATTCAAGCAATTCAGCCGTGTTGGCCAGGTTATCATAATTCCTGCGCACAAAATCCACGGCCGCCATTCCGGTTGCGCTTCTAAGCAGGGGATCTTTCAGGATCCCGGTCAGTGCGGAGCAGAAGGCGGAGGATGAGGTCGATGAGGTGGATGTGGTGGGTGTTGTGGGTGTTGTGGGTTTGGAGGATGATGAGTATGCGACGGATGAGGAAGAGGCTTCGGCAGCAATTAACAATACCCCGCCGGCACCGGCTTGCAGTCCGTTTGCTGCCACGGGAGTTGCCACCACACTTCTGCCGATGCTCATCGCCTCAATGATCTTTATGCGTAATCCGCTTCCTGCAAATAGCGGTGCGATAATGACATTCATTGAAGCCATGAACCTGCGGGCATCATCGACCTCACCTTCAAAGTACACCCTCTCTCCGTGAAGCCATCTCTTCGCCCTGGCCGTTGCCCCTCTGCCTGCAATATGGAGGGTGGCTCCGGGTATCTGTCGTGTGACGCACGGCCAAACCTCCTTAAGGAACCATTTTATTCCGGCAAGGTTAGGCTCCCAGTTAAGCGCTCCGATGAAACCTACCATGAGGTCTGCCCCCTTGGGTTCTTCCATGTATTCAGCGGTTTCTGCGCCTGTTTCAGAGATATGCACCGGCTTGCCGGCCGACAGAGAGATGAACCATCTGCTGTCCGGCTCACTGATAGGTATCACTGCGGCAAAATGGCTGGCAGCTTCAGTCTCAAGTTTGCGGATTCTGACGGAGAGATTTTTCAGGTAAACTCTGATGAACAGATTGGAAGAGGTATGAGCCATCATCTGCCTCAGGCGGTGTTCGATGTTATGGGCCCGAAGCACAACGGGAGCTGAGGTTAGCTTCCTTATTTCATCAAGATAAAGGGCAAACGGAAGACCCTCGCACTGGATTATGTCATAATCTCCTTCTCTTATAAACGACCGGAGTGTATTTGTAAACCAGGAAGAGCGGAAACGAACAAGGTCATAGGGTTCATCAGTGAAGAAAAGGTTACTGAGCAAAGAGAGGGGTTTGATCCTTGTGTCAACAGCTATTTCCCCATAACGCTTCAGGAAGTCAGGCACAAATGTTTCAGGGGAACCAGCCTGCACGTGCTTTTCGGTTCTCATGGCCAGGACTGATACTTCAGCACCGTTGCCGTTCAGTCCCTCAATACACCTTATGGTCGCCACAGCACCTCCGTCACGTGGCGGCCACGGCGGTTTAGGCGACAGTACCAGGATCCTCATTTTCTTTTTCAGGTTTTATCCCGGTAAAGAAAGCGCCTATTTTTCTGAAGAAGAGGATATAGGTATCCGAGTTCATGATGGCAGCGTCAGTTGTGGCCTTGTAGGTAAGGAAGATACCTATCGGGAAAAGGATGATTGTGGAAGCCAGCATTCCCAACGGAACGCTGATTATCAATTCTTTGGCAAATTTCTCGCCTGAAAGTGTGATCACGTAATAAAACAGGAAGAAGAGCACTGAGATGACCGCCGGTGTGCCCAGTCCGCCTTTTCTGATGATGGCCCCGAGGGGTGCACCGATGAAGAAAAAGACGAGACAGGCGAGAGGAAGGGTATAACGCTTGTATCTCTCCGCCTCGTATTTCTTGAGGTTCTTAGCCTCAGCCAGCAGCGATTCGCTTTTCTCTGTCATGAACGCCGTTCCTTCACGGGCGTAATTGAGAGCACGGTTGATTGAAGTACTCTTATCCTGGAAATTCAGGGTGTCAAAGACTGCCCTGGAGTTGAAGTTCTCAAGCTCCTTAGCTTTTGTTGTGTCTCCGTAGTGATAATATCCGCCAGAGAAGTACTGGGCGGGAGTGAAAAGTCTTGTTTTGCTGAATTCCTCGAAATAGGTTTCAGACCTTGTTTTGTACCTGGCAGAGAGTGAATCAACGAAGTAGGTCAGGTCAGTTGTATTAAGCATGGCGTAGTTTGACCGGTAGAGGTCCATGCCTGACCTGCTAAGTCCGAAGCCGGTCAATTCAATGACCATGGTCTGTTCAGTGAATTTATCACGGCGGAAGGGATAACTCTTCTTCTCCTGCGGAACGTTCTTCTCTTCTATATCTTTGTAAGCATGACCGTTGAAGAGGGTAAGTATGAGTCCGCTCTCATCTCCCGTGACGGACATGTATCCGGAGTCGGCGTGAATGACGGAGCTGTTGCCTATGCCTTCACGGTGATCATAGATGTAGATGCCGTCCAGCCTGTTAGTCTCTGGGTCCTTGTCGGTGATCTTGATGCTGAAGCCATCAATGCCATTGAAGAAGATGCCGGACTGGATATCCAGTTCAGGACGTTTGCGGCGGATGTCATAAAGGAGGGTTCTGGCCTTCCGGTTGGATATGGGCAGGATATAGTCGGCGAAGAGAAAGGAGGCGATAGCCAGAAGTGAGGCGAAGATGAAGATTGGCATCATGATTCGCTGGAGCGGTACTCCTGCAGATTTGAGAGCAGTCAGCTCGAGGAACTCGCCCAGGTTCCCGAAGGTCATCAGGGAGGCAAGCAGTATTGCAAGGGGGAGTGAGAGAGGCACGAAGGTCAGCGAGAACTGGAAGAGCAGCTCGCCAAGAACTTTCAGTTCGAGGCCTTTGCCGGCGAGCTCATCGACATACATCCAGAGGAACTGGAGGATGAAGATAATAAGCACAATGAAGAACGTCAGGATCAACGGTCCTATGAACGATCTTATCATGAACAGATCGATTTTCTTCATTGTCTAAGGTGTGGTGCAAACGTACGTTATTTTTGAGAAAGATGCAACGCTCTTTCACTCGGTAAGGCCGAGTACCTTTTTCAGGTTGGATATCTGGGTGTCCCACAGGTCCTTTGCATCTTCGACCTCATCCTCGTCGGCATGATCGGTAATCATCAGGGCGGTGTCACCGGTGAGTTCGTGGATGATCAGGCGGAATTCAAAGAAGTTTGTTTCGGTATCGGCGAAGTCGAGCCAGTCGAATCTTACGGACTTATTCTCCCTGACGTAGATCAGGCGTGCGCGGGCACCGGTCTTGTCCCACCAGAAGGTGTAAATGTCGCCTTCAACTGTTACGTTATCGGCAAACCACTCGGCGAGTCCTTCAGAAGTACTAAGACGGTCAAACAGGACACGGGTGGGGGTGTTCAGGGTGTATTCTATTTCAAATCTCAATCTCATTTCAGGATGCGAGTGTGATGCAATATAAAAATAATACCTGAAAAGAAAAAGTTTGCCGGTCAAAATGAAAAAATATTTATATTTGCACCCGCGTTTTGGCGAGATAGCTCAGTTGGTTAGAGCGTCCCGATCAGAGATCGGGAAGGTCGGGAGTTCATTAAGATATTATTTGGCGAGATAGCTCAGTTGGTTAGAGCGCATGATTCATAATCATGAGGTCCCGAGTTCAATTCTCGGTCTCGCTACAAAGAAACAGACCACCTTCACATTAAACTGTGTGGGTGGTTTTTGTTTTGTGCCAGGTTTATAGCGTGTTATGGCTGGATAAGTCTCCGGAAAATCAGTCATTTCTCATCAACAGAATTTTATTTTGTATTTCATTTTCAATAATTTTGAAATACTGCTTGAACCAATGCCTTTTCGCCCTTTTCATATGTTATCACACTCAAAATCAATAATTACCTCTAAATTATGAAGAAGCATTACATCACCCTCGGGACGCTACAGGCGTTTACCGCTCTTGGCGCTATACCTGCCGGATTGGCATACCTGATCGACACCTCCGGAGCCAGAATGGGTGTTACTCCCGAATTACTTGCGAACTCACCGTATAATTCATTTCTAATACCAGGATTATTCCTGCTGGTTGTTAATGGTTTTGGAAATGCAGCAGGCGCTTACCTCTCCTTTGCCAGGAAGAAACGTGCAGGTGAGGCTGGACTGATTCTGGGAGTAATCTTAACCCTCTGGGTAATCATTCAGG
>JBGSLG010000181.1:0-18436 GCA_041740815.1 Bacteroidales bacterium
GCACTTGACAAGAAGGGTGGATACCCGATACACCGCAAACCGCCTAAATACGAGGATCTCTCCACCGATAAGGAGGTGCTCTATACAGGCATCAAGGTCATTGACCTCATCGAGCCCTATTCGAAGGGAGGAAAGGTAGGCCTCTTCGGTGGTGCAGGCGTGGGAAAAACAGTGGTCATACTCGAGCTTATCAACAACATTGCCAAAGCCTATTCCGGACTCTCAGTGTTTGCAGGCGTTGGTGAACGCACAAGGGAGGGGAACGACCTCCTCCGCGAGATGCTTGAAGCAAATGTCATCTCATACGGCAAGGAGTTTATGGAGAACATGGAGAAGGGCGGATGGGACCTTGAACTGGTTGATCATGAGATGCTTAAGGAGTCTAAGCTGGCCCTTGTCTTCGGCCAGATGAATGAGCCTCCCGGCGCACGTGCACGCGTGGCACTGTCAGGCCTCTCCGTCGCCGAATACTTCCGTGACGGTGAAGGTGAGGGAACAGGAAGGGATATACTCTTCTTTATGGACAACGTCTTCCGTTTCACCCAGGCAGGGTCAGAGGTGTCGGCACTGCTGGGACGAATGCCTTCGGCTGTTGGCTACCAGCCTACCCTGGCCTCAGAGATGGGTGTGATGCAGGAGAGGATCACCTCAACGCGCCACGGCTCAATCACCTCGGTGCAGGCAGTCTATGTGCCGGCTGATGACCTTACCGATCCCGCGCCCGCAACAACCTTTGCGCACCTTGACGCCACAACGGTTCTCAGTCGCAAGATTTCTGAGCTGGGCATCTATCCTGCCGTGGACCCGCTTGACTCTACCTCCAGGATTCTCTCTCCGGAGATTGTTGGCGAGGATCACTATCGCTGCGCACAGAGAGTGAAGGAGATACTGCAGAGGTACAACGAGCTTCAGGATATCATTGCCATACTTGGTATGGATGAACTATCGGAAGATGATAAGCAGGTGGTACACCGCGCACGCAGGGTGCAGAGATTCCTCTCACAGCCCTTCCACGTGGCCGAGCAGTTCACGAACATCCCCGGAAAGCTTGTCTCAATAGAAGACACCATCAGGGGATTCAACATGATCATTGACGGCGGCGTGGACCAGTATCCCGAGGCAGCCTTCATGTTGGTAGGAACTATCGAAGAGGCCATAGAAAAGGGTGAGAAGCTGATAGCCGAGAGCAAGTAATGCCAAACCAGCCGAGAAGTGAAGATTGAGATAATCACACCAGACAAAAGCATCTATTCAGGCGAGATTCGATCTGTGAGGGTGCCCGGCAGAAAGGGCTCCTTCCAGGTACTGAAGGATCATGCCCCGATCATCTCAACCCTTGAAGCCGGCGTGGTTATCATCGCTGACGAACAGGGAACGGAGGTGAAGTTTGACATCACCGGCGGCGTCATAGAGGTGAAGAAGAACAGGATCATCCTTCTGGCCGACTCTGCTGTTCAAAGCTGATGGTGATGGACAGTGACGAGTTTCGCAGACAGGGTCACGAGATTGTTGAATGGATCGCCCGTTATTTTGAGACGGTGGAACAATATCCTGTCCGGTCGCGCGTGGCGCCGGGCGAAGTAAAAAATGCCCTTCCCGGAATACCGCCCGCCGGCAGTGAGTCATTCGATAAATTCCTGAAGGATTTTGATGAGATAATAATGCCGGGCATCACGCACTGGCAGAGCCCCAATTTCTTTGCCTACTTCCCCGCAAACAGCAGTCCACCCTCTGTCCTTGCCGAGATGCTCACAGCGGCCCTCGGGGCGCAGTGCATGATCTGGGAGACCTCTCCCGCAGCAGCAGAGCTTGAGGAGAGGATGATGGAATGGCTTCGTGATATGACTGGCCTTCCCTCATCATTTGAAGGGGTTATACATGACAGCGCCTCCACGGCAACGCTGGCGGCGCTGATCACCGCGCGTGAGAGGGTCACAGAGTACAAATCGAACAGGGAGGGCCTGAATGAGACGGGCAGACTGCGCGTCTACGCCTCCACCCAGGCTCACTCGTCGGTGGAGAAGGGTTGCGGTGTGGCTGGCTTCGGACGGGAAAACCTTGTGAGAATCGCGGTCACAAAAGACTATTCAATTGATACCGATGCCCTCAGAGAAGCTATTGAATCGGATCTTTCAGCGGGTTATATCCCATGCTGCGTGGTTGTTAACCTGGGCACAACCGGCACCACTGCCATTGACAACATACGGGCTGCGGGTGAGATATGCCGTGAAAAAAATATATGGCTGCATGTTGACGCGGCACTCGGCGGAACAGCACTTATTCTTCCCGAGATGAGATGGATGGCTGACGGCATTGAATACGTTGACTCTTTTGTCTTCAACCCGCATAAGTGGATGTTCACCAATTTTGACTGTTCAGCCTATTTTGTGCGTGATGCTGCATCTCTTATAAGGACATTCGAAATTTTGCCGGAATATCTCAAGACCCGGACCAGGGGTCTGGTGAACGATTACCGCGACTGGGGCATTCCGCTTGGAAGGCGCTTCAGGGCGCTGAAGCTCTGGGCCGTGATACGGTCATATGGCGTTGAGGGACTGCAGGAAAAGATCAGGGAGCACATCAGACTGGCAAAGATGCTTGCCGGACTGATAGAGGCAGAGAAGGACTTCACACTCATGGCGCCCGTACCGCTGAACACCGTCTGCTTCAGGTATCTGCCCTCAGGGATGAGCGACACGGAGGCCAACAAACTGAATGAAAGGCTTAACCATTCATTGAATGATACGGGCCGGCTCTATCTCACACACACGAAAATAGACGGCAGGTATGTGCTGCGGATGGTTACGGCACAGACAAACGTTAAGGAGAAACACGTGCTGAATGCCTGGGAGATGATCAGGAAAAACGCCTCAGCGCTCTCTTCCCAGGACAGTGCCGTAGATATTGACTGAGAAGACCCCCTTTACAAAAAACCTGTTTTCACCGGGAATATATCCCGCACCCGCACCTGCGCTTATCTCAAAGGGAAACCTCAGCACGTAGAAATCGGCGAGCAGCTCTGCGCCGAAAGAACCAAAATCCTTTGAACCGTCATCAAGCCTCCCCGTTTCGTAATTATATATATTCCAGCCGGTTGAGCCGTCAAAGAAGGCTGACCCCCTAATCCTCTTCAGGTAAAGAAAACTGCCGGCAGTAAGGTCAGGATAGAGCAGAGGCATGGTGTAGTCTGCAGAGAGAGAGAACAGCTTTTCAGAAACGATCGTCTGATTATAGCCCCGTGGATAGGGAAGGGAGTTATTGTAAAGCATCTTACCGAAGGGAGCCTGATCCTCATACCCGGCCCTGACTACCAGGCTGTGGTTTCTGATGAGGCCGGGCAGATAAAGAGTTCCCCTGGCATATTTTCTGCTGCCGTAAAGATCCTTATCCCAGGGGGCTGCCGTCAGCCTGATATCCGCCACCTGACCCCACCTGGGGAAAATGTCGCGGTATGCTGTACGGAAGGTGTTCGAGAAATAGAGTCGCCCGGTGACAAGAGCAACTCCCTTATCGTATTGTTCTTCATCACTTAACCATGTGTACCTGTTACGATAACTGACATAGAGGGCAGGCATGAGGAGCTGTCTGAATTTACCGTAAGCAAACAATAACTGGTCATATACGCTGACATTCAGCTGAAGGTCTTCCTGAAGATCATCCGGTAACGGACGGGTGATTGTATCCCTGGTAACCAACTGATCACCACCGTACCTCAGATCCGCATCAATCACCGGGTGCCACCCGCTCCATTTGATTCCTGAGTGGAAGTAATGGCTTCCTCCGCTGTACTCATAACCGACTGTTGATATAAGGGTGCTGAGGTGGTTCTGTGACATCAGCGTCACCCCCGGACTTATGGCTGTCGGATCTGTTTGAATCTCATCTACGTCGCCGTAAAAGGGGAACCAGCTGTGTAAGTTGAAGAGATGGGCTGTCTTGCGGTAGGGCCCCGACACCAGGCTCAGAGGTGCAGGCTGTTCCACGGGAGCCGGCTGTGAGAGCATGGGAGCTATGGCTGGTATGACTCCGTGCATCCCGCCTTTCACAGGCCCGGCAGTAACACCTGTACTTTCTGAGGCAATTATGAAACCGTCAGCGCTGTAGTCGGAAAAGAGTATCTCATCTCCGTAAATTGAGAACCCTGATATTCCGAAGCGTGATCCTGTCACACGGGTGACGGTGCTGTCGCCGGCAAGCCGGTAGATATTGTCTGAGCCGTCGCCCTGGGCCAGAAAATACAGCGTGTCATTGTAAAGCTCAGCCTGTATTATATCGGTAACGCTCTCCTGCCTGTTAATTGTCCACCGCTTCCCTGTAGGACGGTATGTTCTTATCCCCTCCCCGTTTTCGTTCAGGGTCACCACTGTCACCGCACTGCCGTCAGATGACCATGCCGGCCGCTGCAGTATCAGATTGTCAGGAGGCACCACATCCATCAGCACCTCGCCGGTGAGCGCATCGAGGAGTACCAGCGAGCAGAGCATCTCAGGGGTTGTTGAGACTGCCACAATTGTCTTCCCGTCAGGAGAGAGGTCGGGTGCAGTATATCTTGTCCGGAAGGTCAGCTGTTTCACGGGTCCGCCGGCAATATCCATCCGCTTGATCACCGAATAGTCACGATTATCCCACCTAATATCAGAATGTAGTTCTGCCCAGACTAAAGTGCTGTCAGAATATGAAAAAATGTAAGGATAAATATATCCGGTGGTGGTCAGTACATGTTCTGTCCCTTCATTTGTATCGGTAATTACAAACCGTGAGGGGTCTGACAGTGAGGTTCTGAGCGAGATAATTTTTCCGTCATTGCTCCTGTGAGGGGTAAAATGGCTGACATAATCCCGTTTTCTTCCCAGGCTGAGTGCCGGATAATCCGTGAAGTCGCGGAGATCACTTTCCTTCCAGGTTCTTTCGAGCAGGGCGAAGGTTGAATCGTACAGCTTCTTCTTGGTCAAGCCTGTGGTCCGCTTCAGGCTGCTGTTGACAGGATTGAACGGATAACCCGATGAGACCTTTCTGATGGCTCTGGTCCAGGCACTGCTGTCGACTGTTCGCAGGTGGTTCATCATCAGGTACCCGAAGACATAGTGATCCGGTGTGAAGTTCCTGTATGAGCCTGACAGCATCTTATCATAGCCGTAAATGCCCTGTTCACGGGTTACCAGTGCCCTGGCTCTCTGGGTGAAGACGTTGCTCCGCCCTCTGCCTGAAAGGCCGGTGACGGTCTCCGCATATACAGCGTCGCCCTCGAAGGCCCACAAAGGTATCTCAACGGCGCTCAGACCAACCGCCTGTTCCCCGATGAGATAACTCAGCACCCGGCCCGGCCCCTTCCTGTTGAGTGATGACAGCTGCAGAACGTGAGCGGTCTCATGCACAGCCAGCTGTTGTGCCGGAAGCATCGGCAGGTTGTCCTGTCCGGGCAGGGGGAAGAGCTCCATCCTGCGCGGGGCCCAGCTCACATAGCCGTTTGATGACATGGAGTGGTTATGGATTATCACCGGGATTTTCGTTTTCCCGTCAGGATAAAGAGCTGAGAGGCTGTTGTATGACTGCTCCAGCAGCATGGCATAGTCTTTGGCGCCTTCTTCAAAATCGGCGGGATAGATCAACCGGAAGTGGGGTGTGTGGATCTGCCGCCATTTCAGCGAGGCCGGATCCTGCCCTGTGTCATAGTACTGAGCACCTGCCCTCGCAACCGTCAGCAGGCTCACTAAGAGCATAATAATGCATTTTCTCATGCAGGGCAGTTTGTCCAAAAATACCAAAATTGGCCGATATCTACGGCGTGACCGCAAAATCTTATTATTTTCGTGCGGAATTATACCGCAACGGAAAATCTACTGTCATGATAAAAAAATTCAGGCTCTGGGACAACATAATTGGCTGGACGGCATTTACAGTCGCAGCGGTAACATACCTGATGACTCTCGAGCCAACCACCAGCCTGTGGGACTGCGGGGAGTTCATTGCTTCTGCATTCAAACTTGAGGTGGGTCACCCTCCGGGAGCTCCCTTCTTCATGATAATTGCAAGGTTCTTTGCGAACTTCGCTGGCGGTGACGTATCAAAAGTAGCGATGATGATCAATGCCATGTCGGGCCTGGCAAGCGCGCTGACAATACTCTTTCTCTTCTGGACCATCACCCATCTTGCCCGCAGGATCTTCCTGAAGAGGGAGTCTGACTACACCACCGGAAGGATCATTGCCGTTCTGGGTGCCGGGCTGACAGGGGCCATGGCTTATGCATTTTCCGACACATTCTGGTTCTCCGCCGTTGAGGGTGAGGTATATGCAACCTCATCGCTCTTCACTGCCGTGGTCTTCTGGGCCATGCTTAGATGGGAGGATGTGGCTGACAAACCGCATGCCGACAGGTGGATCATACTCATTGCCTTTATGATGGGCCTCTCAATAGGTGTACACCTGCTTAACCTGCTTGCCATACCGGCGATAGTCTTCATATGGTATTTCCGCAAGTATGAGTTCTCATGGAAAGGTCTGGCGGCTTCACTGGCCGTGTCGGTGATACTGCTGGTACTCATTATGTACGGTATCATCCCAGGCATCTTCAGGGTCACATCGAGTTTTGAACTCTTCTTCGTCAACAGCCTGGGCATGCCATTCAACAGCGGTATGTACATTCACCTGGTTCTGTTCATTGCAGCCCTGATACTCTCCGTCTGGTATTCATTTACACATGAAGACGGCAAGAGGGGGTTCCTGCTTACCGGTGGAACACTCCTTCTCTCAGGGATATGGCTGCTGACTGATTCGGTGTTTATGAACATCATATTCCTTGCTGCAATCATCTTCGGAGCTTGGTATCTCTCCAGCCGTAACAGGGTGGCGCTTAACACTATAATGACGGCCATGCTTGTGATTGTGATTGGTTATTCATCCATTGCCACCATTGTAATCAGGTCAACGGCGAATACCCCCATGAATGAGAACAATCCATCCAACCCATTCGCCCTGCTCTATTATCTTAACCGTGAGCAATACGGCCAGCGTCCGCTTTTCCACGGTCCCTATTACAATGCGCCGGTGACTGATTACGTCAAGGGCAAGCCTACCTATAATCCTGAAGAGGGCAGGTACGTGATCACCAACCGTGAGACGGTACGTGAGTATGACGAGAGGTTTACAACTGTTTTTCCAAGGATGTGGAGTGACTCGCCTGAACACGTCAGGATCTATGAGGAGTATGCGGGTACCGGGGGAAAACCGGTCAGGGTCAGTGATCCGCAGTCGGGTGAGCCAACAACCCTTCGCGTACCAACCTTCGGACAAAACCTCAAATTCATGTTCGGGTACCAGTTCGGCTTCATGTATCTGAGGTACTTCATGTGGAACTTCAGCGGGAGGCAGAATGACATACAGAGTTACGGCGGGCCGGTCAACGGGAACTGGATTACCGGTCTGAATTTTCTGGATGCACCCCGGACAGGTTCACTGAAGGAGATGCCCGATGACATGAAGAATGCCCCCTCGCGTAACACTTATTTCCTGTTGCCGCTGTTGCTGGGCCTGATAGGCTTTCTCTGGCATTTCAACCGTGATATAAGAAACTGGTGGATCGTGGTGCTGCTGTTTGTGATGACAGGTATAGCCATAGTTATTTACCTGAACCAGTACCCGAACCAGCCGCGTGAGCGCGACTATGCCTATGCAGCATCGTTCTACGCCTTCACCGTCTGGATTGGACTGGGAGTGCTGGCACTCTTCGAGCTTATGCGAAAGGCTGTCGGCGAAACTCCGGCTGCCGTCGTTGCCTCCGTGCTGACCTTTGCTGCAGTGCCGGCGCTGATGGGTGCCGAGAACTGGGATGATCACGACAGGTCCGGCAGATACCTTGCCAGGGATGTGGCCTTCAACTACCTCAACACCTGCAAGCCGCATGCGATAATCTTCACGGGCGGCGACAATGACACATTCCCTCTCTGGTATGCCCAGGAGGTGGAGGGCATACGTACTGACGTACGCGTCTGTAACCTGATGCTGCTCAATACGGACTGGTATATTGACCAGATGAAGATGAAGGCCTATACCTCCGAACCGCTTCCTATAAGCCTTCCGAAGAAACTGTACTATGACGGTGTCAATAACCAGGTAGCTGTCTTTGAGCGTGTCACCGAACCGGCAAGCGCAAAGGAGGTGATGAAATTCATAAACAGTGACAGTGATGTTTCCAAGCTTTCAATGTACGGCGAGGATATCTGGTACATCCCGACACGCACTATACGTATTCCGGTTGACGCCGCAAAGGTACTGGCCAACGGTACTGTCAGTCCGGAGGATGCGGACAGGATTGTGCCCTATATTGACATAAATCTCAAGGGCCAGTGGATAATGAAGAGCCAGCTGATGGTGCTTGACATCCTTGCCAACAACGACTGGGACAGACCGATCTATTTTGTTGCCGGGCAACATGATGACGCCATGGGCCTCGAGGAGTATTTCCAGCTCGAAGGGCTGGCCTACCGCCTGGTGCCTGTCAGGGGAGTCAATAAGGGCTGGTTCGAATATGGCAGCATTAATACCGGTATTCTGTATGAAAACATGATGAACCGTTTTGTATGGGGTGGCGCTGCTGACCCTGATGTATATATTGATTATTATCATACACGTACGCTCACCGTGATCAGGACCCGTCTCAACCATTCAAGGCTTGCCAAAGCGCTGGTGGCTGAGGGTGACACAGTAAGAGCCTCGGCGGTGATGGAGAGGTGCCTTGAGCTCTTCCCCGTGTCGAAACTGGGATATGACTTCTATTTTACAGAGATAATCTCTGCGTTCTTTGCCACGGGCGATAATGCAAGGGCGGTTGAACTGGCGCGCGGATTTTCAGATTATTACCTGGAACGTGCCGGTTACCTGCTTGCCCAGAAACCCTCTGTGGCACTCTATGCGGACCAGGAGATCACCAACGCTTTGCAGATGGTGTCACCTGTGATGCAGCTGTGCCAGCAAAATGGTGAGACAGCCGCTGCGGAGGAGATCAATGCGAAGTTCAACGAGCTCTACTCCAAATATGTAGTTATGAATCAGTGAATTCAGTCCTCAGTCTTCAGTCTTCAGTCTTCAGTCAATCAACAACTTAAGACTGCTGACTGCCAACTGCCGACTGGTTTTGACTGCTTATTGAAGACTGCTGACTGCCGACTTTTTTTGACTGCTTATTGAAGACTGCTGACTGCCGACTTTTTTTGACTGCCGACTGAAGACTGCCGATTGCCGACTGATTCAGTCATACATCTGGTACGCCGGACGGGGCGAGAGATATTTCTCAAGGATAAGGTGGATCTTGTCAGGGAAGATGGGCTTCAGGTTGTATTCGGTACATCCTGCTATATAGGCCTCATTCTTTGTCTGCTCTGAATAGTAGGCAGTGATCAGTATAACCGGGGCTGAACGGTTCACCTGCCGGAAAGTCCTAGTGCAGTCAATACCGTTGACAAGGGGAACAAGAAAATCCATGAAGACAAGGTCAAAGACAGCCCTGCCGGTGGTGACGGCCTCAACAAACTCCTTCCCGTTCCGGAAAACGGAAACCACAGCGCCGGTCTCCTTAAGCAGTGTTTCGTAGTACCTCAGAGATGCAATGTCGTCTTCAACGATTGCAATCCTTTTGCCTGTTATATTCAGCATCGTCTATAAAGTGAACCCGGGGTTAATGTTCCGAACTCAGCGTAAAGGTATCCGGCGAGGGTTAACAAGATTAGTCAAAATTTCCTCAAATTTCAACTATAGTAACAACTTATTAACAACAACTTTTAAACAAAAAGCAGGTTAGTGGTTAACGTTCAGATAATGAACCTCAGAGGCTGATCAACGGCACTCCCACTGTGTGGTGACCCCGTTGTATGTGGTTGGGGGGATTGCCTTTATTGTCAGAAGCTCCTGGTCGCAGTACTCAGATTCAACGCCCAAGGCTACGATATTACCGTTGTCATAAGAGACCGTCTGGCACACCTGGCAGCCATCTCCAAGCATATCACACGACGTAAAGGCTGTTGCGATCAAAAACAAGGCTGCGATATAAGTGAGTTTCCTTTTCATCTCTTTCTGATATAACGGCAAAGTTAAAAAAATAGTATTATGACCGTAGTGCAGCATTTTTTATAAATTAGAGTCCTTAAACTGAACAACTAAGCAAACCAAATTCAATACATCATGGAAGAGTATACAACCACACAGACGCCGGTCACCGTTGAGGAGAACAGGATGAAAAAACACGTAAGTGTTGCAGCCATTCTTCAGATAGTCTTCGGCTCGCTTAATGTAATTATCGCAATGGTTATTGCCTTTGCCTTTGGCTTTGCAGATCAGTTTGTTGATGACCCCACCGCTGTCAAGGTACTGGCCCTTGTCGGAACACCCCTGGTGATTATCTTTCTCATCTTCGGCGGAGCAATGATAGCCGGAGGAGTCGGGCTGCTCGGGTGCAAACCATGGGCACGCGTCCTTACTCTTGTGATGTCGGCCATAGGGCTTCTGAATATTCCTATAGGAACCCTTAAGGGAGTCTATATCATATGGGTGCTTGTACAGCAGGAGACAGTATCACTGTTTGACAAGGGCTGCCCCAAGGCACCGGTAACCCAATAAGGAACATCCTTCCTGTTATCAGGCAGACAAAATGATTATTTTTGTCGTCAGTAACCTTCATAACCATGGCTGACGATAAGAAGATCATTTTTTCCATGTTCAGGGTAAGCAAGAGCTACCCTCCTCACAAACAAGTTATAAAGGATATATCCCTCTCCTTCTTCCTTGGAGCCAAGATTGGTATCATCGGTCTTAACGGCTCGGGGAAGTCGACTCTTCTCAAGATCATTGCAGGGCTTGAGAAGGAGTACCAGGGAGAGGTGGTTTTTTCACCGGGTTACACAGTTGGTCATCTGCCCCAGGATCCGCTTATGGATGAAAAGCGCACTGTCCGTGAGATCGTTGAGGAGGGCGCCGCCGAGGTGGTTGCCGCCCTGAAGGAGTATGAAGAGATCAACCTCCGCTTTGGTGAGCCGGAGGTCTATGAGAATCCTGAAGTCATGGAAAAGCTCATGGCCCGTCAGGCTGACCTGCAGGAGAAGATCGAAGCTCTCGACGGCTGGAACCTTGACCACCGCCTGGGGCAGGCAATGGATGCCCTGAACTGTCCCGATCCGTCTACACCGGTTAATATTCTTTCAGGAGGCGAACGTCGCCGTGTTGCCCTTTGCCGCCTGCTGCTCCTCGAGCCCGACGTGCTGCTCCTCGACGAGCCTACCAACCACCTCGATGCCGAGAGCGTCCAGTGGCTCGAGACCCATCTGAAACAGTACAGCGGCACTGTAATCTGCATCACGCACGACAGGTACTTCCTTGACAATGTGGCAGGATGGATCCTGGAGCTCGACCGTGGCGAGGGCATCCCCTGGAAGGGCAATTATACCTCCTGGCTCGAACAGAAGTCAAAGAGGCTTGAGCTGGAGGAGAAAGGGAATATCAAACGTCGAAAGACACTTGAGCACGAACTTGAATGGGTGCGTATGTCACCGAAGGCGCGGCGTGCCAAGTCAAAGGCCCGGCTCGGAGCCTACGAGAACCTTCTCAACCAGGATGTAAAACAGAAGGAGGAGAAACTTGAGATCTTTATACCCAACGGACCGAGACTGGGCGATAAGGTGATCCGCGCAAAGGGCGTCGCTAAGGCATTCGGCGACAGGATACTTTTTGAGGAGCTGGAGTTTAATCTCCCGCCCAACGGAATAGTGGGAGTGATAGGACCCAACGGGGCAGGCAAGACCACCCTCTTTCGCATGATCATGGGACAGGAGAAGGTTGACCGCGGCTCATTTGAGGTGGGTGAAACTGTAACAATTGGTTATGTTGATCAGGCCCATGCGGATATTGACCTGAAGAAGAGTGTTTATGAGGTTATCTCAGGTGGGGTTGATGAGGTGATGGTTGGCAACAGGCCGGTCAATGCCCGCGCCTATTCCGCACGTTTCAACTTCACGGGAGCAGACCAGGAGAAAAAGTGCGGCGTACTCTCCGGAGGGGAGCGCAACAGGCTCCACCTGGCTCTGACACTTAAGAGCGGGGCAAACGTATTATTGCTTGACGAACCTACAAATGATATTGACGTCAACACCCTGCGGGCGCTTGAAGAGGGACTGGACAACTTCGCAGGCTGTGCGGTCATTATCTCACATGACCGCTGGTTCCTTGACCGTGTGGCAACCCATATCCTTGCCTTTGAGGGTGACTCTCAGGTGGTGTGGTTTGAAGGCAGCTTTTCCGAGTATGATGAAAACCTCCGCAAGCGCACCGCCAATGCCGGACCGGTCAGGATGAAATACAAAAGGCTCTCCTGATATGTTTGACCGCTGTCCTGAAATTATCATATAAATCATCTTAATTGTACTGTTAATCTTTAAACAGTACCTTTGCTCATTATCATATTTTTACCGGCAGACAGGTCATACGGCCTGCAGGAACAGCGTTCTGAAATTTTAGCAAAAAACATTTTAAAGAATGGCAACACGCAGACAATTCATCAGGATCTCAGCCATGGGAGCGGGAGCAGTCATGGCCGGCGCGGCCGGTTACAGGCTCCTTGCTTCAGGTCTCACTGATGGGCAGAAGGCAACCTACGCCGCTCTGACCGGCCGCACACCCACATACTGCGAGGTGTGTTTCTGGAAGTGCGCCGGGTGGGTCTACAAAGACGACAAGGGATCAATTCAGAAGATCATCGGCAACAACGAAGACCTGAACTGCAACGGCCGTTTCTGTCCGCGGGGCACCGGCGGCGTTGGAATGTACCACGACGACGACCGGCTTCGCAAGCCATTGATACGCACCGACGAGCGCGGCACCCAGAGCTTCCGTGAAGCAACCTGGGAAGAGGCGTTTGACTATATTGCCGAAAAGATAAAAGTGATCTCCGCCGAGTATGGCCCGGAGTGCATGGCCCTCTTCACCCACGGGTCGGGAGGGAAGTACTTCTCGACCCTGCTGCGCGCCCTCGGGTCACCGCATATTGCAGCCCCTTCCTATGCACAGTGCCGCGGACCACGCGAGGTGGCCTTCCAGGCTACATTCGGGGAGGCACTCGATAGCCCTGAGCCTCTTGATATACGTGATACAAAGTGCCTTGTCCTGATCGGAAGTCACCTGGGTGAGAACATGCATAACGGACAGGTACAGGAGATGTCTGACGCCATCGACAAGGGAGCTGCCATAATCACCGTTGACCCGCGCTTCTCGACAGCAGCGGGTAAATCAAAGTACTGGCTGCCGATAAAACCGGCAACGGACCTGGCCCTGCTTCTTGCATGGATCAACGTCATCATCACCGAGGAGCTTTATGACAAGCCCTACGTTGAGAAATATACATACGGGTTCGAGTACCTGAAGGAGCATGTGAAAAACATGACCCCTGAATGGGCTTACGGCATTACTACTATTGATCCCACAGTCATTCGCGAGACAGCGCGTGAGATGGCCAATGCCGCACCGGCAGTGATCGTTCATCCCGGACGCCATGTCACATGGTACGGAGATGACACGCAGCGCCTGAGGGCCGTGGCGATCCTCAACGCTCTTCTCGGCTCATGGGGCCGCAGGGGCGGATTCTTCCGCACTGAGACCTTCGCGTTGCCGGAACCGCCTCACCCTGCCTATCCCACGCCAAAGAGATCATGGAGAACGGAGTTTCCGGATCTCTACAAGCTGGCCGACACGGTGCTGGCCAACGGTGTCTGTGACGCCACCGTTCCGGACCCGAGCCGCAACTGCCAGTTCCATGCATGGATTGTCAACGGAACAAACCTGATGGAGACCCTCCCCAACCAGGAGAATACCCTTAAGGCGATCCAGGGACTGGAGTTGCTCGTTGTCGTTGATACAATGCCCATGGAGATCACCGGCTGGGCTGACGTGGTACTGCCGGAGTGCACATACCTGGAAAGGTATGATGACCTCAGGGTCGGACCGCACAGGAAGCCCCAGATTGCACTCAGAGCCCCCGCCGCGGAACCATCCTATGATACCAAACCGGCATTTTATATGGCCAGAGAGCTGGCAAAGAGACTGGGAGTGATTGAGTATTTCCCGTTTGAGAAGATGGAGGATCAGCTCGACTGGCAGCTTAAGCAGGTGGGCAGCAGCCTGGAGGAGATGAAAAAGATCGGGGTAAAAACCTTTGAACGCACAGCCGACGACCTCTATTTCTATCCCGATGAAAATGTGGAGTTCTTCACTGCTACCGGAAAGATAGAACTTTATTCAACGGCACTGGAAGAAGCAGGCTTCGATCCAATGCCAAAATATACTGCTCACGAGGAGCCGCCGGCCGGCTTCTACCGCCTCAATTACGGCAGGGCCCCGATGCACACTTTCAGCCGGACTGCCAATAATCCCAACCTTACCGACCTGATGGATGAAAACAGCGTGTGGGTCAACCCGCGCGTCGCCAAAGAGTGGGGCCTCAGCACCGGACAGTACATACACCTGGTAAACCAGGACGGCAAAAGATCGGAGTTCCCGATCAGGGTCAGGGTTACGGAGCGCATCCGCTGGGACTCGGTATACATGGTTCACGGATTTGGCCACCAGGAGAAGAAGCTGCGACGGTGTTACGGAAAGGGGGCAAGCGACACAAACCTTATAACCAAAGTGCTAATTAATCCGCTCATGGGAGGCACAGGCATGCGCGGCAACTTCGTGACCTTTGTCACTGATCTGGCCGGAGAGGAGGTGGTATCATGAGATATGCAATGGCTGTTGATACCAAAAAGTGCGTCGGATGCAGCGACTGTGTCGTGGCATGCCAGACGGAGAACAATGTGCCCATAGGTTTCTGCCGCGACTGGGTGGTGGAGGTGATGGATGGCACATACCCCCAGCTTGAGATCGAGCTGAGATCAGAGAGGTGCAACCACTGCGCCAACGCACCGTGTGTCAGGTGCTGTCCAACCGGGGCAAGCCATATTGTTGAAGGTGGGATAGTACTGGTAACACCCAACAAGTGCATCGGCTGCGGGGCATGCATTGCCTCATGCCCATATGACGCCCGATATCCCCATCCCAAAGGATACGTTGATAAATGCACCTTCTGCATTCACAGGGTGAAGGATGGAATGAAACCCGCATGCGTGGCAGTATGCCCTACAAAATGCATGTACTTCGGTGATCTTGATGACCCTAACAGCGAGGTGAGCGTGATCCTCAAAAAACGTAAGTCAAAGACACTCATCCCCGAAGCGGGGACGCAACCACAGTTATATTTTCTAATCTGAGCAGACGATGAACGAAGAGCTTATTATCAGCGGAAGAGAGAACCTGATGGTTGACCCGCAACTGCATATATGGCACTGGCCCATACCGTTGTACCTGTTTCTCGGAGGACTGGCGGCAGGGGTGCTGTTTTTTGCCGCACTCTATTACCTGCTTGGAAAGGAAGACCAGTACCGCGCTGCCGTACGCAGGGTGCCGTTTATTGCCCCGATAGCGCTTGTTCTGGGCCTCGCCGCCCTCTTTTATGACCTCAACCATAAGGCCTTTTTCTGGCAGCTTTACACGACTATCAGGATACAGTCGCCGATGTCATGGGGCGCATGGACACTGCTTGTAATTACCACCGTTTCGATAATATGGTGTGCACTGCATATCAGGGAATTTTTCCCGAACTGGGACTGGAAGTATAAGTGGCTTAAGGATATTGAGGCCTTCTTCAGCAAAAACAAGAAACCCCTGGCATGGGTCATGCTGATATTTGCCATTATCACGGGTGTATACACAGGTATACTGCTCTCAGCCTTCAATGCCAGGCCGCTGTGGAATACATCGGTGCTCGGACCGCTTTTCCTGGCCTCCGGGCTCTCGGCCGGCGCTGCTTCAATTGTACTGGCATCAAAAAATCATGAAGAGAGGCTTCTCTTTACGAAGATCGACCTGATCATCCTTGGTACGGAACTATTCCTGATAGTGCACATGTTCATGGGGTTCCTTGCAAGCACCCAGGTGCAGATAGAGGCTGCCGGACTGTTTCTTGGCGGAGAGTACACAATGGTTTTCTGGATCTTCGTGGTGGTGCTTGGCATCATCATTCCGGCGGTGCTGGACCTGATGGAGCTGCGTGGCAGGCATATCCCGGCACTGATTCCCGGAGTGCTTGTACTTATGGGCAGTTTTGCCTTCCGTTTTGTATTCGTCTTTGCGGGCCAGGTGAGCCGCTGGTTATACTGATCACAATAAAACAATTAACAATATGAGCAATACTACAACAAAAGAGAAGAGCAGGAGGTACCTCAACCCGTATATCGGCGGTGTCCTTCTGGGTCTCGTTCTGCTTGCCGCCAATTTTATCTCAGGCAGAGGCCTGGGAGCCAGCGGTGCGATAAAGAGTGTCGTGGCCACATCCATTGAGGTGGTCGACAAGGATGCGGTCAACACCATGCCCTTCATGGCAGAGTATGCGGAATCGCACAGCGGCAGCCCGATGAGGTCATGGCTTGTTTTCCAGATGCTTGGGGTGATCGTGGGCGGATTCCTTTCCGGGGCCGTGGCCGGCCGTCTCAAGCTGAAGGTTGAACACTCGCCGAAAATCACTTCCAGACGCAGGCTGATATTTGCACTGGCCGGGGGTATCCTCTTCGGCCTGGGCTCGCAGATCGGCCGTGGCTGCACCAGCGGCTCGGCACTCAGCGGCATGGCCGTGCTCTCACTAGGTGGCTTCATCACAATGATGGCAATCTTCGGCACAGCGTTCGCACTGGCATATTTTTTCAGGAGAAACTGGATTTAAGGAAAGGAGAGACAAATGGGACCATTAGCACCATACGAACTGATATCGGAGAACACCAACTTTCTCCTTGCATTCTTCATAGGCATAGGCTTTGGCTGGGTACTCGAGAGCTCCGGCTTCTCATCGAGCCGCAAGCTGGCAGGCATATTCTACGGTTATGACACCGTCGTTCTGAAGGTCTTCTTCACAGGTGCCATCACAGCCATGCTCGGACTGCTCTTCATGAGCCTCTTCGGGTGGGTTGATCTTGACCTGATATACGTCAACCCGACATATCTTACTTCAGCTATCGTGGGCGGAGTGATAATGGGTGCCGGATTCATTATGGGCGGTTTCTGCCCGGGCACAAGCTTCTGCGGTGCGGCCATCGGTAAGATTGATGCCATGGTTTTCATCGTCGGATTATTCATAGGTGTCTATGGCTTTGCCTTCACCTACGGATTGTGGGAGAAACTATACTTTGCAAAATATCTCGGCGAACCGAAAGTCAGCGAAACGCTTGGCCTGTCAGACGGCCTCTTCGGCCTGTTGCTGATCGTTGCCGCTCTGGTCATGTTTTTTGTTGCAGAGTGGGCTGAGAAGAAGTTTCCGAGGGAGGAATACTAATCATTTCGAACACTTACGGCAGATACGGGTTATACTATTGATAACGAAATATAAATTACGATGAAATCGCTTAAATTACTTGCACTTTTTGTGATCCCGCTGGGAATAATCATTGCAGCAGTTCCGCCCGACAGGGTTAAGCACTTCAGGCTTACGGCCGACGAGCTGCTTCAGGAGGCCGGGGCAGGGGTGCAGTTTGTCTCCCCTGATGTTGTTGCAGACATGCTTGTGCAGAAGGATCCCTCACTGCGGCTTATTGATGTGCGCACTCCGGAGGAGTTTGAAGCCTTCAGTATGCCGGGTGCCATCAACGTACCCCTGAGCAACCTGCTGGCTGACGAGTACACTGACATTCTGAACCAGGATGCCTACATGAACGTACTTTATTCAAACGGCTCGGTCTACGCCAACCAGGCATGGATGATAGCCAGGCAGCTTGGCTATGAGAACAATTATGTGCTTGAAGGCGGTTTGAACTACTGGTTCGGGAACATCCTTTCAGCACAGGCTCCCTCGCAGACCAGTCCGAATGAGGAGTTCGCTTTGTACGACTTCCGCAAAAGCGCTGCCGCAGCACTTGGCGGAGGAGGTGTTGTTGCCACGGAGGGCAGTGCCACCGCAGTGAAGGCTGTCAAACCGGCTGTAACGTCAAAAGCGAAGAAGAAGCCTGCCGGAGGCTGTTGATTTTTTGCGATAACCGAAAATTAATTTACATTTGCGGCTGCAAACGCACGGCCCTATAGTTCAATGGATAGAACGCGGGTTTCCTAAACCTGAAATTTAGGTTCGATTCCTAGTGGGGCTACAAATAGCACTGTAGCCATTCAAACAGAGCGCAGGAAAAGCCCGGGAGTTGATCCCGGGTTTTCTATGTTACAGATCAGCAATGACATTCTCATTACTGTACTGAGTGACTACACTGGCAAGCGTGCCGCACGATTTCCCGACGCTGTCATTCAGGTTGGTGATCGCTCAACCGGCCCTGTCATGGTATTGTTTTCTGAAGAGCTTTTACAACCAGGAAGATATTTTCCCTA
>JBGSLG010000182.1:0-2718 GCA_041740815.1 Bacteroidales bacterium
TAAATACCGGCACACCCGACAGTCCCGGTGTAAGGGATGTGAGGCGATTCCTTTCTGCGTTCCTTAATGACAGAAGAGTGATTGACCTCACCTGGCTGGCACGGAAGATACTGGTCAATCTTATTATAGTGCCCTTCAGGGCTCCGCGTTCTGCAGCCCTTTACAGGAGGCTGTGGACAGCAGAAGGATCTCCTCTGCTGGTCAATATGAAGAAACTTGTTTCCGGACTTCAGGAGATGCTGGGAGATGGTTGCGATATCACCGGCGCCATGCGCTATGGCAATCCATCACTTGAAAAGACCTTTGACAGGATTGCCGGGGAAAAATATGATGAGATAATCGTATTCCCGTTGTACCCGCACTATGCTTCATCCACCACGGGATCCGTTCATGAGCTGGTGATGAAACATGCATCCCGACTGGATTTCATACCCCCGATAAAGTTTATAAGCCAGTACTATTCTCATCCGGTCTTTGTTGAGGCATGGACTGAAAACATTAAAAAGTATAATCCGGAAAAGTTTGACCATATCCTGTTTTCCTACCATGGCCTCCCGTTAAGACAGGTTGGGAAGATTCATCCCGGAATCTCATGCAACGACTGCAGTTGTACCGACGGCATGCCGGAGCACGGCAAATACTGTTACAGGGCTGTCAGCTATGAGACCACCCGCCTCATCGCCGGTAAACTTGGCCTTACCGCGGGAAGCTTCTCCACCGCCTTTCAGTCGAGGCTGACCAGGAACTGGCTCTCGCCGTTCACAGACCAGGTTCTGGCAGAGCTTGCAGCACAAGGAAAAAAACGGGTGCTTGTTGTTGCGCCGTCGTTTACTGCCGATTGCCTCGAGACGGTGGTTGAGATAGGGCATGAATACAAAAGCCTGTTCAGGCAGGCTGGAGGAGAAGAGCTTGTGATGGCGGAAAGTCTGAACGACAGCCGGTTGTGGATGAAAGCCATTACAGAGATTACAGGACTTAAAAAAGACAGTAGTGACAAAATTTGAAGAGAGATGCAAGCCTGCCATACCAAGGAGGATGTTACCGGCGATTGCCGGGACAATGTGGTGGTCTGTGGGAACGATGCTTACAGTGATGGCATTGAAGTGGCTGTGGGGTTACAGCGGCAATGTATTGCTCTTTGCCGTCCCGGGATTTGTTGCAGCACTGGTTATCCACCATTTCGGGTTCCTGAGGCTGGCGGACAGGAACCTTGAACGTATTTCGCAGTTGCCTGCCAGGCCATGTCTCTTCTCATTTATCACATGGAAAAGCTATCTGCTTGTCGTTATCATGATAACCATGGGTAACCTCCTGCGTAACTCCCCCATCCCAAAGGAGTATCTTTCAATAATTTACCTTGGCATAGGCCTGGCATTGTTCCTGTCGGGGATAAGGTATTTCCGTTCCTCGCTTGCATATAACTGAGATAATCCCCCCTCCCCTGGTGTTTATATTCAACGTAGAAGCTAAATGACGGGTAAATGTCGGGTAAAGTACCTTCAAAATATTTCATGCATCGGTTTTTCAATCGTAATATTGGTGAAGATTTAAAATCAAGGCAATGAAACAACCGGAATTAGGCAAAAAGATCACACTGCTCAGGAAAGAAAAAGGTCTCACTCAGGAAGAACTTGTAGACAAGTGTAATATAAGTGTCCGTACCCTCCAGAGAATAGAGGCTGGAGAAGTCACCCCCAGAAGTTTCACCGTTAAGACAATCCTCGCGGCGCTCGATTATGATCTGAGTAAGATAGCAGACAACGATGATAACAACAGGAGTTTCTCTGAATGGCTGAAGGACATCTTTCTAATTGATATCGACCCTGACCGCCCAGCCACTTTTCTCATCAGGCAGCTCAACACAGCCTGGCTTTTCGGCCTGGTCTACTTCATCCTCGGATTCCTCGAAGCCGCAGCAGAGTATTTTCGCATGGAAGAGGACCAGATGATCTTCGCCGTCCCGGTATATATTGTCATTAAGGTCGCCGTACTCGTCTCCTTCTTTTTCTTCCAGCGCGGCTTTATTGTGGTCGGCCACATGTTCAGGAACTATCTCCTGAAAATCATGTCATATGTCCTGATTTTTGGCGTGTTCCTGATAATCTCATATGATATCGCTTCGCTCTTTTATGATTCTGTTGAACGTGAATTCATCCTCGGGGCCCAGGCCCTCACCTTCGGCGGAATTGGTATTCTCTATGGCATATCCCTTATCAAGCTTCAAAGATCATTCGGACATGTTCCGGTCATCGCGGGCATCTTTGAAATTGTAGCTTCATGCTTCTTCATGACAATAATCCTCTCATTCGTGGGACATATAATGCTGATCCCCGCCGAGCTTCTTGAGATCGTCATACTATACAAAGCTGTTGAAATAATTAAATCTAAGCAACCCGGTAACGAGGCGATGACACCGTGATCCCTGCCAGGAACCATTGATTACATGAGCTCGAAATATTGAAAGTAATTTGCAAAGCGAAGGGAATTGAAATTCTTATCTTTATTCAAAATAACGCCCAATATGAAACAAAATCTCCTTGTCCAACTGACAGTGCTATTCCTGGTCCTCCTGATCACAGGTTGCCAGTCCGCCAAACAAACACAGTATTCTCCTGAGACACTGGAACGAATCAGGCAGGTCGAGAATAACCTGGGAGACTGGGTACGCACCCAGAATGATACAATCTGGAATCTGGAGCAGAGGATGAAACACCATAA
>JBGSLG010000183.1:0-12256 GCA_041740815.1 Bacteroidales bacterium
CAATGACATACTTATGAGCCGCAATGAGCTCGTTCAGTTTCTCAGGAAGCCGGCAGACCAGTTCACATCTGATGACATCATCAGGTTCATCGAGGCCAAGGGCATCAAGATGGTCAATTTCAGGTATGCAGCCGGTGACGGCAAGCTCAAGTCGCTGAATTTTGTCCCATACAGTCGTGATCACCTGGCTTCAATACTCACTGCCGGTGAGCGTGTTGACGGCTCAAGCCTCTTTTCGTTCATCGAGGCCGGTTCCAGCGATCTCTATGTGATGCCCCGTTACCGCACCGCCTTTGTCAATCCGTTCACGCAGACACCCACGCTTGAGATCCTCTGTTCGTTTTACAATTCAGAAGGGAAGCCCCTTGAAAGCTCTCCTGAGTATATACTTCGCAAGGCGATAGAGAGGTTTACTGCTGCCACGGGGTTCACAATCAGGGCCCTGGGAGAACTGGAATACTATGTCAGGTCGGAGAGTGAGGAGCTATATCCGCTGTTTGACCAGAAGGGATATCATCAGTCGAAGCCGTTTGCCAAGTTTGAGGATCTGCGTGTTGAGGCGCTTGAGCTTTGCGCCAGGGCCGGATGCCATATCAAGTACGGTCACTCCGAGGTGGGCAGCTTCTCAAAGGATGGAGACGATTATGAGCAGCATGAGATTGAGTTCCTGCATGTACCGCTCGATCAGGCTGTGGAGCAGATAATCATTGCCAAGTGGATCCTGCGTATGCTGGGTTATGAGTACGGTGTGGAGATCAGCTTCGCCCCGAAGATCACTGTAGGAAAGGCCGGTTCGGGGATGCATATCCACCTGATGCTCGAGAAGGATGGCCGCAACGTGATGATAGAGAACGGAAAGCTGAGCGACACTGCGAGAAAGATGATCGCCGGGATTCTCGATCTGAGCAAGGGTCTGACGGCCTTCGGCAACACCATCCCAACTTCATACCTGAGGCTGGTGCCGCATCAGGAGGCGCCGACGAATATCTGCTGGGGCGACCGTAACCGGTCGGTGCTGGTGAGGGTCCCACTGGGGTGGCTGGGTGCCTCACATATGATCCATGATGCCAACCCTGCTGAGCCGTCAGGTGAGGCAGACAAGATCTCAAGGCAGACTGTTGAGCTGCGCTCGCCGGACGGCTCGGCCGATATCTACATGCTGATGGCAGGCATTGCCATGGCCATACAGCACGGGCTGGAGATGCCCGGCGCGCTTGAGATGGCTGAGAGGCTGTACGTAAACTACAATATTTTCAAAGAGAAGACTAAGGCTGAGGCCAGGAAGCTCGAGTCGCTGCCCGCATCATGCTGGGATTCGGCTGATGCGCTGCTCAGCCTGAGGAGCCACTTCGAGAAGGACGGGGTCTTCCCCGCAGGAGTGATTGACAACCTCGCGGTGAAGTTAAGGTCATACAATGACAAGAGCCTGAGCGAGGAGCTCTACGGCAATAATGAGGCCATAGCGAAACTGGTGAAGGAGTACCTGCACTGCGGGTAGCCTGGAAGGGTCCATATAACAAGTTAACAGACTGCCTATTACCTCGGTGCCCTGCTGCACGTAACAGCTGTAATGCAGGGGTACACCTTCCGTCCGTGCCCCGGCCTGTTACCTGTATGTTGGGATTCATCTTCCGCCCGTGCCCCGGCCGATTACCTGTCTGCAGGCGTTTTGCTGCATGAGGCGGCCCTGATGCTTACATTCAGCTCGAAACCTACAAGGAGGGCTACAGAGTTCAGGTACAGCCAGATCAGAATGATTATAAGTGTTCCGATTGAACCGTACAGCTTATTGTACTGTCCGAAGTTATTTACATAGGCTGAGAAGGCCAGGGAAGTGAGAATAAATAGTGTTGTTGCCACTATTGATCCGGGGGAGATGTACCTGAAATCCTTTTTGCGGGCCGGAACCAGGTAATAAAGTGTCGAGATAGCGAAGAAAAGCATTGCAACAATCAGAATCCATTTTAAGACCATTATAACATAGTAAACCAGGTTGAGTTCCAGCGCCCCGATCTCCACCAGCCTGTCAACCACTGACCGGCTCATGATGATCAGCGCGCTTGAGGCGTAGAACATGAGCAGGATGAATAACAGCAGGAACACTGCAATTTTCCTCTGCTGCAGCCATGAGCGGCTCTCAAAGCCGTGTGAGGAGACATTGAATGCATGAATTAGTGCGTGAATGCCATTGGTTGAGAAGATGATTGTAGCAATGAACATCAGGACCAGCAGCGTGCCGCTTTTATTGGTTATCACGTCTATTATGGTCGTCTCAAGAAGACTGTATGCAGCTACCGGCAATATATTTTCAAAGAGTCGTACCAGTTCGGTCTGAAAGTTGGGAATGGGGATGAAGGGGATGAGGGTGAAGAGAAAGATGGTGGCGGGGAGCAATGCCATCAGCATGTTAAAAGCTATTGACGAGGCCCTGGTGACCAGCACTCCCCGTCCGAACAATCCCTTTGCAATCAGTTTTACTACCAGTTCCAGCGGTGCTCCGTCAAATCCCGGCAGCACTGCATTTCTTATTCCGTCACTCCTGGCAATTAACGATTCCCTGGCGTTCATAAAGGTTTTCAGTATGCTTTGAGGCTCATATCAAGGCTTTTTATATGGTGGGTCAGAGCCCCTATTGATATGTAATCAACACCGCACATTGCATACTCCCTCACGTTTGACAGGGTGATGCCTCCTGACGATTCCGTCTCCGCCCTGCCACCGATAAGTGCTACGGCTTCCATGGTATCCGGAATTGTATAATTGTCGAGCATGATCCGGTCAACCCCGCCTGCCGCCAGTATTTCCCTTACCTCTTTTATGTTCCTTGATTCCACCTCGATCTTCAGCGGCAGTTTGTTCGTAATGAGGTATTCCCTTGTACGTCTGACCGCCTCGGCAATGCCCCCGGCATAATCAATGTGGTTATCCTTAAGCATTATCATGTCATAGAGCCCCATCCGGTGGTTAATCCCGCCTCCCAGCCGTACGGCTTCCTTCTCCAGCATCCTCATTCCCGGAGTTGTCTTGCGCGTGTCGGTAATACGTGCTTTGGTGCCTCTGATCTTCTCAACATATACAGCTGTGGCTGTAGCTATCCCGCTCATTCGCTGCATTATGTTAAGAACCAGTCTTTCAGCCCGCAGAATTGAATGCACGCTGCCGGCAACAGTAAGGGCGATGTCGCCATAGCTGACGCTGTCGCCGTCATTGAGGAGGATCTCCGTCACAAGAGCCGGGTCAGTGATGTTGAACACTTCCTGTGCAACATTAATGCCGGCGATGATGCCATCCTCCTTTATCAGGAGCCTGGCACGACCTGTTACTGAGGCGGGTATGGATGCAAGCGAACTGTGATCTCCGCTTCCGGTATCTTCGGCGAGAGCATTAAGTATAAATGACCGTAGATTGCGATCACTCATTCTCCTTCTCTATGCGTATCTGGTGTATAAGAGGATTGCCGTCGACTTTCTTAAGGAGAAAATATACGCGGAAACGCCCTTTGTCGGTCTCAAGGCTTGCGATGGCATACTGGGCATCACCCTTGGCGCCCTGGTGTTTGATGACAAACTCCCGGGAACGGTAACGGGTAAAGAAGTCTTTCAGGATTGTCTCAGCAACACTCTTGCTGTAGAAGTCTTCCTTGTCAGGCAGCACCAGTTCCACGGTGCTGTTCAGATATTCGGACAGCCCGGAAGCACTCCCTGAGCGGAAGGCAATAGCGATACCCGCAGGTATCCTGGGCTGTTCCTGAGCGGCAAGCAGGGATACGATGATGAACAGGACCCCTGCTGCAGCTATTAATTTCTTTTTCATTTTGGTGCCTTTATGCAATACTTTTAAGGACATAGCAAATTTAACTATTATTATCAAAAACCGAACCACTTTTAATTCTGCGCTTCCGGCGCTGATTTTAAAGGCCTTAATTGTTATATTTGTCTGACTCAACAAACTGAGATGAATTAATGAAGCTTGTTCTCCTGCTGACAGGAAAGAGTGACCAGGCCTGGATCAGGGATGGGGTTGCGGAATATGACAAGAGGATTTTAAAATATGCCCGTTTCGAGATAGTCACACTCCCTGATGTTAAAAACCCGGGAAACAGATCGGCTGACAGGACTATGTCGAAGGAGGCGGAGAAGATGCTTTCCCTCTTAAAGAGCGATGACTATGTGGTGCTGCTTGATGAACACGGCAGGAATTTTTCAACAATGGAGATGGCGGGCTGGCTCAGGAGCACTATGATGCTACCGAAAAAGCGAATAGTGTTTGTCGTTGGCGGACCATGGGGTTTTGACCCCTCTGTCAAAGCCAGGGCAGATCAGCTCATCTCACTCTCAAGGCTCACCTTTTCTCACCAGGTGGTACGATTATTGTTCGCTGAACAGCTTTACAGGGTGCTGTCGGTAATAGCAGGTGACCCTTATCATCATGAATGAAGTTATGCCCGGAAGACTTAAGAATATCAGGAAAGTCATTGTCGGATTGCTTATTGCAGCCGCACTTGCCATCGGAGCCGATCAGCTTTATTTCAGTAACCTGGAGTGGCGTTTACGGACTTCGCGACTTGATGCCAGGCTTTCCGGAATGGAAAAGCAGGCTGCGAAGCTACTTGAGGATGTAGCTAACCAGGTCCTGGCAGATGATGATCCCTACCTATTATTTCGTAACAACAGCGGCAGGGATGCCGAGGAGAAGGGAATAACCATCCTTGTCTACAAGGCGGACACTATCTCTTACTGGTCAAGCAACAGTATTGCCTTTCCCGTCATCTATGAAGACCGGTTTGATGCTCATAAGCCTGTCTTCTTCAGCAATAAATGGTTCATCCCCGTACACTTTCAGACGGGAGATTATGATATGCTGGCCCTTATCAAGGTATACAGGCAGTATCCCATTGTCAATAACCTGCTCAGGTCTGGATTCCCGGAGCCTTACTGGCTGCCCTCCTCTGCAAGGATTACATTTGATGAGGCTGCCTCGGTATTTCAGATTATGGGTTCAGAGGATGAATTTCATTTCGGGCTTGTATTTCCTGACCGGAAGCCCAACACGGTCTTTATAATTATCCCGGTACTGCTCTGGCTCATATTTCTTTTCCTGCTGGCCAGGCTTGTGGTTCTTGTAGCAGGGCATTACGGCCCAAAGATTGGCGACTCAGTTTCAATACTGCTGGCATTTGGTGCCCTTACAATCATTTATGGTGTGGTCCTCCTTGCAGGCATCCCGCCGTCAGTCAGGTCCACCGAGCTCTTCTCCCCCTTCCTTTGGTCGGCAGGTCGCCTGTTGCCGTCAGTTGGCCATGTGATCCTGCTGGGGCTTCTTATCGTCTCCGGACTGAAACTGATATTCAGGAGCGGTTCCTTCAATTCAGCATGGGAGGGTCAGGGAGTATGGCGCCTGGCGGCGCCTGGTGCCGTCATAGGGGCAGGGTATGTGGCCTTCCTGGCAGGGGAAGCACTGTTAAGGGATTTTGTACTTAACTCCGCAATCAGCTTTGAGGCTTTCAAGATCCTCGATATGACCTTCATGAGCCTTGCCGGTTTCATCGGCGTCATGATGATTCTGGCTGTACCGGTCATCCTGTTCCTCAGGGCTGGCAGAATGATGCAGGAGTGGACCCTCAAGACTAACCTTGCCGTATCGGCTGCTGCTACACTGGTGCTTCCTGTAGCCTGCCTGACAGTAACAGAGTGCAGTGTATGGGGAGTACTTTACATTCTGCTCCTCCTGCTGACGGTTCTGCTGTGGCAGAGACAGAACTACTCGGAAATATCGCTCATTGTAATATTCTCTGTGCTTACGGGCATCTTTGCCACAACAATGGTGATAAGGTACTCCGACCTCAAGGAGGACAGTAACATGAAGGTGATGGCAATCTCACTTGCAGGCGATAATGACATGGTAGCGGAGGGGATGCTCATTGACATGTGGCCTTCACTGAGGAATGACACAATACTGGCCGCCATGGCCGGTGGCGAGAATATCTACACCGCTGACATCAATGCCGTTTACAGGTATCTCGAGGATAACTATTTCAACGGTTACTGGGAGAACTATGATCTGAATATTGTAATATGCCGGAGCGATTCACCCCTGGCCCTTGCCGGCACAGGCTCATCAGCGGAGAACTGCTTTGACTGGTTCGATAACCGCATAAGAAATGAGGGCGATACAATTACGGGTACAGGGTTCTGGTTCATGCAAAACCAGACAGGCCGTGCCTGGTACTTCTCCCGGCTGTTTTATGAGGTATCCCCATCGGTCACCAACGGTCTTTTCATCGAACTTGTCAGTCATATCGAAGCTTACCTGGCAGGCTACCCGGAGCTCCTGCTAGACGGTAACCACCAGAGATTCCCTAAACTCAAAGATATATCCTATGCCAAATATTCTGACGGAATTCTGGTGCTGCGGTCAGGCGATTATCCGTATGATAACCTGTTAGCCACACCACGTGAGGGAGGAGAAGAATACAGGGTTGAACATGCCAACGGTTACAAACATCTTTATTATAACCGGGGCGAGATGACCCTGGCCCTTACCACGGAGACGGTCTCACTGATGGACAGGATTATTATGTTTGCATACCTCTTCATTATTATCCTGATTTTTTCGTTTACGGTGCTGGTGGTCTTTACAAGGCATCCCGGAGAACTGCTGAACATTGACACCTTCCGGCGAAGGCTCCAGCTTTCTTTTGCCGCTGTCCTGTCAGTTGTCTTCATAATAATCATTGCGGGGGCATTGATCTTAAGCACACAGCAGTTCAGAACCAATCACATGCGGATCATCCGTGAGAAAGCTACTTCGCTTTCGATTGAGCTCGAGCACAAACTCTCATCGGTGCAATCGCTTGATGGAGGCTGGCAGGCTGCGGATTATCCCTCCCTGAATCACCTCCTTGTGAAATTTTCAAACGTCTTCTTTACCGACATCAACCTCTACTCACCTTCGGGCATGCTGCTGGCCACATCGCGGCCTGAAGTCTTTGCACGGAATCTTGAGGGCAGCATGATTGATCCAATAGCCTTTGGTGTGCTGACCGAGGCAGGGAAGGAGGAGTATATAGGGGAGGAGACCATTGGTGAATTAAGTTACCTTTCAGCCTACCTGCCCTTCTACAATGAGGAAAACGAGTTTCTGGCCTGGCTCAACGTGCCTTATTTCGCCATGCAGAACCTTCTTACCGGCGAGGTCACCAATCTGGTGGTGACGCTGATAAACTTCACCCTGCTTCTCCTTATATTTATGATGTGGGTAGCTGTGTTTCTCAGTGAGAGGATCACCTCGCCCCTATACATGCTGCAGCAGGCAATGGGTTCAGTGGTCTACGGCAGAAAGAACGAACATATCAGTTACAGCAGTCGCGATGAGGTAGGGGAACTTGTGAGGCAGTATAACCGTATGACTGATGAACTGGGGGAGAGCGCCAGCAAGCTTGCCCGCACCGAACGTGAGATGGCGTGGCGTGAGATGGCCAGGCAGATAGCCCACGAGATTAAGAACCCGCTCACACCAATGAAGCTGAACGTACAGCAACTGTTCAAATGGTGGAATGACGGGGTGCCCGATTTTGATGCGAAACTGAAGGGCTTTACCGATAACCAGATTGAATATATTGACAACCTCTCGAACATTGCTACGGCATTCTCCTATTTTGCCAGGCTGCCTGGAGCTGAGCCCGCCGAGGTAGATGTACTCGCACAGCTAAGGACAACCATCGGCATGTTCGGTAACGCAGAGCACGCTGACATCACACTTGACAGCGGGAACATACGCAAAGCGATGATAATGGCTGACAGGGAGCATCTTAACGGGATATTCTCAAACCTCCTCAAGAACGCTATTCAGGCAATCCCGTCTTACCGTAAAGGCGAGATACAGATTGTTGTTTCTGCCACGGCCGACCGCGTTCAGATACGGTTTATTGACAACGGAACGGGTATCCGCGAGGAACTGATCCCTAAGATGTTCACACCTAATTTTACCACAAAATCGTCAGGAATGGGCCTCGGTCTCTCAATTGTCAAGCGTTATGTTGAAACTGCCGGAGGGACAATATGGTTTGATACTGAGCATGATAGCGGTACCACATTTACTGTTGAGTTTCCTCTGCTCTACACGGTAGAACGCAAAGGAACACATGACACCTAAAATAATCCGGGAGTTTTTAAGTTATAATTACATATATTAGCAGATTATAGCCTTAAAATGCCCCACAGATTGTCCGAAATAGCCCGGTGTTATCTTGCAATCTTCATTCTTATGCTTTCCTTCGGGGGCGCTATTATATCAGCACAGACACCCCTGGTTACCGGTAATGTTAACGAATATGCCAGTGTTAACACCATAGGTCCCGATTTTGTCATTGTGGATGATGTCTCCCTGTTTGCCGTTAACGATACAGTAATGGTTATACAGATGAGCGGAGTCAGGATCAATGCCGGCGCTAGCCTGCCCGGCAACTATCAGAACACAATTGGCACTCCGGGGCTGTATGAGATACTCATAGTATCTGCTGTGAACGTTGGTCTGAGCCGGGTTTCCTTCTCAAGGAACCTTCTTCACCTGTATGATGCAGAGGGTAAGGTTCAGCTCATCAAGGTAAGGTCTTACAGGAGTGCGGTTGTAAATACCGAGCTTACATGCCAGGCATGGGACTCAGCTTCCGCAAAAGGCGGGGTGCTGGCGTTCCTTGTAAAGGGTACCCTTACCCTTAATGCTGATATCAATGTCAGCGGCAGGGGGTTCAGGGGAGGCATCACGGCCCAGGGTAACGGATACTGCCAGCAGACGGATGACACAATGAGGCTCGAGTCATACAGTATATGGTCTCGTGCCTCAGGTTATAAGGGAGAGGGTCTTGGGCTCCGCACCTCGACGAATGATCCGCTTTATCCCGCCCTGGCCCGGGGTAAAGGTGTGAATCTTACCGGCGGCGGCGGCGGCAACGGTCACTTCTCCGGCGGCGGCGGCGGCTCCAACTACGGTGCCGGCAGCGAAGGTGACGTAGAGGTCCCCTCGTGCGCAGGACTGCTTACCGGGGGAAGGGGTGGATACTCCGTGAGCCCCACGTCGCTCAACAACGGTGTCTTCATGGGCGGTGGCGGCGGTGCCTCAGTGTGGCTTACCGTCCCGACAACCTCGGCCGGCGCCAACGGCGGCGGGATCATTATTATTCATGCTGACAGCATCCGTGGTAACGGGAGGCTAATCTCAGCCAGGGGCGGGGCAGCAATCAACAACACAGTGACAAACAGCGGAGCCGGCGGTGGTGGCGGTGGCGGCTCAGTCATCATAAGCACAAGATATTTTGCCAACACCCCTGTCCTTACAGCTGACGGGGGCAAAGGAGGAAACACCGTCAACCAGAACGGCGCAGGCGGTGGCGGTGGCGGCGGTCTTATATGGACCAACGGCGCATTCCCCGGCACGGCAACGGTCGCCGGCGGTCTCAGCGGCACCCATAGCTCAGGTGATCCGGATAAAGACGGATTCCCCGGAGTACAGCGCAGTAACCTGAATCTCCCCCTTAACGGCTTCCTCTTCAATGAGATATACGTCGCGAACAACCTCGCCATACTCGACTCAATATGCGAGGGCATGGTACCCCCGGCGCTTACCGGCACCAGGCCGGCCGGAGGCAGCGGAACATTTACATACCAGTGGCAGAGAAGCTATGATAACATAGCCTGGTCAAATGTCACGGGAACAGGCATCGACTATACTCCTGCTGCAACAGAAGCTGTATCCCTCTGGTTTCGGAGGGTGGTCAATGACGGCGCAGGAATAACCGACATTAGCAAGGCTGTACGGATAATAGTTCATCCGCGTATCACCGGCAATCTTGTGGGGGCAGACACAACCCTCTGCTATAACCAGAACCCCCACGCGCTCTACCAGCTTAATGCAGGGCCGGCCGGCGGAACGGGTATCTTCCTCTACTCATGGGAGCAGAGCCCTGACAACCTTACCTGGGCAGATGCATCCGGAACAAATACCAACCCGAAGTATGACCCGCCGGCGCTCACTGCAACGTCATACTACCACCGTATTGTCAACTCGGGTGCCTGTACTGACATAACCGCACCTGTAACTGTCACCATACTGCCCTCTGTCACCGGTAACACCGTTGCAACTGACCAGACAATCTGCCAGGGGACGCTCTTCAGCAACCTTACGGGCAGTACTCCCGGCGGCGGGGCAGCTCCCTCGTACACATACCAGTGGATGAGCAGCCCCGACAACACCAACTGGACACCTGCCGCTGCAGTTAATACCACCATCGGCTATGACCCGCAGAACGACTCACCTGGCACTACCTGGTACAGGCGTACGGTGTACAGCGGACCGTTTAACACATGCCAGTCGGTCAGCAATGCGGTTCAGCTGGTATCTCATCCATCTATCACCGGTAACACCATATCGGCTGCTCAGACGATATGTGAGGGTTCTTCTCCCGCCACACTAGACGGTACAGTACCTTCCAACGGTGCCGGGGCAGGGACCTACGTATACCAGTGGATGAACAGCCCCAACGGTACAGCTTTTACAAACATGGCAGGGGCCTCCGCCGAGGATCTTCCCGGCACAGCGCTGACGGCCAGCACATGGTACAGACGCGTTGTCACCTCCTCTGCCTGCACCAGCATAAGCAATGATATAAGGATTACCGTTGACCCCCGTATAACGGGATTCGCCATAGGACTTCCGGCCCAGGGTCATGATACAATCTGCACGGGGACTGCTCCGGCACTGCTGTCAGGCACACCGGCAGGAGGGCTCGGTACCTTTACCTATTCATGGGCTTCATCAGCGGACAATGTGAACTTCACAAGCCTGGGAGCCTCATCGCAGACTTTCCAGCCGGGTAACATGACCGCAACAACATGGTACCGCAGAACAGTCACGTCAGGAGCCTGCTCTGAGAACTCTGACTTCAGGATAACAGTCCTTCCCCTGATCACCGGCAACACCGTAACTGCAAACCAGACCGTTTGCAATACTACTGCGCCGGCTGCGCTCGCGGGTAACACTCCCGGAGGAGGGGATGGCAAATTCCGTTATCTATGGGAGAGCAAGGCCTCAGCATCACCCGTCTGGGCAACAGCGGCAGGTACAAATAACACAGCAGGCTATCAGCCGCCTCTTCTCGACGGCACCACCCAGTTCAGACGTAATGCCTATTCAGGTGAGAACAACTGCTGCACCTCGGTCTCTCTGCCCGTGACGGTGACTGTTGACCTGATGCCGGAGAACATCAGTGCCGGCGCAGACAGGATACTCCTTCCTTACCAGTTTGCAGCCTTGCTTGAAGGCAGCTTTGACGGCGACGGTTCAGCATCATGGAGTTATGACTTTCAATCCGGTGATGGTGAGCCGGTCTTCACATCGGCCGGTGAAAAGACCACAGAAGTCAGGAAGCTCGGCTTCGGTGATAATACCTTCATTTTTTCAGTGACAAACGGACAGTGTGTTGCCGATGATGTCAGCGTGACACTGAAGGTGCCGAAACTGACTATTCCTCAGGGAGTTACTCCCAACGGAGACAATATCAATGATTATTTCAATATTGAAGGACTGGAGTACACATTCAACGAGCTGGTCATCATTAATACCGGCGGCGCTGTTGTTTACAGAAGCGAAGACTATCGGAGTGATAACCCGGTCAGTGCCTGGTCCGGCCTCGATCTGAACGGGAATGAAGTGCCTGAGGGCACATACTATTTTCTGCTTACCATCAGGGGTGCGCAGGATATGAGTGTGCCGGAGTTCACGGCAAATATCAGCGGTTTCTTAATTCTCCGGAGATAGAATGAAGAGCCGGATATATATATTATTGGTTTTTGCAGTTGCACTTCAGCAGGCTGTTTCAGCTCAGCAGACCCCCATCACCAGTCAGTATCTGACAAACGGGCTCATCATTAATCCGGCATATGCCGGCTCGCGCGGAGCACTGAGTGCAAACCTCTCATACCGAAAACAATGGGCGCGTATTGTCGGGGCTCCTCAGTTCCAGAGCCTCTCCCTCCACAGCCCGGTGAACAAGCGTGAGAAGGTGGCCCTCGGTTTTGCAGCTGATTACATGACCTACGGCGTGACGAAGGATATCGGCATTTACGGGTTCTATGCCTACAACGTACGCCTTGGAAAAGGGAAACTATCTATGGGACTGAAGGGAGGGCTTGATCTCAGCAACACCAATTACAATAACCTCCGGTTCCCTGACGGCAATCCTCCTGACCCGCTTCTTACA
>JBGSLG010000184.1:0-4245 GCA_041740815.1 Bacteroidales bacterium
AGATAGCCGCGACAGGTAATTAATATTTAATACAATCTAGCGATGTTACAACCGAAGAAGACCAAATTCAGGAGGAGCCAGAAGGGCAAAATGAAAGGCAATGCCCAGAGAGGCAATCAGCTGGCATTCGGGTCATTTGGCATCAAAACCCTTGAGGAGGCTTGGATAACAGGACGTCAGCTTGAGGCTGCCCGTCAGGCTGTCACCCGTCATATGAAACGTGAAGGCCAGATCTGGATCCGCGTCTTCCCTGACAAACCCATAACCAAGAAACCCGCAGAGGTTCGTATGGGTAAAGGTAAAGGTGCTCCGGAAGGATTTGTTGTACCGGTAACACCCGGACGCATAATCATTGAAGCCGAGGGCGTTCCCTTTGATGTGGCCAAGGAAGCACTCCGCCTGGCAGCACAGAAACTGCCAGTAGCAACAAGATTCATTGTGCGCCGTGATTTTGCAGAGTAATAAAGAATAAGAGAGATGAAGAGTTCAGAGATAAGAGAATTAAGCAATCAGGAGCTTCTCGAACACATAGATAACGAGAAATCCGCTCTCGTGCGCATGAAGCTTAACCACGCAATTTCCCCTCTTGATAATCCGCAGAAGATCAAGGAAAGCAGGAGAACTATTGCAAGGCTCATTACAGAGAAGCGCAAAAGAGAGATGAATGATAAAACAAAATAGCCGCATCAGCATGGAAGAAAGGAATCTTAGAAAAGAGCGTACAGGTGTTGTCGTCAGCAACAAGATGGACAAATCTATCGTCGTTGCCATCCGCAGAAAGGTCAAACACCCGATCTATGGCAAATTCGTCAACAAAACGAAAAAGCTCATGGCTCACGATGAGGAGAATACCTGTAACATCGGTGATACGGTACGCATAATGGAGACCAGGCCTCTCAGCAAGAATAAAGCCTGGAGATTGGTTGAAATAATTGAAAGAGCTAAGTAATTATGATACAGCAGGAAAGCAGGTTGACTGTAGCCGATAACACTGGTGCCAAAGAGGTTCTTTGCATCAGGGTGCTCGGCGGAAGCAAGAAGAGGTATGCCAGCGTGGGAGACAAGATAGTTGTCTCCGTAAAGAGCGCCATTCCCTCCGGTGAAGCAAAGAAAGGTACAGTGAGCAAGGCCGTGGTGGTGAGAACGAAGAAGGAGATACGCCGCGCCGACGGTTCATATATCCGCTTCGATGACAACGCCGTGGTTTTGCTGACCAACACAGACGAGGTGCGCGGCACGCGTATCTTCGGGCCTGTCGCCAGAGAACTGCGCGACAAGTATATGAAGATCGTCTCACTTGCACCTGAAGTGTTATAATTTTTAAACTGACACCCGATGCAGAAGAAATTACACATCAAAAAAGGAGACACAGTGGCTGTCATTGCCGGTGAATCCAAAGGACAGAAAGGCCGCGTCCTCGAGGTCAACAGGGATAAAAACAAAGCCCTGGTGGAAGGGGTAAACCTGGTATCAAAACATACCAAACCCAACGCCAAGGCACCACAGGGAGGCATTCTCAAGAAAGAGGCAGCAGTGCACCTTTCAAACCTCCTGGTAGTTGACCCGGCCAGCGGCAAACCGACTCGCGTCGGACGCCGACTGAATGATAAGAACAAACTTGTGCGCTATGCCAAAAAATCAGGAGAGGAGATCAAGTAATGTATACGCCTGCTTTAAAGACAAAATATAGGAGTGAGATCACACCTGCACTCATGAAACAGTTCAATTACAAGACTGTCATGCAGGTGCCCCGGCTCGAAAAGATAGTTATCAACCAGGGACTGGGTCAGGCCATTGCCGACAAGAAACTGCTTGAGATGGGACAGAAAGAGGTTTCTGACATCGCCGGACAGAAGGCGGTTCAGACTATCTCCAAGAAGGATATCTCCAACTTCAAGCTCAGGAAGGCAATGCCTATCGGCGTCATGGTGACCCTCCGCAAAGACAAGATGTACGAGTTCCTCGAAAGACTTATTTCAGTTGCCCTGCCGCGGATACGCGACTTCAAGGGTGTAGGGGCGAAGCTCGACGGCCGCGGGAACTATACCCTCGGTATAACTGAACAGATCATATTCCCCGAGATCGACATCGATAAGATAGCCAAGATCATGGGACTTCAGGTCACGTTTGTCACCACCGCCGGGAGCGATGAAGAGGCTTATGCCCTGCTTAAAGAATTTGGAATTCCCTTTAAAAACAAGTAAACAGATCGGATTATGGCTAAGGAATCAATGAAAGCCCGCGAGGTCAAACGGGTAAAACTTGCTGAAAAATACGCCGCCAAAAGAGCCGCACTCAAAGCAGACGGCGACTATGTCGGACTGAGCCTGCTGCCGCGCAACTCAAGCCCTATCAGGCAGCGGAACAGATGCAAGCTTACAGGCAGACCGAGAGGCTACATGAGACAGTTTGGCATCAGCAGGATCACCTTCAGGGAGATGGCATCAAAAGGCCTCATCCCGGGTATAAAAAAAGCAAGCTGGTAACAACCCGACAACGATATAAACAATAAATCATAATATAAGATGACAGATCCAATAGCAGATTTTCTTACCAGGGTAAGGAATGCCATGAAAGCCGGACATAAAGTGGTTGAGACACCGGCTTCCGGTCTGACAAAGGATATCACCAGGATACTCTACGACAAAGGATATATCCTCAGCTATAAGTTCATTGATGATGAACTGCAGGGCAAGATCAAGATAGCCCTCAAGTATCATCCCAAAACCAAGCTGCCGGCTATCAAATCGATCCAGAGGGTGAGCCGTCCGGGTCTCAGACGTTATGCTGGTGTTGATGAACTCCCGAGAGTCCTGAACGGACTGGGAATAGCCATCCTTTCAACCTCCCATGGTCTTATGACCGAAAAGGAGGCCGCAAGGGAGAATGTCGGGGGCGAAGTAATTTGTTATGTTTATTAAACAGTAGGAGGTTAAATGTCAAGAATAGGAAAATTACCTGTACACCTGCCGTCTGGCGTCACAATCTCGGTTGACGACGCCAACGTGGTCAGTGTTAAAGGCCCCCTGGGAACCCTGTCGCAGAAGATTGACAGTGACATCAGGGTGGAGGTTGAGAACGATGATGTCATCCTTGCAAGGCCAAACGAAGAGAAGCGTCTTAAATCACTTCACGGTCTCTACAGAGCCCTCATAGCCAATATGGTTGTGGGCGTCTCAAAGGGATACAGGAAGGATCTTGAGCTTGTCGGAGTAGGCTACCGCGCTGAAGCAAAAGGTCAGCAACTTGAGATGAGCCTCGGATACTCACATGATATTATCATGGAGATGCCCCAGGAGATAAAGGTGGAGACCAAGACTGAAAAGAGAAGCAACCCGGTCATCACCCTCACAAGCATTGACAAGCAGCTCATAGGTCACGTCGCAGCCAAGATCAGATCACTGCGTCCGCCTGAACCCTACAAAGGCAAGGGTATCAAATTCGTGGGTGAACAACTCAGAAGAAAAGCCGGTAAATCGGCTGGTGTTTAACATGATTAAAGATTAAAGTCATGGCTTTAACAAAGACAGAAAAGAGAGAAAAGATCAGACTGAGGATCCGCAAACGGATTAAGGGAACCCCCGATAAACCCAGGATTGCGGTATACCGCAGCAACAAACAGATATACGTTCAGGCTGTTGACGACGTCAACGGAGTGACAATGGCATCGGCCTCCTCCAGGGAGAAGGAGATTGCCACTGTCACCGGCAAAAAGAAGAGCGAAATGGCAGTGCTGGTAGGCAAGCGCCTGGCTGCAGTATGCAAAGATAAAGGCATTGAGACCGTTGTCTTTGACAGAAGCGGATACCAGTATCATGGCAGAGTGAAATCATTAGCTGACGGAGCACGCGAAGGCGGCTTAAAATTCTAATCAGTATGGCATACGGAATAAAGAGAGTAAAAAACAGCGATCTTGAACTTACCGACAGGCTGGTAAGCATCAATCGGGTAACCAAAGTAACCAAGGGGGGCCGTACCTTCAGCTTCTCGGCTATCGTCGTCGTCGGCGATGAGAAAGGCATTGTTGGTCACGGCCTGGGTAAGGCAAGTGAAGTCACAACCGCCATAGCCAAGGGCATTGAAGATGCCAAGAAGAACCTCATTAAGGTACCGGTGAACAAAGGCACCATACCTCATGAGCAGTATGGCAAGTTCGGCGGAGCCTACGTATTCATCAAACCCGCAACCGAAGGTACGGGAATCAAGGCCGGTGGTGCTATGCGCGCCGTGCTTGAGAGCGTGGGA
>JBGSLG010000185.1:0-7376 GCA_041740815.1 Bacteroidales bacterium
ACCTGATGGGTTGAAAGACCATGTATACCGGCGTCTGAGGGCTGCTCGCCCGAGCCGGGGGGTAGGTCGTACGAGCCCGCAGGCGACTGCGGGACCAGATAAATGACGGAACAGATGCATAATCCTCTTGCAGGATGCCGCGTCACGACAGAACCCGGCTTACAGGCCTGCCTTAAAATAAAAATGCCACCCTCACCGGGTGGCATCTTTATTATAATAAACCTGTTAATTATCAATAAATTGATATGATCAGGCTTCGCCCTGCGTGATGCCCGGATTAATTGATCTTAAAGACGGAATCATCAAGCACCTTGTCGAGCTCGATCTTGTCAACAGTCATACCCCCAAGCTCCTGGCCGTTAACCATCTGGGTGATTACCTTGCCGAACTTCACCCCGCCGACTTCCATATATTCCTTGATATATGATTCGACCTCCATCATCTGTCCCATCTGTTCTACCGTTGCCACAGTCTTGACGGTGAGGAAACTATCCTTGTCGACGAAAGCGGTCGACGATTTGCCGGCCTCGTCGGTGATGATAAGCTTGTATGCTGGCTTGCCATCAACGGCCTCTTCGCCGTCGAGCTTGAGCCTGCCGGCCTTGAACGCCTCCAGGAGGTTGTCACGAAACATGTTGTACTCCTGAATGCCGCCGAGCTGCTCAGCCGGTATCTCCATCGGCTCTGTCATGCCTGCCAGTGGATTCACCATGAAGCCTTTTTCACCGTCAAATGCTGTGATGATCTCCATCCCGCTGTAGGTGATGACCATCTTCACCTTGCCCGGCTTCTTTACCATGATGCTCATAGGCATCTCGGTTCCCATCTGGCTCACCCGGCCCTCCATGCAGAGGGTTGTGGCCTTCTCCAGATTCTCTGATCCGTTGGCTGCATAGTACTTGTTTACGATCTCATCCAGCGTCTGGGCACTGCAGACTGATGCCACGAGGAGTGCTGAAAAAAGAATGATTGACTTTTTCATAATAATTTAATTAGTAGATTTTTAAAAAGTGTTAACTGTAGTTCTTATTAATGTAAGTTTTCTAAGCAGATCGTCGAGCAGATCAAGCCTCAGCATGTTGGCTCCGTCGGAGAGGGCTGTGGCTGGCTCGGGATGGGTCTCGATGAATACTCCGTCAGCGCCGGCAGCGATGGCACACATGCCTATCGTCTCAATCATGTCCGGCTGTCCGCCTGAGACGCCATCCTCCTGGTTGGGCTGCTGCAGCGAGTGGGTGATGTCCATGATCACCGGTGCCCCGGTCAGTTTCATGATGGGGATATTGCGCATGTCAACCACCAAATCATTGTACCCGAAGAAGCTGCCACGCTCTGTGAGCATCACCCCGGGGTTGCCTGAGTCTCTTATCTTCCCGGCAACAAACCGCATCGAGGCACCTGAAAGGAACTGGCCCTTCTTGACGTTGATGACCTTGCCCGTCTGTGCCGCAGCCACAAGCAGGTCGGTCTGCCGGCAGAGGAACGCCGGGATCTGCAGCACGTCAACATACTTTGCGGCAAGCTCAGCCTCCTCTGGCGAGTGTATGTCAGTCACCACCGGCACAGAGAATTCAGCCCGCACGGCGGCAAGGATCTCAAGAGCCTTCTGATCACCAATACCTGAAAAAGAGTCGAGTCGTGAACGGTTGGCCTTGCGGTATGACGACTTGAATATCAGTGGGATATGGTATTTGTCACAGAGTTTGACCACCTCCCCGGCTACCCTGAAAGTCATCTCTTCGGATTCCACAACACAGGGACCGGAAAGAAGCAGGAAATTTCCGCTATCACTGTATTTTAAAAACGGAATGTTCAGTTGACTGACTTTCATGCTATAAATTTACTAAAAATTTTATTTGCCATCTGTCCGATATTTATAAATTTTCTGCCATCTGGCTGCAAGTTGTTTACGAATATCATCCTCACGGGCATTTTGACCCGGTTCGTAAAATATCTTGCCTGAGATCTCCTCAGGAAGGTAGTTGAGATTGACAAAATTTCCCTTGAAATCGTGGGCATATTTATAATCCTTGCTATAACCGAGATCCTTCATCAGCCTGGTGGGGGCATTCCGCAGGTGCAGCGGCACCGGCAGATCGCCGTGTCTGTGCACTGCCCCTATGGCGTTCTCAATGGCCATGTAGGCGGCGTTGCTCTTTGGTGAGGTGGCAAGGTAAATGGCTGCCTCCGAGAGTATTATCCTCGACTCCGGCCAGCCTACCAGGTTGACGGCGTTGAAGCAGGCCTGAGCCAGCAGCAGGGCATTGGGATTGGCCAGACCGATGTCCTCCGCAGCCAGTATCACCATCCGGCGGGCGATGAACTTGACATCCTCACCGCCCTCGACCATGCGCGCCAGCCAGTAGACTGCCGCATTGGGATCAGAGCCTCTCAGCGATTTGATAAAGGCTGAGATGATGTCAAAATGCTGCTCACCGTTCTTGTCGTACAGGGCCAGGTTCTGCTGCACATGACTGAGAACCATTTCATCTGTAATAACTATCTCCTCACTGCCCTTCTCTGCCTCCAGCGAGACCGTCAGCTCCAGCGCGTTATAAAGCTTTCGCGCATCGCCGCCACTGATCCGTATCAGTGCCTCGTACTCATCAACCCTTGTCTTGTACTGCGAGAGATAATAATCATGCGCCAATGCATGCTCGATCAGCTTTTTAAGTATCTCATCATCAAGCGGTTTAAGTACATATACCTGGCACCGCGAGAGCAGTGGTGAGATGACCTCGAAAGAGGGATTCTCGGTGGTGGCGCCGATAAGCGTGATGATACCCTGCTCTACAGCACCAAGCAGTGAGTCCTGCTGCGATTTATTGAAGCGGTGAATCTCGTCAATGAAGAGTATTGGATTGGGCTTGCCGAAGAACTGCTGACTCCGTGCCTTCTCAATTGTCTCCCGGACCTCCCTGACACCGCTGCTGACGGCGCTGAGCTGGAAGAAGGAACGCTCCAGCCTGGAGGCTACAATACGAGCCAGGGTGGTCTTTCCAACCCCGGGAGGACCCCACAGGATGAACGATGGTACGTTGCCCGACTCGATTACCTTCCTCAGTACACCGTCAGAACCGACCAGGTGATCCTGACCGGCAAATTCATCGAGCGACTTAGGTCTTAACCTGTCTGCAAGTGGCTGATTTGAAAACATATGGCATATACACAAATTCTCCCGCAAATTATTACAAAATCAGTTGCATCGTCACGTTTTTTGACACATTCACGGAAATTATTTTCTCCGGATGAAATAAATTAATACATTTAGCAATTAAATTTCAATCCACACATACTGTTTGTATCAAGAATTCGTTTAGTAACAGGATATTATCAAATTCCGGTAACTATGAAAAAACCTCTGCTAATCACCCTAATCATACTTGCGGTTCTTCTTTTAATTCCGGCTGTAAGCTTCATCAGATGGGCTCTCCAGGATAAAAAGCCGATTGATGTTGTCATACTGGACAAGACCGTACCCACGCTTGACAGAATGGGTCACAAGTCGTTTATATACGTTATGACCAACGGAAGATTTGTTAAAGGAGAAAAGGGAGGCAGCTACTCTGCAGCAAAGGACTATTACGGCTTTGTTCCGCTGAGGCCGGTGAGAGAGAAGCAGTTCAAAAAAATTGACTTCCGCCTTACCGAACTTTTGGAACTTGCCGAGAACAATGACGCTCTATATTACGCTGACACCTACGGGGTATTCTTCAACGACTGGTACCAGGGGATAAAGAAAGCACGCCGGTCGCGCAAGCTTTACGGCGGACTGAATAACAACGACTATCTGCTGTTGTCGGAGATGAAGAAACGCGACAAACTGGTGCTTGTTGAATACAATACATTTGATTACCCCACGGCAGGACTAGAGAGATTCAAGACCGAGGAGCTGCTGGGGATCTCATCATCAGGTTGGATGGGACAGTATTACAGCAGTCTCGACACTGTCTCCACAGGCGGAGCACCAGGATGGATGCCAGCCCTCTACAGGAAGCAGTACCGTGAACCATGGACATTCACAAAGCCTGGTGTGGTGCTCCTGAAGGAAAACAGCATCATCGTGCTCGAGGAAGGCACGCATCTGTCATCGGCACTACCCATTATAACAACCAGCGAGACCTATGCCGTCCAGTTCAATGTGCCGCAGGAGGTAGCCTTTACAAATAGTTTTGATATAATCGATCCGGGCGAGAACAGCGTTGTCTCGGAATTCGTGCTGAAGACTACACCTGTTGGCGATTCACTGCTCTCTGACAACAGCCTCAAGGCGGTCTTCCCTGCAGTGACACTTGAGCCGCTCGTGCAGCGTACTTATTATTTCTCGGGCGATTTCGCAAGCAATGACGTGCCGTGCTGGACAGCCAGATTCAAGAATTTCCAGAAAGGCGGCAAAGCACTGCTCTATTCCGATAATGAAAACGACTCCAGGAGGTTCTTCTGGCTCTTCTACAAGCCGATGATAACAACGATTTTCACGGAGTATCAGGCGGGCGCAACCGGGAAATAGGATAAACGATATAAGGAAAACAGGCTTCGGGCCTGTTTTTTTTTGTTTTATGGGGTACCCTCTTGTCTCTCTTGCTGAACACAACGGCACAGGTTATGTTTTATGAAGGTTACTTCATATCTTTATCTACAGTTTTGTAGCAATGAAAGCAACTATAGTACAGTGCGGACTGAAGTGGGAGGAGAGGGATGGCAATCTGGCGCATATCTCCTCGATGCTTGATGCTGCTGCTCCCGGCAGCGGGATTGTTGTTCTGCCCGAGATGTTCACCACGGGATTTACAATGAACCCTGCGCCGATGGCCGAGGACATGGACGGACCCACAGTCAGGTGGATGAAGGAGAGAGCCTCAGCAGGCGGTTATGCTCTCTGCGGGTCTTTAATCATTGAAGAAGAGGGTTTGTTCTATAACCGGATGATCTTCGTCACACCCTCTGGCGAGGTGACCTGTTATGACAAGCGCCATCTCCATTCCATGAGCGGAGAACAGACTGTTTACAGTCGTGGTAACAAGCGCGTTGTAGTCAGCTATCGCGAGTTCAGCTTCAACCTTCAGGTATGTTATGATCTGCGCTTCCCGGTGTGGTCCAGGAACCGCGGCGACACTGATGTTATCATCTATTCGGCCAACTGGCCCTCTGTCCGCAGCAGTGTCTGGAAGGCACTTCTGGTGGCCAGGGCGATAGAGAACCAGTGCTACGTAATTGGTGTCAACAGGGTTGGAGAAAGTCCGGACGGAACAGTTTATACGGGCGATTCGGCCATCATCGGTCCCCGGGGTGAGATGCTGGCCTCCCTTGAGCCCGGCGTCGAGGGCGTTGTCTCAGCCATGCTCCCTATGGAATCACTTGTAAAATACCGCACTGACATGCCCATCTGGCGGGATGCCGATCCCTTCGAGTTGATTTAGGCTATACATGAGGGAAGTCTACAGTCGGCAGTCTACGGTCGGCAGTCATATCTGGTAGTCGGCATTCAGCAGTCCACAGTCGGCAGTCAGAATCAGTCAGCAGTCCACAGTTCACAATTTGCAGTAAGTAAATCATTGATTAACTGAGGACTGAAGACTGAAGACTGGAGACTGAAGACTGGAGACTGAAGACTGGAGACTGAAGACTAACCGGGCCTCAGGGCCCGGAAGAGCACCTCCGCCGGATGCAGTGCAATCTTCCCCGTGCCGTCCTTTACATGGTGCCGGCAGCTTGTGCCCGGGGCACAGATGATTGTCATGGCCGATGCGGCCCTTACATCGGGGAAAAGAACCATCTCACCAACCTTCTGGGAGAGATCATAATGCTCCTTCTCATAACCGAAGGCGCCGGCCATGCCACAACAGCCTGACGGTATCTCCCTGACCTTATAACCTGAAGGAATGCTCAGGGCCTCTATCACCGGGACAGAGGTTGTTATCGCCTTCTGCTGGCAGTGGACATGCACCAGCACTTCGGCAGCATCACCGCGAAACATCTCCCGTGTTATCCTGCCCTCTTTGAACTCCCTGACTATGAATTCCTCGAGGGTGAAGGTGCTGGCCGCCAGCTTCAGTGCCTGATCGCGGTGTCCGTCGCCCGCAAGCTCCGGAAACTCATCGCGGAACCCGAGAATAGCCGATGGCTCAATACCCACCAGCGGCCGCTCAGCGCTGACGAGAGGGGCAAAGGCTTCAATGTTTTTGATAATCAGCTTCTTCGCTGTGCGGAGAAATCCCTTTGAGATATATGTCCTGGCGCTGGCGGCATGGCTGACAACCATAATCTTGTAACCCAGCCCTGTGAGAAGCTTCGCTGCGCTGATGCCGACATGCGCATCGTTATTGTCGGTGAACTCATCAATGAACAGGCAGAGCTCTCCGACAGGTTTGGCCGGATTGATCTTTTCCAGGTTCCTTTTAAGCCACCTTCTGAATGTCACCGGCGCCAGAACCGGAATGCTCCGTTGAGAGGCAAAGCCGGAAAATTTCTTTATTATAAGTGATGTGACGCGATTGGTGGCGAAGAAGTTGAAGATGCCCGGGATGACAGAGAAGAGGCTGTAAAGATCAGGCAGTGAGGCAATCATGCGGGTACGCAACGATGGTGGGTGAACATCGTTGTAGTGCTGCAGGAACTCCGACTTGAGTTTGGCGATGTCAACTCCTGACGGACACTCGCTCTTGCACCCCTTGCATGCCAGGCACAGATCAAGGATCTCGTAGATCTCGCGACTGTCCCACGGATTTTCCTTGTCGGCATAAAGCATCTCCCTAAGGATATTGGCTCTTGCCCGTGTAGTCAGCCTCTCGTCGCTTGTGGCCATGTAGCTCGGGCACATTATGCCGCCAATGACGCTGCTCTTGCGGCAGTCGCCCGACCCGTTGCACTTCTCCGCAGCCCGCACTACGCCGCCACTATCCGAGAAATTATAGAATGTCTTCAGCTCCGGCGTAGGCCTCCCCGGCGTGTACCTAAGTGAGGTATCCATAGGAGGGGTGTGCACTATCTTGCCGGGATTGAGGATGTTATGCGGGTCGAAGCTGCGCTTGATCCGCTTGTTGAGCTCGTAGTTATGCTCACCGATTATCAGGGGTATGAACTCGCCCCTGAGGCGCCCGTCGCCATGCTCGCCGCTCATCGAGCCGCGGTACTTTTTAACTATGATGGCTGTCTTCTCGCCGATTGTGCGCAGCAGCTTCGCCTCCTCTGCATCCTTAAGGTTGATCAGAGGCCTTATGTGCAGCTCGCCGGTACCTATATGTGCATGATAGACAGACTCTTTGCCGTAGGAGGCAAGCATATCCTCAATCTCGCCCACAAAATCGCCCAGCTTGTCAACAGCCACGGCACAGTCTTCTATCAGTGATATCGGCTTGGCATCGCCCGGGATGTTT
>JBGSLG010000186.1:0-7453 GCA_041740815.1 Bacteroidales bacterium
ACTGAAAACCCCAGAAACCGAACATAGCGGGTATGCCTGCAGCAAGATAGCTTTTCACAGAGGCAAGAACCTCCGGACCGGGGGTATCAGACCCCTGGGTGTCATGGCAGAAGTACTTTAGCGTTGAGTAGTTCTCAGCCAGGGCATAAACAAATCCTGACGGCTCCTTGTCGAAATCCTTCACCTTATAGGGCCAATACTTCTCTTCAGGCACTCCGCACAACACCAATGCACCCATGGTCTCACGCAGCCAGGCGCCGGTATCACCGGATACCTGCATCAGGTTTCGGGTTGTTTTGTAAAGGAATAATCGCGAGGCATCAATGTGCTTTCCGAATGCCCTTTTCTCAAAATACTCAACTATTCCAGCGGCGGCGTGGGCTGTACAGGCGCCCAGGTCCATCTGGTTCTCAATGGGAGAGCACCATTCCCTAAGGTCAATTTGTCCTGCAGTCCTGCGGTCCTGCGGTCTTGCGGTCAGGGAGGGGAGTTTTAGTTTCCTGCTAAAGAAGGTTACCTGTTTGCTCGCAGGGGTGTAGTCGCGCAGGTCAGGCTGCGGGGCAAGCCAGCCGGTACCTACCTTATAAGGCACACCGCTGACCCATATCTTCCGGTTGAGGATCCTGTTTTTCATAACCCCTGGAATTTATCGTCCGGCATCAATACCTCTCTCAGGGTGGTGCCGGACGGGCCGGTGTGTATCTCATACAGCCTGAAAGTCCTTCCTGTATCAGGTGGGGTCTCCCCGTCCGTCGGAGGGTTGAAGGGAGGGGCACTTTCAAATGCCTGAGCAGCATAAGCGCTCTTGGAGAGCATGGCCGCAAAAGCTTCCATGCTTTCAGGCAACTTGGAGTCGGTGGCCACACCGTAAGACTCCAGGGAGCTGTTGACAAAACTCATCTTGAGCTCACTGGAACCCAGACCGGACCTGATCTTCATGTACTGCGGCGAGGAGAGATCAGGCAGATAAACCACCGACGTCTTAACGGTGTTATCCTTATTTGCAAGATACTCAACCAGCAGATAAGGTTTGAGAGTGTAATAACGGAGACCGGTTTCATTGTCCAGTCCCGAATCAGAGTATACCTTTACCGTTGCACATCCTGATACCAGGACTATGGCAAGAACAATACCTGTAATTAGTTTTAACCTTTTCATATTTTCCCAGACTTTAGTAGACTGATACTAAATTAGGAAAGAAAAGGTCTCAAGTCAAGTCTTTTATAAAATACTTCATATACCATTCAACAAACCTGTGCAACCCGGTCTCCAGGTCTGTCTTCGGACTGAATCCGCTGTATTCATTTATTGTGGTGATGTCAGCAAAGGTTGCCTTAACATCTCCGGGCTGCATGGGCAGATATTCCACCTGAGCCTTTTTTCCCGTGGCCTTTTCAAGTAACGAAACCAGGGTGCTGACCGTCTCGGGATGATGGTTGCCAATGTTCATCAGGGCAGGCGCCTTTGTCTCTTTCTGCCTGTCAAGTATGGAGAGAATCCCATTGACAATATCATCGATAAAGGTGAAGTCGCGCTGAAGAGTGCCATTGGCGTATACCTGTATGGGGGTGCCTTTCAACAGTGCCTCTGTGAACTTATAGATGGCCATGTCAGGCCTGCCCCACGGTCCGTATACTGTAAAGAACCTGAGGCCTGTCAGTTGTATTCCATAGAGATGGCTATAGGCGGCAGCCATGAGCTCATTGCTCTTCTTTGTGGCTGCATAAAGACTGACGGGATAGTCCACATTATCATCCTCGCTGAAAGGGACTTTCTCATTATTTCCATAGACGCTCGAACTGCTGGCGTAGAGCAGGTACTTCACCGGAGAGTGCCTGCATGCCTCAAGTATATTGAAGAAACCGTTGATATTACTCTGAATATATACATCTGGATTGTCTATGCTGTACCGTACGCCTGCCTGGGCGGCGAGATGAACAACATAGTCGAACTTCTCAGTCTGGAAAATTTTCCCCAGGTTCTCCTTGTCCCCGATATCCATGCGCATAAAACGATAGCCAGGCCATCTTGCACTCTGAGCCTGTTGCAGCCAGCCGGTCTCCTCTTTTCTGATTCCGGCGTCTTCCAGGCGGGCATACTTCAGGTTTACATCATAGTAATCATTGATGTTGTCAATCCCAACCACCTCTTCTTCTCGAGCCAGTAGGGCATTGGCCAGGTGAAAGCCGATAAAACCGGCGGTGCCGGTTACAAGGTACTTGGACATAAGGTCTGAGGTCTGAAGGCCCCGATATACTTCGTTATCGGGGTTTCGGCATCGCCTTACAGCGAAGCCTCAATCTGAAGGTCTAAAGGTCCCTTGAGCAGTTATCCGATACGCAGGTAGGTGAAGCCCTGGAGATCGGATTTGTTGAAGACGCCGCGGCCATCGATGAGGAGCGGTGTTTTCATCAGGGTGCGGACCTTCTGCCAGTCGGGCATGCGGTACTCCTTCCATTCAGTTATATGAAACAGAACGTCAGCATCTTCAAGGGTATCATAGATGTCGGAGGCATATTCGATGGTTACACCCAGCCTGTTTCTTGCCTCATCCATAGCCACAGGGTCGTATGCCTTTACCGTGCAACCTGCTTCTATAAGCTGGCTGATCAGGGTCAGCGACGGCGCCTCACGCATGTCGTCTGTGCCGGGCTTGTAGCTTAGTCCCCAAATAGCAGCTCTCTTACCTTGTATATCACCTTTGTAATACTTACTGAACTTTCTGAAGAGCACTTTTTTCTGCTTTTCATTGATGGCCTCAACAGACTCAAGCAATGTCAACGGTGAGTCATGATCCTTACCTGTTCTGATAAGAGCCTTGACATCCTTAGGGAAGCATGAACCCCCAAAGCCAGCACCCGGGTAGAGAAACTTGCTGCCAATGCGGCTGTCAGTGCCGATACCTTTTCTGACCATGGTTGCATCAGCTCCCACCTTCTCGCAGAGGTTAGCGATCTCATTCATGAAGCTGATGCGGGTTGCAAGCATTGCGTTGGCAGCGTATTTGGTCATCTCAGCAGAGGGGATATCCATGAAAATGACCCTGAAATTGCTTAGAAGCATTGGCGCGTACAGGCGCGTCAACAGTTCCTTTGCCTTCGCGCTCTCAACACCTACGACAACACGGTCGGGCTTCATGAAGTCGTCAATGGCAGCACCCTCCTTCAGGAATTCAGGATTTGATGCCACGTCAAACCCGATATTTTTACCTCTCTTTTTAAGTTCTGTCTCAATTGCACTTTTAACAAGTTCTGAGGAACCTACCGGTACGGTACTTTTGGTTACAACCAGAAGGTATTTCTCAAGATTCTGACCGATTTTCTTCGACACATCAATAACATAGCTTAGGTCAGCGCTGCCGTCTTCTTCAGGCGGGGTACCCACGGCGATGAAGAGCATCTCGACATCGTTCAGACTCTGTGTCAGGTTGGTGGAGAAGAAAAGCCTGCCAGCCTTCACATTGCGGCGGACGAGGTCTTCAAGGCCAGGTTCGTAAATAGGAACAATGCCATTATTGAGTTTGTCAATCTTCTCCTGATTGTTATCAATGCAATATACGGTTGCTCCAAGTTCGGCGAAGCAGGCGCCACTCACCAGGCCGACGTAGCCTGTTCCTACTATGGAAATATTCATGTGATTAGTATCTAAAGTCGAAAGTCTGTAAAGTCAAAAGTCGAATGGTTTAAAGAAGGAGGTCCTAGATACCGAAGAGAAGTCCCAGCTTCAGATTGATGAAGCTATCATGCCAGGCGGCATGGAAGTCAGAATCATCAAAGACTTCCCTGTCAATCTGAGTAAAGATACCAGCCGAAAAAGAAAGATGTCTATTCATTGAAATTGGTACGATCAGCCCGAGACTTGGATTCCCAAATACCCGTGAATTATCCCTAAAGTTCTCGAAGTTCATAAGGAATCCCGCAGGCATGGCAAAAAAGAACTGAACCTTTTGTTTGCCCAGAAAATACCTCATGTCAGCATACAGTGGTATTGTGTATCCATCATTGTACTTCAGGTACCCTGTGCCGCCTCCTATGGCAAAACCACCTCCGAATCTCCAGCCAAGCGCTGTAGTGGCCCCTGCAATGTATTGTGCAAAGGGTGGCTCAATAATGTTTAAGCCAAACCCGTACTGAACCTCGGTCAGGTTATATAGTCCGCCACCCATTTTAGAGTATGGGCGCTGTTCAGTCTCCACCTGGGCTGAAGCAAATGAAGCCGTTAGAAGAGTTAAGATCGCCAGAGTTAAAAGTCTTTTCATCATAATAATAATTTATTTCATTTGTATGATGGAACCTCCATGTATCACATTATATACTTTTATATGTGTGTGCTACCACATGGAGGTTTCATAGTTTCATTTTATTAATGAGTGACTTTGGGATCTAATTTACACAATTTTATCAGGTATGTGTTCAGAGTGCTTTATTTTGTATTCAACCACTTTTCTGATGCCTTTTGTCTTTTATCTTAATTTTAAATTGCAAATAATTTCAATTATTCGCTCTGAGGTGTGGCCGTCCCAGAGAGGGGGGATGGAGCCTTTCTTCCATTGGCCGGTGAGGAGCTTTCGCATGGCCGGAGCGATGGCGTCAGGGTTAGTGCCAAGAAGCTCATTGGTTCCAATGGTGACTGTCTCCGGCCGCTCGGTGCTGTTCCGGAGGGTCATGCAGGGAACACCCATTACCGTCGTCTCTTCGGTTATACCGCCGGAGTCGGTTATCACTGCCAGGCTACGCTCAACCAGGTAATTGAATTCGAGGTAACCCATAGGCTCTGCCAGACAGAGTACCGGAGAGAGGGGATTGGCGAATGTGCTGATAACCTTACGTGTACGGGGGTGAACGGGGAACACAAGCGGCAAACCGTTTGAGCTGGTAATGATCTCACCAAGGAGGCGCTTGAGATTGCCGGCATCGTCAACGTTGTTTGGGCGGTGGAGGGTAAGGACGATATATTCCTTCTCCTGTAAGTTCAGTTCATCAAACAGATCAGGTTTCGCGAAGCGTGGCCGGCTGGCAAGGAGAGTATCGATCATGGTATTTCCGACGAAGAAGATCCTGTCATTGCCCACACCGCTCCTTCTCAGGTTCTCGTTGGCTGTTTCAGAAGTGGTGAAGAAGTAATCGGTTATGCTGTCTGTGACAATACGGTTGATCTCTTCGGGCATGGTCATGTCGCCCGAACGTATGCCGCCTTCAACATGTGCTACGGCCACCTGTATCTTTTTGGCGGCGATGGCGCATGCCATTGTTGAGGTGACATCACCCACCACTATGCAGAGGTCCGGCTTCTGTTGCATGAGCAGTTTCTCATACCCTAGCATAATACCTGAGGTCTGCTCCGCCTGGGTTCCGCTGCCTACATTCAGGTTGAAATCAGGCTCAGGTATGCCCAGCTCCTGGAAGAAGGTGCCGCTCATCTTCGGGTCATAATGCTGCCCGGTATGCACCAGGCGGTACTTTATGCTCTCACCACCAGCCTTCCTTCTATCAGTCTCCCTTATTATGGGAGCAATTTTCATGAAGTTGGGACGGGCGCCGACTATCAGGTCAAGGATAAGCATTGGGGAAGGTTAAAGGAGAAAGGTTAAAGGTTAAAGTAAAGAATAGGGATATAATAAATCATCAAACGGCTTGATGGCAGAAGAGTAAATGGATGTGAAATAATTGTCTAATCCGGTGCAGGCTACTTGCCGAAGAGCAGGCCCAGTTTCATGTTTATGAAAGAGTCCCTGTTGTGAGGCGAGGAGATAGTGTATTGTGTCAGGAGGCCTGCACTGAATGACAGGTGTGAACTTTTTGAAACAGGTATGACAATACCTAGTGCCGGGTTAAGAAAAGCCCTTGATTGTTCCCTGAAATCTTCAAAATTGAACAGAAATCCGCCATCACCCATCACAAAAAACTTATTTTTCTGGTTGCCGATAAAGTACCGTACATCTCCGTACACCGGAAGCATCCAGCCGGAATTTGGGTCCCCGCTATTATAGCTGAGGAAGCCGACACCCAACCCGAAGGCAAGACCGCTGCCAAACCTCCAGCCGTTAACTGTGGTGATGCCTATATGATTATGTGAAAACGGCGTACTGACATCTTTCAACCCAAATCCATATGTCACTTCTGTTGCGTTGTAATAACCCCCCGTGAAAAGTGAAACAGGCTGAGCAGAGGTGGAGTACAGTTTGTGACTTCTCCAGAAATCCTGCTTATGCTGAAGAAACTGAACCTTGTCGAGGTGCCAGCAACGCTCGGTTACTACCTGTGCACCGGCAAACGACGCGGTAAAAACCAGGGCAGCGAGAATGGTGTAAAGTCTTTTCATGATGGTCCTTTCATTGAGAGTGTATGACTTTGGGTTACAAGATACAAAATATTATTTAGCCAAATATTTAGCCACGTAAAATAACCAGATTACTTTCTTCCTTTGAGTTCGAGTCCAAGTTTGAAATTAACAAAGGACTTTCGTTCGCTGGGACCGCCGGTAGAGACCATAAGTCCTGTAGAAAACGATACCCCTATCCTGTTTGCAGCCAAGTACTTCAAACCTGCGGATGGATTTATGAAAACGCGGGTATTTCCCATATTAGTGATGTCGAGCATTATTCCGCCATCCCCGGCAAAATAAGGAACAATCTCCCGCGAGTTGAAGCTGTATCTTATATCCAGGAACAGGGGAAAAAGTGTTCCGTCCTGATGAATATGCAGGCCTGCTCCGGCACCCACCTTAATGTTACGGGCAAACTGGTATCCGGCTATTGTCGTCACACCGTAATAATACCTTGACAGGTCAGTATCCGTGATACCGAGCCCGATTGCCCCTGTGAGCTCTGTTATGCTTACAAACCCGGGCTGCCAGTCGTAATTGATTTTCGGTGTTCTGGCAATGCGCTGATCAGGCTGGGCCAGCAATGTACTAAATGACAAAGCCAGCAGGAAGAGAGTCAGATTAGTTTTCATATTATTTGTCTGAAGGTCTAAAGGTCTGAGGTCTAACGTCCGAAGGTCAGTCGTTAGTATAGTAACCTGATGATTTGCCGGCGCCTTTGTTGTAGTAATTACCAGGGTCATAGTAGCGGCTTCCGTAGCCTAACGAGTAGCCATAGTGCAGTCCGTACCCGTAATAGCCCGATGCAGAGATGTCATTCACGAGAACTGCTACATTAGACATCTCGCCCTTGCGGAAGATCTCATCAAGAAGCTGTACCGAGCCGCGGGTGGTGTACCTCTGGCGGACAACAAACATATTGACGTTGGCCAGCTGGCTCAACAGCAGGGCGTCTGTCACTATGCCAACCGGGGGAGTGTCAATGATGATTGTATCAAATTCACTCCTCGCCCGGGCAATGAACTCAGCCATCTTAGGCGAGCCGATGAGTTCGGCAGGGTTGGGAGGTACCGGTCCGGAGGGAGCGAACCAGAGATTATCGATCTCAGTCGGCACAATGACCTCTTCA
>JBGSLG010000187.1:0-2490 GCA_041740815.1 Bacteroidales bacterium
ACCGCCTCAAACTGTTTCCGTTTCGACCTGATATCAGGATGATCACCAAGCACTGCGAAATAAAGCTCCCTCGATTTTTCCGGGGAGAGTGACGGCGTGCTCAGCATCAGGGTGTCAAGCATCACCTTCGCCTCTATCTCCAGCTCGGTGTCGCGGAACCACAGTGTCATCTCCGCGAAGCGCATCCCGTACATCTCCTCGAACTTCCTTATCCTTCGCACCTCGGCGATGTCGCCGTTGGCAATGAATGAACCGTTCTCCTCATCCTTAAGCCAGTAGTAGTTGTTCTTGACAACCATAACCAGGTCACCTGTACTGATCTCCTCCTCGCGGAAGAAAACCCGGTTGCGTATACCCTGGTTATACCTGTTGGCCAGGTTGTTAGAGTTGACGACTACAATGGCCCCGTTGGTGCCGCACCTGTCATACGATTCTGCGATACGATCAATCAGGTCAGTGCCGCTGAGGCGCTCGATATCATCATATCCGTCAAGAACCAACGCCGGGACGGATAGATCGCCGTCATTCACCTGCTGCCTGACTGCCGTCGCGTTCATCAGTATTCCAGACCCTTCGCTCTGCCTGATTACCTGGTGCAGCTCAAACATCACCAGGCCGAAGCCTGTGGCACGCAAAACATTCTCATCAAGCGCCGGACTGACGATCGATCCAACCGGTGGCAATTGCGCCACGTCGCCAACAAGAATCAGCTTGCAGTCGGTGCCGGTATAGACATACTCAAGCAGATCTTCGAGAAGCTTCCCGCTGCCAAACATAGACCCGTCAGATGATTCGTCGGGAATCATCGAGGACTCATCCACAATGAAGAATGTCTCCTTATGCATGTTCCTGTCAAGAACAAATTTACCAACCCCGTCAGTGGCTGACTTCTGCCTGTAAATCTTCCGGTGAATTGTATGGGCCTCCTTGCCGGTGTAGGAACGCAGCACCTTTGCAGCCCTGCCTGTCGGGGCCAGGAGAACCGACTTCTGGCGAAGTGTGCCGAGGGTGCTTACAAGCGATGCAATCAGGCTTGTCTTACCCGTGCCTGCATACCCTGTCAGGAGAAAGATCACGTCGTTTGTATTGTCAGTCACATACTGTGCCAGCAATCGCATGCAGTCAGCCTGATCCCCGGTGGGAATGTAGCCCAGGTTCTTCTCCAGAAGTGTATAAATATTCTCCTTCCTCATTTTCTTTTAACAATCCGGATATCAGTCCTCTTTTTTTTTAAATTTGCACAAAGTTACTCAACAATCGATCAGAAAAGTTATGAAAACGGCTCTCAACATTGTATTTACAGTTATCATTGTCGTACTGGTTTATTTTCTTGTCCAAAGCATCATGAAACCCATCCGGTTCAACAAGGAGAAGGATGCAAGGGAAACAGCCATCAAGGAGAAACTTATTGACATCAGAACTGCCCAGGAGGCCTTTAAGTCCGTGAAAGGCTCATATACAGGTAGTTTCGATACATTAATTACCTTTCTCAAGGCCGACTCGCTGCCACTTGTGTATAAACTCGGATCACTCACTGACGAGATGATAGCTGAAGGTATTACAAGTGAAAAAGAGGCCGTCAAAAAAGGGCTCATCAGCAGGGATACAAGCTACATTCCGGTGCGTGACTCCATATTTAATAAGGGATACCCCATTGAATCACTGAGGTTTGTTCCCGGTATGGAAAACACCGAGTTTCAGATGTCAGCAGCCAGGGTCATGACTACCTCAATGGTTATGGTCAATGTCTTCGAGGCTTATGTTCTGAATGACACCTTCCTCAGCGATCTTGACAGACAGCTGGTGATCAACTACAATGAACAGAGAACCAAGATCACAGGATTCCCGGGGATGAAGGTGGGTGATATCAGGGTGCCCAATAACAATGCCGGGAACTGGGAGGATTGATGACCGCGTCGCAGATATATCCCCTGGAGCTCTTAGATGAGACCCTCGACATAAACGCGACTGACAATTACGATCTTACACTGGAACTTTCGGAAGAGGGTGTCTCCCTCGCGGTGCTTGATCTTCTTCGCGGTAAGTACGTGATGCTCAGGCATTATTCTCTGGAGATACCGTCTGACAGTTCCGTCAGGACTCATGCTGAGATCATTGATTCCGACGATTTCCTGAGGAGACATTACAGAAAAGTTTTTATCATCACACCTTCCCTGCTTTATACCCTGGTGCCGTCACCGGTTTATGAACCCCGGTTGAAGGACGAGTACTTTCGCTTCAATCATCATGTTTCAGCTGAGACAAAGGTCTTCTCCAACACCCTTGCCTTCCCTGATGCCGTTGTGCTGTTTGCCCCCGGTAATGAACTGTGTGAGACTATCGCCTCCCGCTGGCGCGATGTGACTCCGTGGCATCACACGAAACCCCTCTTGCAGAATGTCTTCACGGCCTGCCGTGCCTCCGATGAGCGTTACATACATCTGCATTTCGAAAAGAGTTTCATTACAGTCATCATAGCCGAAAAAAGGA
>JBGSLG010000188.1:0-5695 GCA_041740815.1 Bacteroidales bacterium
GTCGCCGTCGCCGCCACCGTCGCCGTCGCCGTCGCCGTCGCCGTCCGCGTCGCCGGTACCGGACTGCAGCAGCTGCACAATCTTCAGGGGCTACATAAGCGGCGACATGCAGTTGTGGAAGAGGGGAATGGAGGAATTACGGGCAAAGTACCTCCGGGAACCGGCATCATGTACCCTCTTTACCCTGGCCGAGGCCAGGTACGGTTATATCGGTTTCCTCCTTGGTACAGGAGACAAAGCAGGAGCCAGGCCTCTAATAGATGAATTTGAAGCAGATTTGGATAAGCTGGCGGCTTACCCGGAATACCGGGCTGAGACAGAAGCATTCAAGGTATCATTATTGGGCTTCCGGATGGGACTGAACACTGCCCGGGCTGTAACTCTCGGACCCAGGGCGCTGAAGCAACTGCAGGCAGCCATGGAGGCAGGCGGAAATAACCCGGCCGTGTGGATTGAGAAAGCAAACTCCGAGGCACACATGCCTGCCTTCGCTGGCGGATCAAAGTTTAAGGCCGTTGAATCTTACAGAGAGGCCCTGCGGCTTTATGAAACTGACAAAGGACTGACTGACTGTAACTGGAGATACCTTAATACAATGGTCCTGTTAGGACAGTTGCTTGAAAAGATGGAAGATTACACAGGCGCCCGTGAAGCATACCTGAAAGCATTGAGAAGAGAACCCGGTTTCCAGTGGGTGAGAGATGAATTGTTGCCTGCAGTTGAAAAGAAATTGAAATGACAGGATTAGGTATATGACCAGGAGAAAAGCATTAATTGTAGGTACCGGACTGGGAGGCTTGGCGACGGCACTGCGCCTGAGCCGCAGAGGCTATGACGTAGAGATGGTCGAGATGTACAAACAGGCCGGTGGAAGGCTCAACCAGCTCACCTCAGCCGGGTTTACCTTCGATATTGGACCCACATTCTTCAGCATGAGCTATAACTTCGACGAGTTTGTGAAGGATGCCGGGATAGAGATGCCCTTCAAATTCGTGCAGATTGACCCGCTTTACCATGTCAGTTTCAGAGGTAGCGACAGGAAATATATCATCTATCGTGATCTCGACCGGCTGACAGAACAGTTTGAATCTATAGAACCAGGTTTCCGAGATCGCATGGAGAGGTTCCTTGCATCCACCGGCAGGATGTTCTATGATATAGAAAAGGGGGTATTGTCAAAGAACTTTACCTCACTGCCTGATTTCATCTTCCAGATGACAAAGCTCCCGGTAAGACACGTACCAAAAATACTACGGTCAGTATGGGGAGAGATGAGCCGCTACTTCACCTCCTACGAGGTCAGGGTGATATTCTCCCTCGTCTCTTTCTTCCTCGGAGCAACACCTTTTGATACCCCTGCCGTATACACCCTGCTCAGCTATACGGAGATGGTCCATGACGGATACCATAATGTGGAGGGCGGCATGTACCGCATTGTGGAGGGCCTGGTCCGCGAGGCTGAAAAGGCCGGGATACGGATTCATTACAATGTCACAGTCAACGGCTTCGAGGCTGATGGAAAACGCAATCGTGCATTTATTGACACAACCGGAAAGAGGTGGGAGGCTGACATATTTGTTGTCAATGCTGATGCTGCAATGTTCCGCGGACGGGTATTTCACCGTCCGGCATTCACTGACAGCAAGCTTGACCGTATGCAATGGACGCTGGCACCATTCACAATGTATCTCGGGGTGAAGGGCAGGATGGAGAATATCCATCATCATAATTACTATCTCGGCGACAGGGATTATGAGACTTACTCAAAAGGTATCTTCCGCAATAAGGTCTCCCTGGAGAAACCCTATTATTACGTCAATGCCAATGCCATCTTCAATCCGCAGAGCGCCCCTGACGGCTGTGAGAACCTCTTCATCCTGGTGCCTGTGCCGGACCTCAGGTTTAAATCCGACTGGAGTGACAGGGACCGCATTGCCGATGCCGTTATCCGTGACCTCTCGGAACGCACCGGTCACAATGTGGAGGCAAACCTGATGACCAGGGTGGTGCTTGATCCTGTCGACTGGCAGAACATGTTCGGACTGTACCGCGGCAGCGGGCTGGGTCTGGGGCATAAGATGACCCAGGTGGGAGGATTTCGTCCGTCAAATAAGGATGAGGTATTCTCAAACGTTTGGTATACAGGTGCTTCAACTGTACCTGGCACCGGGTTACCGATGGTCATCATAAGCTCAAAACTAACAGTTCAGAGAATTGACAATGAAGTTGACTCTATATGATCACATCTCCCTGAGGTGCAGTCGCGAGGTAACTTCCGGCTACAGCACCTCATTCTCCCTGGGCATAAAGATGCTGGCGCCACGGCACCGGAATGCAGTTTATGCCATCTACGGGTTTGTACGGCTGGCGGATGAGATAGTGGATACATTCTTTGACCAGCGTCAGAGGGAGATGCTTGACAGGTTCCGCCATGACACAAGGGTAGCTGTCACCGACCGCATAAGCACAAATCCCGTGCTGCACAGTTTTCAGTGGGCGGTGAATAAGTACAAGATAGACAATGAGTTCATCGATGCTTTCCTGCTGAGTATGGAGATGGATCTCGAAAAGAAGAATCATGATCAGGAGAGCTATATGGAGTACATTTACGGATCTGCCGAGGCAGTGGGCCTGATGTGTCTCAGGGTCTTCTGCCATGATGCCCCGGAGCGTTTCAACAGTCTTAAGGAGCCGGCAAGAAAGCTCGGATCGGCATTCCAGAAGGTCAATTTCCTGAGGGATATAGGAAGCGATTATGTTGACCGCGGCAGGATTTACTTCCCGGGAGTGGATTTCGATAAATTCACCGTGGACGATAAAAAAGTGATAGAGAATGATATCGCCGGGGAGTTCCGTGATGCCCTTACAGGAATCAGAAAGCTTGACCGCGGCAGTCGCCGGGGAGTCTACCTGGCTTATTCATATTATCTTGCCCTCTTCAGCAAGATCAGGAATACACCACCGGAGCAGGTTACCGGCAGGCGATTCAGAATCTCCAACGGCAGGAAGCTTCTTCTGCTGTTAAAAGCAGTGATTTTTGATATCACAGGTCTGATCTGAAAAAAAATTATGAAAGAAAAGGCAGTAATAATAGGTGCGGGGATTGGAGGTCTGGCTACGGCTGTCAGGCTGGCTGTCAAAGGCTACGACACCCACCTCTACGATATGAATCCTGAACCCGGAGGCAAGATCGGAGAGCTGTTTTTAAACGGCTGCCGTTTTGATACCGGCCCCTCGCTCTTCACCCTGCCCTCTCTCGTTGATGAGCTTTTTACACTTGCCGGCGAAAATCCGCGTGACCACTTCAGTTATGTCAACCTGCAATCATCATGCAGGTATTTCTATGACGACGGCAGCCTGCTAAATGCCTGGACGGACAGGGACCGTTTTGCCGCCGAAGCAGAGAGTGTCACCGGGGAACCACGGGAGAATGTGATTGCCTTCCTCGATGAGTGCGCCGAGCTGTATGATCTTACTGCAGGCATATTCATCTTCTCACCCTTTTACCAGCTTGACAACTTCCGTAAGCCGGAGTCACTGAACGTAGCCCGCAACTTCCGGAAACTGAATGCCTTCTCCACCATGCATGATGTTATCAAGAGGCATTTTAAGGGCAACAGGCTGATACAGATTTTCGACCGGTACGCGACATACAACGGATCAAGTCCATACCGTGCCCCGGGCACGCTTAATGTGATAGCTCATCTGGAGCATAACCTGGGGGCCTTTTTCCCGGAGAAGGGAATGCATGATATAGTGTCGGCAGTCTCCGGACTCGCCAGGCGGTGCGGAGTTACCTTCCATACCGGTGAGCCGGTGCTGTCAGCTCTGAAGGAGGATGGGAATGTAACGGGGGTCGAAACAACGAACGGCATAATACCGGCAAAAGTTGTTGTCTCTGATATGGATGTCATTCCTTTTTATAGGAACCTGATGAAGGAGGAGCGGCAGGCACGCAGGCAGGAGCGTCAGGAGAGAAGCACTTCGGCGCTGATCTTTTACTGGGTCATGAACAGGAGATTTGAAGAGCTCGATCTGCATAATATCTTCTTCTCATCAGACTATCCCGGGGAGTTTAAAGCCCTCGGCAAGGGGGAGGTGAGCCATGACCCCACTGTCTATCTCTTTGCATCATCAAGGGTTGTTGAATCCGATGCTCCGGAAGGTAAGGACAACTGGTTTGTCATGATCAATGTTCCGTATGACAGCGGGCAGGACTGGGCAAAGGTAGTCAATCAGGCACGTGCGGATATTATTGCAAAGATCAGCAAAAGGCTTGGCAAACAGGTAGTTGAGGCCATTGAGGCGGAGAGGGTGCTTGATCCGCCGCTGATAGGGAAGCTGACGGCGTCACATCGCGGGGCCCTGTATGGCAGCAGTTCCAACAGCCGTTTTGCCGCCTTCAGGCGTCATCCCAATGTGAAGAGCAGATATAAGAACCTGTGGTTTGTCGGCGGGTCAGTTCATCCCGGAGGGGGAATCCCGCTGTGTCTCGCCTCAGCAAAGATTGCATGTGACATGATCCCTCTGGCAGAATGACGGCAGGTAAAACCCGTATACTGAAATCGACTGAAATACTGCTATGGGTATATGGTGTAGGACTGGCTGGCATGCTGATGCCCTTCAGCCGGGAGCTGTTCAAATTGATAACACCCCTTAACCTGCTCTTTGCCGCCCTTTGGCTATTCTGGGGCAGATGGCCGGCAAGGCAGGTCATTTTCACGGGTCTGTTTGTTGCCATTGCCTCATTCTTAATCGAGGCCGCTGGCACAAATACCGGGAAGATCTTCGGGGTGTATTTTTACGGGGGGACACTGGGGCCGGCCCTGCTGAATACCCCGCTTATTATAGGGCTCAACTGGTTCCTGTTGATTTACTGTACCAATGTGATCAGCAGGCAGCTGTGGGATGTACTGCCGGACCGGGTAACCGAAAGGGGAGGGGCTGTATACAGGTCTCTTTTTGTGATATTTACGGGCTCACTCCTGATGGTTCTGTATGACCTGTTCCTTGAACCTGCGGCCATGAAGCTTGATATGTGGTCATGGGAGGGAGACACGGTACCCCTGCGCAACTACGTGGGATGGTTCATCTTCTCTGCCCTCTTTCATGCGTTGGTAAGAGCCTGGGGTGAGGAGCCCTTAAACCGGAAGGCAATGCCGTTGTTTGCAGTCCAGCTGGTTTTCTTTGCTGTTATAGATTTTTTCTATTTGCTGGCATCCTGACCCGATGGCTCGGCCAGTATCCTGACAAAGTGGTTTTCCAGGTGTCTTCGCATTCCCACAGAAAAAAAATACAAAAGGGATGCTTGCGATATATTAAATGATTGCAAGGATTATTTAAGTAACTTGTTCTGGTTATTTCATCTGGAAACCCTGACCGAGTATGTTTAAGAACAAATGCCATCAGTTCTTCCATAGTATATTTCTGCTGGCTGCAATGTCGGGGGGATGTCATCCGGCCAAGATGATATTTAATGAATTATATTTATATATACGAAATACATGAAGACATGAATTAGTAATGCCTTCACACTCGTTGGAGAAAATACTTTAAAGATTCCGGATTGCCATTAGTCAGGGCATGAGGGATCTGCCCTTGCGGTTAGTGATACATTGATAAGTAATATAGCAGGTAAATGAAAAAAAGTATTATCCTTTCGCTGGTCTGTGTGATTGTGACGGCAGTGGTGCAC
>JBGSLG010000189.1:0-7160 GCA_041740815.1 Bacteroidales bacterium
GTGGGAAGCAGGTTCAGCTTTGACTGTTCCAGGGCAGCGACCTGGTATTCAGTCATTATCTCCTGTTGTTTTATCCGGATGTTGTTCTGAAGGGCATGAGCAATGCTCTCCTCCAGCGTCCATGCCTTCTCCTGAGAAAGCAGCGTAAGCGGACTCAGCAGCATGATAAAACCCAGGGAAAGGATTTTTCTTTTCATGTTTTTGGTGTCGGCATTAAATGAAGCTACGAAGATAGAAAATTGATCAGTATATTTTAAAGACAAGAAAGATATTCTCACGCTGCATCAGGCAGATAGCAGTGGCATGCATTTTTGATTATCTTTGCGATGCTTGATGAAAAAGTTTTAATATAACACATAAGATAATGAGTAACAAAGGATTAAATCTGGAGCCCGGTGTGATCAGCGGTGAGGATGTAAAAAAACTGTTTGACTTTGCCAACAAGAATGACTTTGCCATTCCGGCGGTAAATGTGGTGGGAACCGACTCGGTGAATGCCGTTCTGGAGACTGCCCGCGAGGTTAATTCGCCCGTCATTATTCAGTTCTCAAACGGCGGTGCACATTTCTTTGCCGGCCAGGGGCTGACCAAGGAGGGACACACGGGAGCAATTGCCGGCGGTATCTCCGGCGCCCTGCATGTGCATAATGTTGCAGAGTACTACGGTATTCCTGTCATACTGCATACTGACCACGCTGCACGCAAGCTTCTTCCATGGATAGATGCTCTGCTGGAGGCCGGCGAGGAGTTCTATGAGACCAACGGCAAGCCTCTCTTCAGCTCGCACATGCTTGATCTGTCAGAGGAGCCTCTGAAGGAAAACATTGAGACATGCAAGAAATATCTTCAGAGGATGGACAAGATGGGGATGACCCTTGAGATCGAACTTGGCGTTACCGGCGGTGAGGAAGACGGTGTTGACAACAGCGATGTCGACAGCTCGAGGCTCTACACGCAGCCCTCGGATGTTGCATATGCCTATGAGGAGCTGCTCAAGGTTTCTCCCAACTTCACTATTGCGGCTTCATTCGGCAACGTACACGGTGTATACAAGCCCGGCAACGTTACCCTCAGGCCGGAGATCCTGAAGAATTCACAGGATTTTATTCAGAAGAAATACAATACCGGCATCAACCCCGTGAATTTCGTGTTCCACGGAGGCTCAGGCTCGGAGAAGCACCTGATCACTGAGGCAATAAAGTACGGTGCTGTAAAGATGAATATTGACACGGACATGCAGTGGGCATTCTGGGAAGGCGTGAAGGATTACTATGAGGCAAAGAAGGGTTACCTGCAGGGCCAGATAGGCAATCCCGACGGTGAGGACAAGCCGAACAAGAAGTATTATGACCCGAGGGTATGGCTCCGCAAAGGGCAGGATACCTTTATTGCAAGGCTTAAGGAGGCGTTTGCGGATCTCAACGCCATGAACAGGTTCTAATACTTATTAATAAGCTAATATAAAGCAGGACAGCGAGTTAACGTTGTCCTGCTTTTTTGTTGTTGATAAATCACAGTAATTAACCCCTGAAGGGATGCGGTCCCGGGCTACTTTAGTATAAAATTTCAAAGTATTTTGAGACGCGGACCGGTCACTGAGGAGAAGATAAGGAGGACAACTACTCTTACTTTAAGGCTTAACCAGAGGGAGGCGAGGGCGCTCAACATCTATTGCAAGCGGTTCAGGGTGAGGAGCAAGGCTGACTTCATGAGACGAACTATCCTGACGGCGATTGTTGGCCGGTTTGAAACGGAACATCCCTCGCTCTGGGAGCAGGAGGAGCTGACTCTTTTTTCCCAGGAGCTGAAAAATAACTGAAAAGAGGTATCCGGAATTCATATTTTACTATTTTTGTCAAGCCACGAAACGGGGGAATAGCGTTGTCACAGGCAAATATGGGATTGGATATCATTAAAATAGAACCTACAAAGGTTACACCCGGAGTGCTCTTTCTTGAGGGTCACATTGAGATAAAGGGAAGATCGATTTCTGAGAATGCCACAGATTTTTACAGGCCTCTGGAGGCCTGGGTTGCTGCCTATATACAACAGCCGGCAGTAAGGACGCGGGTGGTACTCTCGTTTGATTTCATCAACACTGCGTCAACCAAGTGGGTATATGCCATTGTCAAGCGGCTGGCTCTATACCCCAATGTTCACGAGATGGTATCCATTGAATGGTTCTATGAGAAGGGTGATGAGGACCAGTACGAACTGGGTCAGATTATCCATTCCTTTATTGACTGTCCGTTCATCTATTACGAGACAGAGCAGACCTGAAATCCAAAAAAATATTTATTTTTGCACCGCCTTATAAGGCACCGATTGACCCATGGTGTAATTGGAAACACGTCTGATTTTGGTTCAGAAGAGTCGGGGTTCGAACCCCTGTGGGTCAACAGAGAAAGCCGCTTTTTGCGGCTTTTTCTGTTGGAGATTGTCGGTGGCTGAAGTAGAGAGAATCCGGCCCTGCAGTCTGGCCCCTTCGCTAAAAATGCCCACCGGGCATTTTTTTAACGCTCGGTCCCCCCTGTGGGTCAACAGAAAAACAGCTGAAAGGCTGTTTTTTTGTTGGAGATTGCCGGGTGGCTGAATAGGAGCGATTCCCGCCCTGCAGTCTGTCTCAATCTATAAAAGTCTCCTTCAGTACGGCTTTGACCTCCTTGATCTCAGGTCTCGACAGTCTGCCGAGATTTTTGATAATACGATGTTTATCAATGGTTCTAATTTGATCAAGCACTACCCAGCCGGTTTTGTTCTCATGTTTGATTTCGACCCTGGTTGGATAGTTTTTTGAACTTGTTGTCATGGGGGCAATTACAACTGTTCTGAGGTGGTTGTTCATCTCGTCCGGGGAGATGACAACACAGGGTCTTGTTTTATTGATCTCGCTGCCGATTACAGGCTCAAGATTAACCAGAATAATCTGGTATTGCTTTATTTCCATTCCTCCAGTACTTCTTCGTCGAAAACATCCGGTAAAGTCAGTTTATCCTCTCCGCTTGCATGCATGTCCCTGAATGCCTCATCCCATCCCTTTCTGGGTTGTGGCAGAGGTTTGATGATGATATGTCCATCTTCCAGTATCAGTTCCACATTATCACGGATATTGTACCTCTCGATAATAGTTTTACTGAACCTGATACCCCTCGAATTTCCAATTTTCACAACTGACACTTCCATGGCTATACTTAAGTAATGTAGCTACAAAGTAATTACATTATTAATGATTTTCCAAATATTATTCTGCCAGAAATTTATGAGACAGGACTTTCTATTATCCCGGTCAACGACGTTATTTTTGTAACGAAGGTGTACCCTACGGCAACCCGGTCTTCGTTACTTCCGATTTTCATTCGAACCAAACCGCGGGGTTTTTGTTTATTGTTTGTTAAACTATAACAAATACTAAAACCGGCAACAATGGCATACTACTCATCAAAAATGCTCTACACATCGTTTAGTGATGCAGCTGAAAAGGTGACCGCAGCTCTCCTGGCAGAAGGATTCGGGGTGATATCGGAAGTTGACCTGCATGAGAAAATAAAACTCAAACTTGGGGTCGACTTCAAGAGATACCGGATCCTCGGCGCATGCAACCCGGCATACTCCTACAAGGCTCTGCAGGCCGAGGATAAAATCGGAGTCATGTTACCCTGCAACGTACTTGTAATCGAGCAGAGCGAAAATGAGATTGAAATTGCAGCTGTCAACCCAACGGATTCCATGATCGCCGTGCACAATGACATCGTTGCCGAGGTAGCCGCCAAAGTGGGCGAACACCTGCGAAGGGCTCTGGACAGGCTATAATCAATAGCCTGAATTCACTGCCAATCCACCAGGATCGGATGCAATCACAAGCATCTCAAAATCTTCGGTGGTAAGCTTATTGTCACGCGAATAGGCCCCCAGACGTGCGCCGAAAATATCAACTTTAACGAATCCAAGCGACCGCAGGAGCCAGGTAATCTCGCTGGGAACGTAATAGCGCTCATTGCAGTCGAGGGTCTTCTTATTTCCGTAGTCATCCTCAAAATCGGTGATGTTGTGATCACGGAAGGTCATGAGGTCAAAGGTATTGCTGCTGTAGGTTGCATTGCCCTCCTCTGATGCGTCGCTGCAGAACTTCTCAACAGAGTGGTACAGTGGGAAGAGTCCATTCAGAGTTGTGAAAATAAACTTCCCCGGTTTTTTCAAGGCTTTTGCTGCGTTTTTCAGTATTTCAAAATTCATCTCATCAGTTTCCATCAGCGGGAACCCTCCCTCGCAGAGCATTATTGCAAGGTCAAACTCACCGTTAAAAGGAAGGTGCCGGGCATCATGCCTCAGGAATGTTATATCAAGGTTTTATGCCGCTGCCTTTTCGCGGGCTCTTTGAAGCTGCGATTCCGACAGGTCGATACCCGTCACGTTATATCCTCTTTTTGTCAGCTCAATTGAATGGCGGCCGGTTCCGCATCCGACATCAAGTATCTGTAGCCCTTTATTGTATCCGAGCTCCTTTTCAATGAAGTCGCATTCACCCATGGTGCCTGCGGTGAAGTTCTCAGCGTCATACTTCCTGCCGTAGTTCTCAAACAGCGCCTCGTACCACTGTTTCCTGCCGGCGGTGCTCCCGGCGCCCTCCCCGGTGTTCAGTGCAGCGTCCTTCCCGGCGTCCTTCCCGGCATCCTTCTCTCCTCCGGTCTTTTCGGTCCCGGCATCGGAGTCATTAACCCAGGCTGCGGCCTTAACAGTCCCGGCTTCGTCCTTACCATCCCCGGCAACCTCATTATCCAACGTGCTGAGGTGCTTAGCGTACCTGACCTCGTCACATATCACCCCTTTCTTGATTACGGCGTTCCTGAGCACCGCCTCTATTCCAAACCCGCACTTCTCAAGCACCCTCTGCGAGGCAGTGTTGAACGAGAATACTCCCGAAAAAATCTTGATGACGTCAAGCTCACGGAAGCCATATTCACAGATGAGATTCACGGCCCGGGGAGTAATCCCCCTATGCCAGTAAGGTTCGCCGATGAAGTACCCAAGCTCGGCTGTCTTGCTGTAAACGTCGCCCTGCCTTTGCAGCCCGATGTTTCCTACATACTCCCCTCCGTACTCTATTGCAAATACCTGGTAAGGCTTCTGCCTGAGACACATCGAGATGAATTTCTGCGCATCATCCACAGTATACGGAGACGGGAAGGCATCCCTCAGGTTCACGGCTACCTTTTCGTTATTGGCAATCTCCGCCATCCGAAATTTATCGTTGCGCCTGAATTTGCGAATGGTTACAACTCCGTCTGTGAACTTCAGTGGGGCGGTTTTCATGACTTGCAGCTTTTCAATTCGGAGCATAAAGGTATTAATTTGAGTAATATTGTACGATGAAAAGGGCTCTGCCTTTGATATTGATCCTGTCAAGCGCTGCCGGCATCACACGGTCACAGCCAGCCTTTCCTGAAAACGGACCGTTGTTTGTTGATACCGTTGTTCCCCGCATTGACATAACGGTCAATCCTGACACTCTGATCTGGATCTATGACAATCCGCAAAGCGACAAGGAGTTTCATGCTACATTTGTATTTGATAACGGGACGGTCCGCGACACCGTTGACCCGGTTGGATTTCGCCTGAGGGGCAACACATCGCGCTCGTCAAAGAAGAAGTCGTTCAAGGTTTCGTTCAATACATTTACTCCCGGTGGTAAATTTTACGGCGTCGAAAAACTGAACCTCAACGGGGAACATAACGATCCCACCGTGATGAGATCCAAGGTTATGTGGGATATTCTCCGCAAATGGGAAATCCCGGCACCAAGGGCCAACCACGTAAGGGTATATATCAACGGGAATTATTACGGCCTCTACATCAATGTTGAACACGTAGATGAGGAGTTCGTCGAGTCACGGTTCGGGAACAAGGACGGCAACCTATACAAGTGCCTCTGGCCGGCTGACCTGGCTTATCGGGGCATTGATCCTGACAGTTACAAGATATGGTCCGGTGACAGGTGGGTTTACGAGCTGGCAACAAATGAGGAGGATAATGACTTCTCAGACCTTGCGGCATTCATCGGGGTGCTTGAAAATTCCACGGATGAAAAGCTGGTCTGCGACCTGGATGCCAGGTTCAATACCTATGACTACCTGAAGGTGATGGCAGTCCAGATCTTCTGCGGCGACTGGGACGGATATCTTTACAATAAAAATAATTTCTACCTGTATCACAACACTTTAACCGGTAAGTTTGAATATATACCGTACGATGTTGACAACACCTTCGGCATTGACTGGTTCGGTATCGACTGGTCCTCACGCAACATTTACAGCTGGCAGCCGGGAGGATCGGAGGTGCGGCCTCTGTACAACCGCCTGGTTAACCACCCTCTCCTGAGGGAGCAGTTCAGCCGGTTTGCCGAACAGCTAATCAGCAGCACCCTTGATATCGATTCCCTGATACAGGCTATTGAGGAGAGAAAGAGTATGATAGTTTCCTACATAGTTAACGATCCTTATTATCCCCTCGACTACGGTTATGATCCTGACGATTTCCTTAACTCGTATACTGCGGCGCTCGGGGCACACGTGAAATGGGGGCTTTACCCTTATCTCGAGGCGCGGAAGCTCTCAATGGCAGACCAGATCGAAGAGGGGTCAATGGCTCCCGTGATAAATTATATCAGGCATCAACGGCAGGCGGGGCAGCCCGTTACTGTAGGGGCCTTCGTTGAGGCATACGCATTGCCTGTGACAGTTACAGTTCAATATAAGGTTGATGGCGGCGAGATTCAGGAGGCGGTCATGTCAGGCGACGCGACCGGCACATTCACAGCCACACTTGAAAACATCCCGGACGAAGCGGGTGTGCAATACCAGATCAGAGCGACCGACAATTCAACGAGGGCCACTGTTTTGCCATGTGATTTCAGGATGATCAGTCCGGTAGCTGGGGATACGCCTCTACTGTTCATCAATGAATTCATGGCTGACAATGGAGGAACCGTGACTGATGAGTACGGCAACTACAGCGACTGGATTGAAATCTACAATGGCGATGATGAGGGTATCTTTCTCGGAACAATGTACCTCACTGACAATTTCAATATCCCGGACAAATGGCGGCTGCCAGACTTTGTTCTGCCTCCGGGAGGATTCATGCTCTTCTGGGCTGACGGCACC
>JBGSLG010000190.1:0-4389 GCA_041740815.1 Bacteroidales bacterium
GCACGCCTCACCGCATGTTCATAGCTCTTTATCTCGGCCGGCAGTTTTGATGTCACGAATATCTCACTGCGGTCTATGCCGGAGTCAAGTATTGCCTTGCCAACACTGGCTTCGTTGCCGTAAGCCTGGGCTGAATCTATATGGCGGTATCCCGCCTTAATGGCCTCTCTTACCGCATCATAGGATATGTCACCTGAAGGGATTTGCCATGTGCCGAATCCGATGGCCGGGATTTTTACGCCGTTGGCAAGTGTGAAGAAATCGTTGTTATTCATCGTATGTTTGTATTAGATCGTATAAAATTATCCAATATTCATTAATAACCAGCATCTGGGGAAATTGTTGATCAGACAGGCAATTTCTGCTCTCAATAGATTAAATTCACTTCTTGTATAAAACCACAAAGATGTTAAAGGGAATTTCTCCGCTTATATCTCCTCAGTTACTTGAGGTGATGGCCCGTATGGGCCATGGTGATGAACTGGTTCTGGCTGATGCACATTTCCCGGGTGAGGCCCTGGGCAGAAGAGTAATCAGGGCAGACGGCCTCCGTATTGCCGACCTCCTGGAGGCTATACTTCCTCTTTTCGAACTCGACAGCTATGTGCCACACCCGGTGTTCATGATGGAACCGGTGACCGGCGACAAGCTTGATCCGGGCGTGGAGATCTCATACAGAAAGAGTATCCATCTTACCAATCCTGACCTGCCACCAATTAAGCATATCGACCGGTTTACCTTTTATGAGCGCGCAAAAAGCGCATTTGCCATTGTCATGACCGGCGAGACGGCAAAGTATGGTAATGTCATTCTTGTAAAAGGAGTTACACCTGTCTGATTAAATATGTGCTTTATCGGACCGCGAAAACGGTTGTGGATCATATTTGATGCTAACAGAAGTCACTAAGCGGTTTATTTGTTTATAATATTCAGAAGTAATTACCTAAATAATTATCTTACAGATATGTATAAAATTCAGACGTTGTCTATTTTTATTTTTCTGATGGCCGGTTTCATGAAGGGGCAAGACAAACCACTCTTCTGGGATGATACACTGAATACAGGTTGGCCCACCGAATGCGGGATTGTTGAAATCAGGTCAACTGCTGACGGGTCAATGCAGAAAGCCAGGTTCTATGCATCTGAAGCGAAGGAGAATGCCCCGCTGATTGTATCCCTGCATACCTGGAGCGGCGACTTTAACCAGGAGGATCCGCTTGCTGAAGAGATGATCCTGAGAGGGTGGAACTATATCCATCCTGATTTCAGGGGCCCTAACAACCGGCCGGAGGCAGGTGGTTCTGACCTTGTAATTGCGGATATTGAGGATGCAATCAATTATGTTCTGAGGAACTCCGATGCAGATCCGTCAGATGTCCATATAATTGGTGTTTCCGGCGGCGGTTACGCCACACTGGCCGCCTATATGAAGATCAACTACCCGGTGCGAAGCTTCAACGCCTGGGCTGCCATATCTGACCTTGAAGCCTGGTATGACGAATGCAGTTCAAGAAAGCTTAAATATACAGAGGATCTTGAAAATTTGACAACAGGCGGAACACACTTTGACGAAGCCGAAGCGAGGCGGCGATCACCCATGCATATGAGTTTCCCCGGTAATAAGCGGGCCGGAGCCTGCCTGAATATTTTCGCCGGTATTAATGACGGTTACTCCGGATCAGTACCGATAACACATTCTATTAACTTTTTTAATACAATATCCCGGACTAAATATGCCGGTGAGTTGAGCCTTGCTGTGCCGGACAGTATTATCATAAAATTGCTGGGCCGGCAGGTTAATCCTCAGAACTATAATGAAAAGAAGCTGGCTGGCAGGAATGTCTATCTGTCATCTGCCGCACCGGACCTGAGGCTGACTATATTTGAAGGAGGACATGAGATGATAGTGCCTCATGCACTCTCATTAATACCGTTACGCGCCGAGGAAAACGATAAATTTGAAAATATGACGGTCCTGATTATTGGCGACTCAAACGGCCATGGAGCTGATTCATGGCCTGAACAACTGCGGACATTTTTACCCTGGTCAACTATAATCAACGCCTCAGTTCCCGGGAATACAATCGGGTTTGATAACCTCGACAGGCCGGAACTGAATACATTAAAGAATGTTGACAAATACATTGAGGAAGCAAAAGAAGCTGCCGGGGAGGGTCGTACCCCTGATATAATCATGATTGCACTTGGCACAAATGACGCCAAAGATATTTTCAGGAATAGGCAGAAGGAGATAGCCGGCAACCTTTCACTGCTACTGGACAAAATTGGAGCTGCACTTCCGGAATCAAAAATATTCATCCTTACTCCACCTCCGGTTGATGAGCTGAAAGATCCTACCGGTAAATATGCAGGCAGCAGCAAGCGGGTGAAGAAGCTTGTCAGCGACTTCACGAGAACATCCGGGACTAAGGGCATTGAAGTTATTGACCTCTTCGGATTTCTTGAAGAGAGGTTTGCAACAAAGACCGATGATGGCGTACATCTCAACAGACAGACACAGTTTGACGTCGCCCTGTATCTTTCAGAGATATTGTCATCAGGCCCGATCCGGGATTTGCGAGCACTACCCGGCCAGTCAGCTGAAAGAACTGCTGCTGACACCAATGTTGTTCTGCCGCCTGCATGGGCTTTTGGCATACTGTATGGTGGCTATACCGACCAGAAGGGGACTATTGAGCGGATCAAGGCTATACAGGCTCATGACTACCCCATTGATGGTTACTGGATTGACTCCTGGTTCTGGAGCTATGCCGATTCCGGCGCAGGACCCGCAGGTTATCTTAACTTCACTGGTGACAATGCCGGATATCCTGACAGGAGAGCCATGTGGTCATGGATGAAGGAGAACAACATCAAAGGCGGATTCTGGGTGTGGGACTGCATACAAAAGACAGGCAATGAGGAGGATTTTAATGACTTTAAGGAGAGAGGATATTTCTCAGGTGTTTATCTGAACAAAAACCCCTGGCATAATAAGGGGACCACCACTGCAATGTTCAGCGAAGACAAAGACCACCCGGGCACATTGTGCGGTAACATTGACTTTGATAATCCTCAGGCAGTAAGCTATTTCAAGGCGAAACTTAAACCTTTTTTTGAGGAGGGTGCGGATTTCATTAAAATTGACCGCACTGATAAGATAAGTGTCTGCAAATCAATCTATGAGCTTACGGCATCTGAAGGAAGGGAGAGCAGGGGAAGGGGTTTGATCCTCTCCCATAGTGCAGGTACCGGCAATGAGGAGTATAAACGTTATCCGCTGAAATGGACCGATGACACCCGGTCTGACTGGACCGTTAAATCTCCGTTGGTGCGTTTCGATTCATGGGTCCCGGAGGTAGCGCTGAAGGAGAATATCCTGATGTATACAAATCCCGGTTCCGGAACAAGCAAGATTCCCTTTCTGACAAATGATCTGGGCGGATTCGACATGGGTAAAACCGAAAAGCCTGAGGAAGAGCTATACATCCGGTGGATGCAGTTCTCGATGTTCTGCCCGGTGACCGAGGTGTTTTCACAACCTGAAAACCCTACATCAAACCTTGCCTGGAATTACTCCCCATATGCTGACAGCCTGTTCAGGGAATACTCTCACATGAGCATGCAGCTTTTCCCTTATCTCTATTCTTATGCTCACCTGTCACGCATTCAGGGAATCAACATGCTAAGGCCGATACCCGGACATTTGTATGAATACATGCTTGGCAATGAGATACTTATAGCTCCTGTCTTTGAGAAGGGAGTGGCGAAAAGGTCACTTCATGTCCCCGCGGGTCAGTGGATCAGCTACTGGTCAGGAGAAAAGATAGCAGGAGGGAGGGAGCACTCTGTTGATGCCCCTACCGGACAGATACCTCTGCTGATCCGTGAGGGAGCCATTATACCGGAGCGACTCTACTACCCTTCAGTGGAACAGGGGAGCAATGACACGCTTATATTGAATATATATCCAGGAGAGGACTATTCTTTTAATCTGATAGAAGATGACGGAGTGAGCACTTATTATCAGCAAGGTAAGATTGCGTCCACAGAAATTTGCAGCAGAATCACTGAGGATGGGTTTATCCTTACAGTCAATCCGGTGCAGGGCTCTTATGACGGAATGACCGGCAACAGGAGCTGGATTCTGCGGATTCACTCGGCCAGGAAACCTTCACTCATCAGGGTTAACGGGCAAAGGAGGCCATTTGAATTTGATGCCGGCAAGAAAGTGACAACTGTGATGGCAGGCCGTTTCATCAAGAGTAAGAAAACAGAGGTCGGGGTTTACTTTGAATGAGACACAATTACTATAACACAGAAAAGGGTGTCCACCGTTCTCCTGGGGACACCCTTTTACTCAAACCTGTCCGTCTGCCAACGGAACCA
>JBGSLG010000191.1:0-5239 GCA_041740815.1 Bacteroidales bacterium
TTTTAGGGCAAACATAAACATACTATAAATCTAAACATACTCAAATGGAAGGTATTAAAGGAACCCGTACGGAGAAGAATCTCCTCAAGGCATTTGCCGGCGAGTCACAGGCAAAGAACCGTTATGAATTTGCAGCCAAGGTGGCCAAGGAAGAGGGCTATGAACAGATAGCCGCCATTTTCCTCGAGACAGCGCTTCAGGAGCAGCAGCATGCAAAGCGATTCTTTAGTTATCTCGAGGGAGGCATGGTTGAGATCACAGCTTCTTACCCTGCAGGCAAGACAACTACCACAAGTGAGAACCTTGAGGCAGCCGCCGAAGGTGAACATGAGGAGTGGTCTGATCTCTATCCGGCATTTGCAAAGGTAGCGGAAGAAGAGGGCTTCAAAGAGATTGCGACCTGTTTCAAAGCCATCTCGTCAGCCGAGAAGGTGCATGAGGAGAGGTACAGGAAGCTTCTCGCCAACGTGATGGGCAACAAGGTCTTTGAGCGTGATGAGAAGATCTTCTGGTACTGCCGCAAGTGCGGGTATGTGCACTTCGGCACCAAACCGCTGAGGAACTGCCCGGCGTGCCTCCATCCGTACAATTACTTCGAGGCCTATGCCCAGAACTATTGATCAGACTGATTATTAAATGATTGACGGCAACACGATGCTAAGCCTGTTCAACAGCAGGCAGAGCGAAAGACGCTATCTCGACAGGCCTGTCGAGAAGGAAAAGATTGAAAGGATAACCGAAGCAGGCAGGCTCTCACCGTCTGCCTGCAACGGCCAGCCATGGCGGTTCATCGTTGTTGATGAACCCGCACTGCGGCAGCAGGTCGCCACAGCAACTGAGTCGGAGATTCTGAGGATGAATACCTTCGTTCACCAGGCGCCTGTACTGATAGTGATTGTGAGGGAGAAATCCAACTTCACCTCCCGGGCGGGCGACCTGATCAAGAAGAGGGATTATTCCCTTATTGACATAGGTATTGCAACTGCCTCAATAGTTTACCAGGCCGCTGCAGAAGGTCTGGGGACATGCATCCTCGGATGGTTTGACGAGAAGAAGATCAGGGAGTTTCTCAGTATACCGAAATCGAAAAGGGTAGAGCTGGTTATCTCTGTGGGTTACACGGAAAACCAGCACCGCAACAAGACCCGCAAGCCGTCAGGGGAGGTCATCACCTCCAACCGCTATTAGGCGAGTTTTGCCAGTGCCTCCTTTATACGGCGCACAGCCTCTGTAATCCGGTCGTCTGAAGTAGCGTAGGAGATCCTGATGCAGTTGGCGGAACCGAAGGCACTTCCGCTCACCATTGCCACCCTTGCTTCTGCAAGAAGGAAGAAGGTAAGATCATCTGCATCCTTGATCACCTGGCCGTTGTAGCTCTTTCCTATGAATGAGCTGATGTCAGGCATTACATAGAACGCGCCCTGCGGAACCCTGACCTTCAGCCCGGGAATCTCTCCAAGCAGCCTGCATATAAGGTCCCTGCGGCGAAGAAATGCCTCGCGCATCCTCTCTTTGGAGTCGCTTTTTGAAGTCACTGCAGCCAGTGCAGCCCTCTGGGCAATTGAGCTGACCCCTGAGGTGAACTGGCCCTGGAGCTTGTTGCACGCCTTGGACAGCCATAGCGGCGCTCCCATATAGCCAATCCTCCAGCCTGTCATGGCATAACCTTTTGAGACCCCGTTGACTGTAACAACCCTGTCGGTGATGGAACTGAATGTTGCCAGGCTGATGTGCTTGCCCGAGAAGGTAATATGTTCATAGATCTCATCGGAGACAATGATTACCTGTGGGAATTTCTCGAGCACCTTCACCAGGCCAGCCATCTCCTCATGGGTGTAGACCATGCCCGTGGGGTTTGAGGGCGAGTTGAAGATCAGCAGGCGTGTCTTCGGGGTGAGGGCGGCCTCAAGCTGTGCAGGGGTTACCTTGAAATCAGCCTCAATGTTTGTCTGTATAATAACCGGAATGCCCTCGGCAAAGATTATATGATCAAGGTAACTGACCCAGTACGGGGCCAGCAGTATCACCTCCTCGCCGGGATCCACCACCGAGAGCATGATGTTGATGAGGGTATGCTTCCCTCCTGCCGACACAATAATCTGTTCCGGAGTGTAGTCGAGACCGTTCTCCTCCTTGAACTTGCGGGAGATTGCCTGCCTCAGATCGGCGTAACCGGGTACCGGGGGATAGAATGAATAGTTGTCATCGATTGCCTTCTTCGCTGCCTCCTTGATGTCATCAGGAGTGTTGAAGTCAGGTTCGCCGAGGCTGAGGCTTATCACATCAATGCCCTGTTCCTTCAGTTCACGGCTCTTCTGCGCCATAGCAAGAGTCTGGGATACCGAGAGTGACTGCACCCTCCTGCTGACATGCTCCATTGTATTTGTTTTTTTTAAGTTTTCCGGTAGTGAAAGGGCCAAATGTAACTTATAAAAGTGAAAAAGAAAAGGGTTTATAACAGGTCCGCGGGGATAATCAGCCTTGAATAAAAATGATTAATTTGCATGCCGTAACATCAATCAATCACCTCTGACATGGAAACCTTTCTTGAGATACTTAAAATACTGCTTCCGGCACTGCTGGTTATGATCACAGCATGGCTGGTGATAAGAAATATGCTTCGTGATGACCAGGACCGCCGGCGACAGGATCTCCTTTTGCAGACGGTCAAGACGGTCACTCCGGTCCGGCTGCAGGCTTATGAGCGGCTGGTGCTTTTCCTCGAGCGCATCTCTCCCGAATCGCTCATCATGCGGACTGCCCGGCCTGACATGACCGCCCAGCAGCTGCACTCAGCACTTATCACCAATGTCAGGAGCGAGTATGAGCATAACCTCTCTCAGCAGATATACATCAGCAACGAAGCCTGGGAACTGGTTAAGAACGCCCGCGGAACGGTTGTCAAGATCATAAACGGCGTTGCCTCTAAGCTGCCTCCCGGCGCCGCGGGTGAGGAGCTTTCGCGTCTGCTTCTCGAGGAGGTGATGGACCTTGATACGGAGCCCTGCAGGACAGCCATCAACTATATCAAGTCCGAGACCGCACGCATAATGGGATAAAAAAAGACGCCCTGTGCGGGCGCCTTAATGCATTATCAAAAAACAGTTTGGCGTTTAGAGCAGGCTGATGCTTCGTTTGACAAAGCTGCTCAGTGCCTCTCCCTTGAGCATGTTGTTTGCCAGCATGGCGAGGTCAACCAGCTGTCTGACAGCCTGGCGTTCTCCTCCGAAACCGGCAAGTATAGTCTTCCTCTTTTCCTCAAGCTGTTTCATCTCACCCCTGAGCCTCTCCAGGTCATCCTTTTCAAAGGTCGATATCTCCTCAGGTTTCTTCTTGCCATGCTCCTTCTCCATGAACTCGATCTCAACCCTTGTCTTCTCTATGCCCGAGTTGTTCTTCTTCAGCTCATCTGCATGCTCCTTGTCGAGATCGCCTGCCAGTGTGACAACCAGAGGATGGTTGGTATTCAGCACCAGGTCGAAGCTGTCAGGCATCTCGCCGTAGAATGAGTAACCTCCCCCGAACTGTGCCATGTCCTTCATCCTGCGCATGAATTCGCTCTGCGTGATGACCAGCGGAAGGTCATTCTCGCCGAGGCTCTCTGCCCTCACCTGGAACCGGGCCTTGTCGCTGTCAGATACCTGGCTGCGGAAGACCGACGTCAGGTCGTCAGACTGTGTCTTTGAAAGTTTGGAGGTGTGCGTCTCCTCCTTCTTAATCAGATTTTCAATCACATCACTGTCGACCCTGACGAACCTGGAACCCTGGTCTTTCGACTCGAGGGTGTTAATCAGGTGTGTATCAAGCTGGCCGTCTAGTACGATCACGTCATATCCCTTCTCCACGGCTCTTGCAACATATGTATGCTGAGCCACGGGGTCTGTGGTGTAGAGGTGCACCAGCGCCTTATCCTTGTCGGTCTGGTTCTCTTTGATAAACTCGTTATACTCCTCAATGGTGAAGTATTTACCATGGGTGTTTTTGAAAAGGGTGAATTTTGAAGCCTTATCATAAAACTTTTCTTCGGTGATCATACCGTATTCGATGAAAAGCTTGAGGTCATCCCATTTCTTTTCGAAGTTCTCCCTGTCCTTCTTGAATATGTCAGCCAGGCGGTCTGCCACCTTCTTGGTTATGTGGCTTGAGATCTTCTTAACATTGGAATCACTCTGCAGGTAGCTCCTCGATACGTTCAGAGGAATGTCAGGCGAGTCGATTACGCCGTGAAGCAGTGTCAGGAAGTCGGGCACGATTCCTTCAACGGAGTCGGTCACGAACACCTGGTTGCTATAGAGCTGGATCTTGTTCTTCTGTATCTCGAAGTTGTTCCGGATCTTCGGAAAATAGAGTATCCCGGTGAGCTTGAATGGATAATCAACATTGAGGTGGATGTGGAAGAGAGGGTCCTCACCCATCGGGTAGAGTTCATGATAAAATTTCGTATAATCCTCATCCTTCAGTTCCGAGGGCTTGACCGTCCATGCCGGGTGGGTGTTGTTGATCACCTTCGGTTTCCCCGTATCTGCCATCTTGCCGTCTTTCCACTCCTTCTCGTTGCCAAAATGCACCGGTATGGGAAGGAAGCTGCAGTATTTCTTCAGCAGGTTTTCCAGTCTCTGTTCATCGAGGAACTCTTTTGAATCCTTGTCTATATGGAGGATCACGTCGGTTCCCCTTTCTGCCTTGTCTGTCTCTTCTATTGAATACTCAGGACTGCCGTCGCAGGTCCATTTCACTGCCGGCACACCGTCGCGGTACGACTTCGATCTTACCTCCACCTTGTCGGAGACCATGAATGACGAATAGAATCCGAGGCCGAACTGCCCGATGATTGCGTTTGCCTGGTCCTTGTACTTGTCAAGGAACTCATTGGCGCTTGAGAATGCGATCTGGTTGAGATATTTGTCGATCTCCTCTGCGCTCATGCCGATGCCGTTGTCCGACACGGTGATAGTCTTCTTTTTCGGATCGAAGCTGATGCTGATCTTCATCTCGCCCAGTTCGCCCTTGAAATCGCCTGATGAAGCGAGTGTCTTCATCTTCTGTGTGGCGTCTGTGGCGTTGGACACCAGTTCCCTCAGGAAGATCTCGTGATCTGAATAGAGGAATTTTTTAATGATTGGAAAGATGTTCTCTGTTGTTACTCCAATTTTACCCTTTTCCATATGATATAATTTTCTTGATTATCCTGCCCCTGATATTCAAAGGGCGTGCCGCGGGCAGGAAGTATGACAGAGTG
>JBGSLG010000192.1:0-64497 GCA_041740815.1 Bacteroidales bacterium
GGAAGAGTATAATCAGCCTCTGACGGGGACATCCCAGTTCCTCCGATATCAGGCAGTTGATCTTATGCTCATAGTGAGATTTACTTATGGCACCGTAGGCCACCGCCCCGACAACGGGAATGGTAGCAAGTCCCTTCAATGCATCACGCCTGGAGATCTTACTGCCCCCGGACACTTTGCTCTTTCTCTCTTCATTCATGGTTTTGATCCTTTCGTCTGAAAAATCGTGCCAGCCCTGCTATGTGCTCCGTGGGAAACAGTGAGAGGACACCCAGGGCGAAAAACTCAATGGCGACCTTGTCGATAATGAAATAATTTCCCTCTGCAGGCATAGAATATGTTATGCCGGGGAAGGGGGGATGGGACAGGTAGTAGAAGATCAGCATAAGCATTCCCGCATATGAAGCCCAGCGACTTAAAATGCCAAGTACCAGGCCCAGTCCGATGAGTACCAGTCCCCACTCGTTCAGAAAATCAGTAACGGACAGGATCCGGTCATTGGAGGCCATGGAATGAAACAGAGTCGAGAAAGGTCCGCGGGAATCCAGCAGGTATACTCTTGCAGACCAGCCGCTGTCAATGACTTTTACCAACCCTTCATAAAGAAAATGCCACCCTATGGCAAGCCTGAGCAGCACAAGCCATATGGCCTGTCTATCGGTTAGGTTTTTCATCTGTTTTAAAAATCAGGCACAATGATAATTATTTATGGCATGATTTCAAAGGGTTGCGGGTGATCTGCCCGTATTGTTTTCTTATGCCTGAAGAAGATGATGGACGGGGTATCAGGGAAAAACTCCGTTTAACAGGCGCGAGAGGAAGAAGGTTGTTGTTCCTGATACTCTGATGCTTTCTGAAGGGGCATAAAAAAAGAGGGTGTCGTTGAGAACACCCTCCTGATTTTCATAGGTTGGTCAGTTTAAAAATGAAGGTCGACGCCAACGGCGACTACCCAGGTATCCTTGTTGAATGTCTCGGTAAGAGGAACGAGAAGTCCTGAGCCTGTCATGGGGCGGCTGTAGCTCTTCTCACCTTCCTGGTAGATTGTGTAAATTCCTCCGATGTTAAGGTCGATCATCGGGGTAATCCTGAATCCGAGGCCACCGCCGAAAGTGTTTGTGTTAAGGCTGTAGCTCAGCTCATCCTGGTAGTTGAGGTTGACACCGGTGCTGGTTCCTGCATAAGCAAGGCTTGCGCGGATACTCTTGGTAAAGCCGTATTCAACGCCGAATGCATACTCCAGGAAATTTTTGTCGATCATGTCAATGTCTTTGTCAGCACTGCCGTCATAGTCAATTGCCTGGTCGAAGTAGTAGTTGACGCTGCCGGTGAACATGAATTTCTCCGATGGCCTGATCTCTGCTCCTATTGCAAGCATTGCAGGCATGTCATTGATTGTCTCTGCGCCGTCGGGGAACATTGTTATGGGTGCGCCTGTCTCCGGGTTGATGCCGGTGGTAAAGTCGGATGTTGTCTCGTTGATGACTCTCAGTTTGGTTGCAAACTCATATTTAATACCCACATTCACTATGTCAGCGAAGGTAAGGTTAACGCCTACGATGGGGGTTATGCCTGAACCTGTCTGGAGAACATCGGCTTTCTGGTTCTGCATCAGCGAGGATGTGGCTGTAGCCTGTGCTATCTGGCCGTTGAGAGTAGGGGTAGCTGTTGTGATGGTACCGCTGATCTGGTTGAGTGTCATTACCGGTATGTTTGCAGCCGGGACGCCGATGGCAGCCAGTCCGGCTTCAATGCCAGCTCTTTGTGCTGCTGTGATGTAATTGGCGCCCTCAAGCTGGGCCAGGGTGAATCCGCCGCCACCACCTGTGATGATGGGAGCCACAGTGGCTGGAATGGCCACGATGCTGCTGAGCTGCGTGGCAACGCCTGTGAAGACTGTGCTTGCAGGAATCCAGGTGCCGCCCATATTGAGCGCAATGTTCTCAAGCTTACCCTCATAGGTGTTGCGTGCCATGACATAGCGGGCACCAACGGCAACGGAGATAATGTCATTGATCTTGTATGAGACGTTACCCTGGAAACCGTAGTATATGGATGAACCCACAAAATTGGTCTCAAGCCTGTAATCCTGCGCACCCTGAGATGAGAGGAGCGGTACGAGATCGGCTATGGGCATTTCGATCATTGCAAGACCTTCATCATATGTTGCACCGCCGCCGCCGCCAATAGGATTGAATGCTGCGGAGATTGCCACCTTACCGGTGTTGAATACCCCGTAGATGCTGGGGAAGAAGGGTGCGCTGACGGTGCCGACATATTCTCTGTCGGGAGCACCGTGAAGGTAGGGATAGGTTGTCATTACTGATCTTCCCTGTCCGATGGTCTGGTTATTGATTCCAAAATGAAATCCGGGGGCCAGTTTTGTAAGGCCTGCGGGATTGTAATAGACAGCATCAACATCTGTGGAGGCGTTTCGGCTTAGCAGTCTGATGTATTGCGCACTCTGGTTGGTGTTAGTTACCAGTCCTCCGGCAAGGAGTGACCCGGTGATAAGAAGTGCGGAAAATGCTGAAAGGATTTTTTTCATGAGTTTCGGTTTTAATTACACATTTTACGTTTAACTGTGCATCTTTTTAAAAGTGGCCTAAAAGTATGAAAAAATATAATATATGGAACTGCATGCAGGTTAAATAGTGATTTAAAGGGTCGAGGGGAGTACTTTCCGGCATGTTTTCAGAGGGGATTTTTACTTTTCCCTCTTTACCGGTGTCTTTGGTGCTTCCCCGGCAACCATTCTTTTCGTCGATTCACGTACAATGAGATCGGTTTTAATCACCACGGTTTCGGAAGCTATGTTCACGTCGCGGTCTTCAATCTGGCGTATGAGCATACGTGCAGCTGTCTTTCCCATCTCGAATGCGCGGTCGTCTATGGTTGTCAGCGCCGGTTCGATGATTGTGGAGACGGGATAGTTGCTGAATCCTGCAACGGCAATGTCTTCAGGTATTCTGAGGTTACTCTTCTTTATTGACTGGATGGCCCCGATGGCTGTATAGTCGTTTGCACAGAAGATGCCGTCAGGTATTTCAGTCAGCTTCAGGAGCTTTCTGGTGCATCTGGAACCCTCTTCGTAGCTCAGGTCCGTAGCGCAGCACACCAGGTTGGGGTCGAAGGGGATGTTGTATCTCAGGAGGGCAGCCTTGTATCCTTCGAGCCTTGATGCGAAGATTGATGTTGTCTGGCACCCTGCGATATGGGCAATTTTTTTGCAGCCTGTAATAATAAGGTGTTCCGTCACCCGGAAGGCAGCATCGAAGTCGTCTATGATCACCTTGCTTGCCTCGAGGTCATTGCTCACCCTGTCATAGAAGACCAGTGGGACCTTGAGACTGTTGAACCTGGTAAAGTGACTGCAGTTTTGTGTTTCCAGGGCGAGGCAGGCTATAATGCCGTCCACCATGTTCGTCTGCAGGATCCCGGTGATTGCTACCTCCCTTTCAAGGGAATCTTTCGACTGGTATATGGTTACGTTATAGCCCATCTTATAGGCTATCTCTTCAACGCCGCTGATGACGTATGAATGGAAGGTGATATCGATGCGGGGCACGATCACCCCGATCATATTGGTTTTTCTCCGGCGCAGATTTGATGCCACGGAGTTTGGAAGGTACCCGAGCTGCTTGGCAAGCTTCCATACCTCCCTGGTTGTCTCTTCACCTATGCTTGGGTTGTTGTGCAGGGCCCTGGAGATGGTGGAGACGGAAAGGTTCATCCTTTTCGCGAGATCCTTGATTGTCACTCTTGTGCCGGGCATGGTATAAAGTTACTGATATTTAAAAATGCAAACGTTTGATTAACATTGCGAATTTAAATAAAAATATGCACAGAAACACAAATAGTCATTAAATATCAATGGTAGAGCAGCATATGTATCATATTTTAGGACTCGTATAATGTCTGCCTGACCTGGTGGCGGAGGGAAAATGTTAAAATTTCATATTATATGGCAAAAATTTACGCAAACGTTTGCTTTTTGAGTTTTAATATCATAATTTTGATCTGTAAGGCTCAGTTCAATCAACTAAAGTACTGAAAATTAACTTGATAACTTTAAACCGATCAACAAAACCGCTCCCGGGCACTTTGAGGATGCTTTCCGGGAGCAGGTCTGTGTCAGGATTTAAATTAAACCCTAAACAATCAAAATTATGAAAAAAAAGCAAGTGAACGTGATCTTCTGTCCAGAAATGGGCTTGAAGAAACCGGTTCTGCTGTCAGGGTTAGTGATTATGCTCTCAGTTCTGCTGACATTCAGCGCTGCCGCATCTTCAACCCTCGCTTTGCAGCAGAAAAGGGTCACGGGGAAGGTCACCGATGCAACTACAGGTGAACTGCTCCCCGGAGTGACCATAGTTATTAAAGGTACCACTTCAGGCGTGGCTTCGGACCTCGACGGATCATATGTCGTCGATGTCCCGTCAAATACCACCGTGCTTCAGTTTACCTCCGTCGGATATGCGTCGCAGGAGATAGCCGTAGGCTCAAGGACCGTCATAGATGTGGCAATGCAAGCTGACGTTACTATGATAGAGGAACTGGTTGTCATAGGTTACGGCTTCAAGAAGAAGCGCGACCTCACCGGTTCAATCTCCTCTATCAGTGCTGCAAATATTGAAGACACTCCTGTCAAGGATGTACTCTCAGCATTGCAGGGACGCGCTCCGGGTGTCTTCGTGACATCCAACTCAGGTGCACCCGGCGACGGCATTACCGTCAGAGTCAGGGGATACTCGTCACTCAACTCCGGAAACGACCCGCTATACGTCATCGACGGCGTACCTATTGAATCAAACAGCATGACTTCGCTCAACGGCTATGATATGCACGGCCTCAACCCGCTGTCAGACATCAACCCCGGTGATATAGAATCAATTGAGGTCCTCAAAGATGCCGCCTCAACAGCCATCTACGGATCAAGAGCAGCCAACGGCGTGGTCCTCATAACCACCAAGAGAGGCAAGGAGGGCAAAGCCACCGTCAGCCTCAACTACTTCAGCGGCATAAGCCAGATAACCCGCAAACTGGGCGTCCTCAACGCAACTCAATGGCGCGAGGTGATCATCGACTCTTATAAAAACCTCGACAGGTATAATAATGCCACTACACCTACCGAACCTCACTGGACTGCAATTGACTCACTGAACCCGATGAATAGCGGGGATGTCGACTGGCAGAGCGTGATGTACCGCAAGGCATGGCAACACCAGGTGGAACTGGGCGTTCAGGGTGGCACAGAGGCTGCCAGATATGCATTCAGTACATCATACCTCGACCAGGACGGTATTTTCCTTGCATCAAACTACAAGAGAATCACATCAAGGTTAAACACCGACTTTAAGGTCTCTGACAAACTGACTATCGGGCAGAATATATCCTTTACCAACGGCAAAAACAACAGGATCAATGCCGGCGGCACCGGTAACCTCAGCCTCGTGCAATCGATCCTTGTCAGACCCCCGATATATTCCCTGACCTATCCTGACGGATCACCCATCAATTATTTCAACGGTAAGAGAAACCCGGTTGGCATGGCCGAAGAGTGCACACACCTCAACGTGTCAAACAGGATTATAGGGAACCAGTATCTCGAGTATGATATTATGGAGGGGCTCATGTTCAGAACAAGCCTCGGCATAGATTACATAACAATGAAGGAGGATGAGTTCTATCCAACCACAGTTGACTACCGCGCAGGTTACAACTGGGGTTCAGTAAGGGCCAGGACAAATATGACATGGGCCAATGAGAACTATCTTACCTATACCACAACCCTCGCTGATGCACATGAGATATCTGCAATGGCCGGGTTCAGCATGCAGGACTGGAGGATGGAGACAACCGGTCTCGACGGACTCTATTTTGCCAGTGATAACATCAGAACACTCAACGGGGCAGGCACCATCTCAAACCAGGCTGTCAACCGTACCGATGAACATTCAATGGTCTCTTACTTCGGCCGACTGTCATACAATTACAAGGGCAGGTACATCGCTGAAGCCAACCTCAGGGCTGACGGATCATCAAGGTTCGGTGCCGAGAACAGATTCGGGTATTTCCCGTCAGCCTCCGCAGCATGGAGGTTCTCCGACGAATCATTTGCCGACGGCCTGGGATTCCTGACTGACGGTAAACTGAGATTAAGCGTTGGACAGGGCGGTAACGAGTCAATACCCAATTATGTATCAGGCGGTGAGTTCTCAATAGGAACTAACTACCTTACATACTCGGGAGCAGCTCCGACAGTCATGCCCAACCAGGCTCTCAAATGGGAGGTCACCACACAGTATAATCTCGGTATTGACCTGTCCATGTTTAATAACAGGGTAAGCTTCGTAGGTGATTTCTACATCAAGAATACAACCGACCTGCTCTTTGCGGTTCCAATACCCGAAACAACAGGCTTCGGATACATCACCAGAAATATCGGTGACATATCAAACAAGGGGATGGAATTTGCTGTCAACACCCATAACTTCGACGGCGACTTCCAGTGGAGCACCAGCTTCAACATCGGGTTCAACAAAAACACTGTCGTCTCCCTTCCCGAGGATGTTCTTACAAACGGATACATCCAGAACGGGACCTATCACATTCTGAAAGAGGACGAATCAATAGGCACATTCTACGGATGGAAGTTCCTGGGTGTCTACTCAAGGGATGAAGACAACGTAAATGGTGTCAAGTTTGGCTCCGAGACAGGTAAGGTGTTCAAGGGCGGTGACATTATCTGGGATGATGTTAATGATGATAATATCATCAATGACCTCGACAAGCAGATCATAGGCAATGCCCAGCCGATATTCGCCGGAGGTTTCAATAACGACTTCTCATACAAGAACTTCGGCCTCAATATCTTTCTGCAGTTCTCATACGGTAATGACATCTACAGCCACCTCAACAGCATGAGGAACTGGGTGTTTGCCTATAACAACGTCTCCACCGATGCTCTCAACAGATGGAGAGAGCAGGGCGATGTTACCGACTATCCTGCACCGGTGCGCAATGACCCGATGAGAAATGAATATCTCAGGGTTTCAGACAGGTGGATTGAGGATGGCTCATACATGAGACTCAAGAATGTCACATTCTCCTATACGCTCCCCACAGCTATTACCGGCAAGGTGGGTATAAGCAGGCTCCGGGCATACGTCACCGGTCAGAACCTTATGACATTCACCCATTACACCGGTTATGACCCGGAGGTAAACTCCTACAGCGGATTACAGGTCGGTGTTGATGAGGGCGCATATCCTCAGAGCCGTACGGTAATATTTGGTGTAAACATGGAATTTTAAATACAGACGGATATGAAATTAAAATATATCAGGACAGTTTTAGTGGCTATCGTACTGATGCAGGTGACTGCCTGTACCGATATCCTTGACAAGGATCCCGTCAGCAGCTTTTCAGCTTCAGGGTTTTACAAGACCACCGCTGATGCACAGGCTGGAATCTACGGAATCTATGATGCTGCACAGTCAGTCTTCAGACTTAATTTCTGCTACTGGGGCGAAGGAAGGGCTGACAATGTCCAGACCGCACAGTCGGGCGAATCTCTCGTTCTCAGTTCGAACAACCTCACCAACACAGCCTCATCGGCAGACTGGACCGCCCTCTATACAATGATCAGCAGGGCCAACTATGCAATTGCATTTATTCCAAATGTGTTTGACGCAAATGATGTCGCGGGTAAACAATTGCTGGGTCAGGCTCATGCCCTCAGGGCATTGGCTTATTTCTATCTTGTAAGGGTATGGGGCGATGTGCCTTTCATAACTGAGCCTTACACATCGGGTGATCAGGACATCTTTGTCGGAAAGACCGGTAAGGAGATTGTTCTTGACCAGGTGGAATCAGATCTGAAATATGCTGCCGCAAACTGCATTGAAAAATTCAATAGCAACAATGACCGGATAATGTTCACCAGGGGATCTGCTAACGGACTGCTCACACAGGTATATATGTGGAGGCACAAGTACACGGAGACAGTAACAACCTCCAGCCTGGTCATGTCAAACACCCTCTACTCACTGGTTCCGATAGCCGACTGGGGCAAGATGTTCTCAAACAGCTATTCCAAGGAGAGTATCTTCGAAGTAGGTTACAATGACACAGAAACTAACGGTCTCAGAACACTCTATGCTGTAGGTTCATATGCCATCTATACCCCATCCGTCAAATGGAAGGAATCAATTGAAGAAGGTGACCTCAGGGAAGCCTTTGTTTACGATATGGTCCCTGCCGATCCCAAGGCTATATGGAAATACCTGGGACAGGGAGTGAGTGATGAAATTGCCACCCCTGCTAAGCAGAATATTGTTCTTATCAGACTTGCTGACATCATGCTTCTCAGGGCAGAGGCGCTCAACAAGATCGGAGGAGAGGCAAACAAGACAGAGGCACTTACCCTTCTCAATACCATCAGGACAAGAGCCGGGCTTACATCCTTCGTCACCGAGGCTGATGCCATAGCAATGTACGGAGACCTGGAATCAGCAATTCTTCATGAGAGGTCGGTTGAGCTCTGCTTCGAAGGTCACCGCTGGTTCGACCTGGTCCGCACAGGCAAGGCTATCTCTACCATGGGCCCGATCAATGGCCTGAGCGCCGAGGGTAACCTTGTATGGCCGGTACATCAGAATTCTCTCAACAAGAACCCGAACATGACGCAGAATTCATTCTATAATTAATTGCTGCTGAGAATCATCAAAGACACGAAAAATGAAAAAGAATATTATAACTTTTCGAAAGTTGCACCTGGTAAAGATGCTTCTTCTCCCCCTTACACTTGCAGTGATGTTCGCATCATGCGAGATACAGGAGGACTATGAATACGTATACGGTAATCCCGGAGGCAAGGTCAATATGACAGCCTGGGAATTCATTCAGACAACCGATTCCCTCTCTCTGATGGAAGAGGCAATCTCCGCTACCGGGCTTCAGAGCCTCTATTCCGGAACCACTGTCAGAACCTTCATAGCTCCAAGAAACAGCGCTTTCAGGGCATATATGAAGACCAACAGCTACGCGAATATCAGCGCCATCCCTGTTGCAACTCTTGAGACGGTACTCAAATATCACGTTGTGAATGCAAAGGTGATATTCACCGATCCGGAACTGCTCCTGAGCAACAACCCTATCTCATATCCTACAGAGAGCGGAGCAGTGATGTTCCTCTCTCACAATACCAGTTATCAGGGGTTGATCAACCAGGGGACCAAAAAAAGCTGGACTATTATTACATCTAACATTGAGCCGACGAACGGGGTGATACATGTGACGGCAGATATCGTCTACCTGTCACTCTGATGCCGGTCAGAAGATAGAAGGTTAGTTTTTAGGTTGAAGATCAGATGGGTATTCTGCAGTGGTGATTGGAGTACTGAAAGGCATAGCCCATCTGATTCTTTAAAATCCTTCTTGACCTGTAGTGTTTTTTTACTCTTGGTCCGGACACCTGTCCGGACAGAACTAATGATTAATCACAATGAGGATTAACAGATATAATCACCTTAATGTCAACGTTTTTACGACGAGGATGGAGATGGGACGTGCTGCCGGAAGGGACGTAGAGGAGCGGATAGAAGCGTTGCTAAAGGTCAAGGATGAGATAAGGATGGTCTTTGCAGCCGCTCCTTCACAGAATGAAATGCTTGATTACCTGGCAGGCTCAGAGGTTATTGACTGGAGCAGGGTGACAGCCTTTCATATGGACGAATATTTAGGCCTCAACGGAAGGGCTGACCAGCTCTTTTCTCTCTATCTCTCGCGAAGACTATTCAGTAAGGTCAGGATGAAGAAAGTCCACCTGCTTAACGGAACTGCTGATTCCGAAGAGGAGGCACGGAGATATTCATCGCTGCTGACGGAAGCGCCAATTGACATCATATGCCTGGGGATAGGAGAGAACGGCCACATTGCCTTCAATGATCCACCGGTGGCTGATTTCGGTGACACCAGTATTGTCAAGAAGGTCAGCCTTGACAGGGCGTGTCGGATACAGCAAGTCAATGAAGGATGCTTCGCCACACTTGATGAGGTACCCAAAAAGGCACTGACACTCACTATTCCTGTCATCTTTAATGCATCGCACCTCTTCTGTGTTGTTCCCGGAGCAAGCAAGAGAGAGGCCGTGTACAATACCCTGAACGGTCCGGTTACTACTGCCTGCCCCGCATCGGTGCTGCAAAAACACCCCGACTGCAGATTTTATTTCGACAGGGATTCTTTCGGAGAAGTGTAAAATTATTATGTTTAAAGAATGAGCAGAGGAAGACGAAGATTCTTAAAAAACATGGTTACAGGCACTGCCGGTGTTGCGCTGGGGGGACTATTTATTAATGCAGCACCGGCAGATGCCTTTAAGCGGATCTTCTTCAACCCGGCATCGGGAGACTCACCCGTCTTTCCGTTCCTGAGGTATGTAACCAAATACAATATAGGTGAGTATATACCAAAGGACCAGGGCGGCAAATTTATTCAGATGACACTCATCCAGTCAGAGGAGGATGAGAAAATAGTTGCTGCCGTCAGGGGAGGACTCATCCGGGATATTTACGGGGAGCCGACAGGCTGGTCTAAATATGAAAAGAGTGAGATAGAAAAGAGTGTCTGGCTGAACAGGTTCTATATCCTTCCATCGTTTGCAAGATTGTATCACCTGTCAGGTGACCGCAGCTATCTTGACGAAATGATGGGTATCATAAGGCAATGGATTGCTGATAACCCGCGCCTGCCTGACTCACACCGCGCTACCTATAACTGGAGAGACATGCAGGTGGCATGGCGCTCAATCCATTTTTCATGGTGTTATTACCTTGGAGAAAAGGGGCTGACCTCTGAGGAGAAAAGTCTCATCATAGATACACTGAAGGAACATGCCCATATCCTGATAACCGGGTTCGGAGAGGCTAAACTGAATGAGTTCAATCACCAGTCGCACGGCGCACTGGCTATGCTCTATCTCGGTGTTCTCTTCCCTATGCTGGGTGAGGCCGCAGAGCTGCGGAGCAAGGCAATGATCATCCTTAACCATCACCTTGAAAAAGCTTTTTATGCCGATGGCGGCAACGTGGAGCAGATGTTCGGTTACTATCCGTTCGAGACACATCTTTTCCGTGATGCGTTCCTGATATGCACGGCTAACGGCCTTGAGCCCCCGGTCAACTCGCTCCCGATGCTCCGTAAGATGGTTCATTTCCTGTCTTCGGTTGAACGGCCTGACGGAACAGTACCGCAGGTTAATGATTCTTACGAGATGCCGGTGCAACCGACAATTGATACGGTAAATGAGATCCTTGGTTCAATGGCTCTGATTGAAAAGAGAGAATCGGTTTATTTTCGTGACACCCAGGTGGCGATGATGAGAGACAAGGATCAGAGCGGATGGTATCTGCTTGCTAACCCCGCCTCCGTTATAGGGGCCCATGCACATGCCGGCCGGCTGGGCTTCGAGATGTGGCACGCCGGGGCCCCGCTCATAATAGAGAGCGGATGCTGCAACTATGATGACCCGGCACTGGTTTCATGGTACCGGACAACAAGGGCCCATAACACGGTTGTGATCGACGGCGTTACTGAGGCCGCCACATCATCAAAGCTGCTCTGGGTGCCGCGGAGAGAGACACCTAACAGGATAACCTCATGGGAGCCCGGCATTGAAATGTCATCTCTGGAAATGGTCTCACCGCCGGAGGAACTGACTAACTCATCCGTTCGCTGGACCAGGAAAATTACAATTGTCAGCGCCTCCGTGGCCGTCATAAGTGATACCTTTGAGGCTGAAGGAGAGCACAGGTATGAGATACTGCTTCACTTTCCTCCTGCATCAGTCACTGTTGACCAGTCGCGTAAATCATTGACAGTCAATTCGGGGACAGCTACGGAAGTATTTGCGGCAGATAAAAATCTGATAACTGAAGTAGGGCTCTCCACCGGCCTGGTCAGCATCAGCGGCATCAGCAGGGAGGCCCCGGTGGCCTCATTCGTTCTTAAAGGTACGGGCACCATTCACTCACACCTGATTGTCGTGCCATCAACAGGAGAAGATGGCATACCGAAGGTGAAAGTCAGTAAAAAGAGGGATGGTACCGTCATCAGCTTAAGTGACGGAGATGGCAATAAGCGCAGGATATCAATCTCAGACAGAGGTGTCATCCTGGTAAAATAATCGTTATGATTAATGGATTTAAGTTTAAATCAGTAAAGCAAATGGGCAGAAGAGTGTTCTATATCATTCCGGTGGTGCTGATTATTCTGGCAGGTTGCCGGAATGCCGATACAGCCGCACAGGATGTTCAGGAACCCGTACAGCTAACCGGGAATCAGTTCGGAGTAAGAGGATTCCATGTTGATCTGCGTATCCAGGTCATGACCATGGAGGCTCTCATGGCCCTGGCAGATGAACTGGCCGGATTTGGTATAAATACTCTCGTGATGGAGTGGGAGGCATCATACCCCTACCTTAACAATGCAACCATCTCCAACGATCTTGCCTATTCCCGGGAGGAGATCGCTTCATTCATTGACTATTGTGAGGAGCGGGGAATCGATGTCATTCCCCTTCAGCAGTGCTTCGGGCATGTAGAATATATTTTGAGGCATGACCGGTATAGCGCCCTGAAGGAGGATCGCAAGGATATCTCGCAGCTGTGCCCGCTTGAGAAAGAGGCTGACAGCCTTCTGTTTGCAGACCTCTTTGCCGATATGGCCTCAATGCATCAGTCTGATTACATTCATATCGGCGGTGATGAAACATATCTCCTGGGCCATTGTCCCGACTGCTCCCTCAAGGCTGCTACCGAAGGCAAATCCAAGCTCTTCGTCGACTACATGAAGATGATGTGCGACATAATCATAGGCCTTGGAAAGAAGCCGGTGATGTGGGCTGATATACTTCTCAAGTATCCGGAAGCTGCCGCGGAGATGCCTGATGAGACCATCTTCATAGACTGGAATTACGGCTGGAAGACAAATTACTTTGGAGATATAACTGCCCTACAGGAGCAGGGATTTGAATTCTGGGGTTCGCCGGCTATCAGAAGCCATCCGGACAACGCTTACGTCACATGCTGGGAGAAGCACTTTATTAACCAGCGCGAATTCATTCCGTACGCACGTGAGGCAGGATATACAGGCGTGGTGATGACATCATGGTCCACATCGGGAGTGTATGGCTTTCTGTGGGACGTCAACTTCGAGGTGATGGAGATGGAGCAGATACGCAACACCTATCCGCTTTCAGGCTTCAGAATACTGCTGGCATCTTATGCACAGGCTCTTAACCAGCTGGAACCGATTGATCCTCATAAGTTTGTGCTTCAGTATGCCATTGATCGCTTCGGCCTGACAGAAGCTGAGGGAGAGCTTTTATGGGAGACACTCACAATCTCACCTGAACTCATTGTGAACGGCAAACCTGCCACCTCTCCTTCAATCAGCGCCATGCGGGATACCGTTGCTGCAGCTGTCGCGAAGATGAATACCCTTAAGTCGGTGAAAAACACAAAAGAATTTGAGCATCTCAGACTTATGCTTGACATCAGGAATCACTACCTGGCGTTCAAGGAGACTGAAGCCCGCTTCAATGCACCCGGTTTTACAATTGATGGAAGGGAGAGCATTGTTGCAGACCTGGAAAAGCTTATCAAAGAATCAAGGACCCTTGACAGGAGATTTGCCAGGCTTAACAAGGGCTATCTGTATGATACGGAGATTGCCGAACAGAATCTGATAAGGAACCGGAAGATGATGCTGCTTCATGAGAGGCTCACCGGAAACAGGACACTTTAACATGCGAGGCTCACCGGAATCAGAACACAGTTATATGCGAGGCAGGCTGACACGGTTTTTGTTGCTGGCAGCGCTCTTCTCATTGTCTGCTGCGATGGTTCAGGATGAACGAACAAGGTTTTTTCCCCGGAGCCAGGAGTACGTTGATGTCATGCCCCCCAGGGAAAAGGTCTGGCTCTTTGTGCTTGCCGGACAGTCGAATATGGCTGGCCGGGGCGTTGTTGAGCCGGGCGACACGGTGCCTCATCCGCGCATCTTTACGGTTACTCCGGATAACCGCTGGGTGGTGGCAAAGGAGCCCCTGCAGCTCTATCAGCCGGCACTCACCGGCCTGGGACCGGGACTGGCGTTTGCCAGGGCTTTGATTGAGGAACTTGACGAAGACATTTATATCGGACTGATACCCTGTGCCGTTGGCGGCAGTTCAGTCGGCAACTGGCTCAGTGATTCGCTCTTCAATGGTGTAAAACTCAAGAGCAACTTCACTGATAAGGTGCTCCGGGCCAAAGAGTACGGAACGGTGAAAGGCATCATCTGGCACCAGGGTGAAGCCGATGCCACTGCCGCTAAACTACCCCGCTACAAGGCTGACATGACTCTCCTTTTTGATTACTTCAGGGGGGTGACAGGGAATGAGAATCTCCCGATAATAGCCGGTGAGCTTGGCATATTCCCCGGAGTTGAGAAGAACAGGCAGGAATACATGATTCTGAATGACATCCTCCTGGAAATTACCCGGGAGGATCCTGACATGGCCCTGGTTAGATCATTCGGCCTGAAGGCGAAGGAGGACAACGTGCATTTTGATTCCCGGTCGCAACGGATCATGGGCAGGAGGTATGCATCTTCATGGCTGTCACTCACCCGTAACATGAACAAATAAAACCACAGACATGCAGCTGATAGACTGGATAGTTCTCGCACTCTATTTTTTGTTGCTCATCTCGGTAGGCTTCTGGGCCTACAGAAGGGTTAACAATTCGGCCGATTTCTTCACCGCCGGAGGCAAGCTGCCGTGGTGGCTCTCGGGGGTATCCCACCATGTGTCAGGCTACAGCGGTGCGGTATTTGTTGCCTATGCAGGGATAGCCTACACCAACGGACTGACCATTTATATATGGTGGGCATGTGCCGTTGCTGCTGCCACCTTCCTGGGTGCGCACCTCGTAGCTCCTCGCTGGGCCCGGTTACGGATTGCTACCGGCATACAGTCGCCCACCGAATACCTCCTTACCCGGTACAATCTAAATACCCAACAGCTCATTGCCTGGTCGGGCGTCGTTATAAAAATATTTGACGTGGGGGCCAAATGGGCTGCCATAGCCATTCTTCTGAATATTTTCGCCGGAACCTCATTCCTGACCGGCATCCTTCTCGCCGGATCCGTCTCTCTAATATACAGTACACTGGGAGGCTTGTGGGCTGATGTGGTGAACGACTTTGCACAGTTCATTGTGCAGCTTATAGCCGGGATAACAATGTTCGTGATCGTACTGATAAACCTGGGCGACGGCCCGGCAGGATTCCTGACGCTGTGGGACAGGTTGCCGGATTCGCATTCGGCTGCCTTCAGTGATCCCTATACCTGGCAGTTTCTGATTGCTATGGTTATCATTGACTTTTTCAGCTACAGCGGTGGCACCTGGCACCTGGCAACACGCTTCATCGCCTCCTCTTCGGGCCAGGTGGCCAGGAAGGCAGCCACACTCTCATCAATCCTTTACCTGTTGTGGCCCATAGTGCTTTTCTTCCCAATGTTCGCCGCTCCACTGTTCCTCCCTGACCTGGAAGACCCTACGCGTGCCTACGGGATGCTCGCCATCAGGTTCCTGCCGGCAGGCCTGGTAGGCCTCGTGATGGCCTCGCTCTTTACAAACACCCTCTCAATGACCTCTTCGGATGCAAATACAATCTCAGCGGTAATCACACGTGATATCCTGCCCCGTTTCATCAAAGGCTTCGCTGATTACCCCAGGAAGAAAATATTGCTCTTCGCCAGGATATCAACATTTTCCTTCACGGTACTGACAATACTTATCGCTATCAATGCCGAGAGTTTCGGAGGTGTTTTCGGACTCATTGTTTCGTGGTTCGCGGCTCTTCTGGGTCCCATTTCAATACCGATGATCCTGGGCCTGTTGCCGGCCTTCCGCAGGTGCGACAGCCGGATAGCCATTATATCCATCCTCTCAGGAATTGGCGCATTCATTATTGTTAAACTTATACCGGGAGCTTCACTTGCCCTGGAGGTTGGGGTTCCGCTCTTTACATCATTAATATTGTATATTGCCGCAGGGTTACTGATCAGGAGAGAGGTACCGGAGCGGGTTGATATTCTGATGAGTTCACTTAAGAAATAGAAGTAACAGGTGCGAATGGCAACAGGTGATACAGTGATTTACGGACGCAGTTACCAGAGCGGTAAATCGTTACGGGTGGAACTTGCGGGCGGTATTATAAAGAGCATTGAGGAGATCGCCGAAAAAAGCATTGAGGAGGCAGGCGAAAAGAGCATTGAAGAGACCGCTGACAAAAAAGCTCCGGACTACCTGATTGCTCCCGGGCTGACTGACCTTCAGGTCAACGGCTATGCAGGATTTGATCTCAATACTGACCCGCTTATTCCGGAAACAGTAAGGGATATCTCTGTCAGGCTATGGAGCGAGGGGGTAACTACCTTTTTCCCGACCGTCATCACCAACAGCTGTGATAATATCCTCAGTTATGTGCGTGCTATAGCCGAAGCCTGTCAGTTGTTTGCGGAGGCCGCTGCGGCTGTGGGAGGCATTCATCTTGAGGGACCCTTCATCTCACCTGAGGCTGGCGCCCGGGGAGCACATCCGGCTCAGCATGTGCGGCCCCCAGACTGGGATCTCTTCTGCCGGTGGCAGGAGGCATGCGGAGGCATGATACGCATCATCACCCTCTCACCCGAATGGCCCGGTGCTGGTGATTTTATCAGGCGGGCATCAGAGAGCGGCGTGACAGTTGCAATAGGCCATACAGCAGCCACACCTGAACAGATAAGGGAAGCCGTGGCATCCGGGGCTACACTCTCCACTCACCTGGGCAACGGGTCTCACCAGATGCTGCCCAGACACAGAAACTACATATGGGAACAGCTCGCCGCAGACGAACTGTATGCAACCATGATATCCGACGGCTTCCATCTCCCTGACGCGCTGATGAAGGTCTTCATGAGGACGAAACCGGGCCGGATGATCCTGGTGAGCGATGCCACCGGACTTACCGGGATGACTCCGGGAGACTACAACACTCACATAGGAGGGGAGGTTACCCTCACCCCGGCCGGTAAGCTTCATATGAGAGGCAACCCGGATATGCTGGCCGGATCAGGCAAGTCGCTGATACACTGCGTGGAGACACTGGCCTCTAAAGGATTGGCAACACTGGCCGAGGCACTTGATATGGCCGCCCAAATCCCTTACAGGATGGCAGGCCTGCCGGGTGAAGCTGTTCTGACTAACGGCGGGTTGGCTGACCTGATACTGATCAGGGAGGGGAGTGACGGATTAAAGGTTGTACGGACAATAAAGTCCGGGGTAACAGTTTTCAGCACGGATTTGTAACCTGATCTTCAGAATCACAATAAATATGAATCAGATATCTCTTTTGTTATTATTGCTTGTCATTGCCGGATGCTCGGGGAAAAAGCCTGAATTTGTCATTCCTGAAGGAGCACGGGTCATCAGTTTCTCCGGTTATGAGTGGGTGGTATCCACCACCGGAGAGCAGAAGGCAGGCCCTGGACCAAATTATTTCTCTGACTCGGAGGAGAATGTCTGGGTTGATGACCGGGGGAGGCTTCACCTCAAGATCACATACCGCAACGGCAGATGGAACTGCTCAAGGGTTGAGCTTGCCAGGCATACAGGGTACGGCAAATATGTGTTTTATGTCTCGTCGAGGCCTGACAGCCTTGACCGGCAGGTGGTATGGGGACTGTATACCTACAAAAACGACACGGAGGAGATAGATATCGAATTCTCAAGATGGGGCTTCGACAACAACCAGGAGGCCCAGTATGCCATTCAGCCCTCGCACAAACCAGGGAACAAGGCACGCTTCAGGATGAACCTGGAGGGAAGCTATTCGACTCATATCTTCGACTGGACAAAAAAATGGATTGATTTTGCCAGTTACCATGGCCACAGGCTTAACCCGGTCAATGAGACGGAGATAATCGCCCGCTGGCGCTATTACGGTGATGACAATCCCCCTGACAGCGATGAAAAACTGAAGATGAACCTGTGGCTGTTCCGCGGCACGCCTCCATTAAACGGCAAGGAGACTGAAGTTGTGGTTGATCGTTTTGAAATCCTTTGAATCATGAAAAAGAGACTGTTATTCCCGGCTCTGGCAGCCATGTTTGTCCTCACTCTGTCCGGATGCACCACCGGCAATGGCGATCATGCCTATGAACCGTTTTCGGTAATCCCAATGCCTGTATCTATGAAGGCAGGGGAGGGGGAGTTTCTGCTCAGCGCAGAGACGGGAATATTCATGGATCCCACATTTGTGGACACAGGTACCTTAGTGGAGATGTTCAACGGGTTCCTTGGTAAGCATTATGAAAAGATACAGACCAGTCAACTGCAGGAGATAAGAGCTGACAATATTATACAGGTAATACATGACAGCCTGCTTGCCTCTCCCGAGGCCTATAATCTTACGGTGGCAGGTGACGCTATCACCATTGTAGCCGGTGATGACGCCGGACTCTTTTATGCTTTCCAGACACTTATGCAGCTGGTGTGGCCCTCGCAGAAAGAGACCGGAGGAGAGATAGCAATACCCGGTGTGATTATCACTGACAGCCCACAGTATACCTGGCGCGGAATGCATCTCGACGTAGCCAGGCATTTTTTCCCGAAGGAATTCATCTTTAAGATGCTTGACGCTATGGCGATGCATAAGCTCAATACATTTCACTGGCATCTGACAGATGACCAGGGATGGAGGATTGAGATAAAAAAGTATCCGGAGCTGACCTCCGTCGGGGCATGGAGGGATGAGACTCTCATCGGTCACGGCAGCGAGACACCATGGGTCTATGACGGCACAAGGTACGGCGGGTTTTATACTCAGGAGGATGTCCGCGAGGTGGTGGAGTACGCCCGCAGGCTTCATATCAACGTACTCCCCGAGATAGAGATGCCGGGTCATGCCGTGGCAGCCCTGCAGGCCTATCCTGAGCTGTCATGCGGCGGGGATCCGGTGCCGCCCTTCAACAGGTGGGGAGTATCTGAAGATGTCTTTTGCGCAGGCCGGGAGGAGACTTTTGAACTCCTGTCAGGGGTGCTCGAAGAGGTGGCTGAGCTATTCCCGTATGAGTACATACATATCGGCGGCGATGAATGTCCAAAGGTGAGATGGGAAGCATGCCCTCTTTGTCAGAAGAGGATTGCTGACAACAACCTTAAGGATGAGCATAAGTTGCAGAGTTACTTCGTGAAACGTATGGAATCTTTCCTGGCTACCAAAGGAAAAAAGATCATCGGCTGGGATGAGATACTTGAAGGAGGCATAGCCGAGAACGCAGCCGTGATGTCGTGGCGCGGGCATGAGGGAGGCATCCAGGCAGCCAACATGGGTCATGATGTTGTAATGACACCGCACTCATTCGTATATCTCGACTACTACCAGTCGAAATATAATGAGCCCCTGGCAATCGGCGGTATGCTTGATATGAAGAAGGTCTATTCAATCGATATCATGCCCACTGAGATTGCAGAGGACAAACGGCATCACATAATTGGTGCCCAGTCAAACGTCTGGACGGAGTACATGGGTGACGGGAGGCATGTTGAGTATATGGTCTTCCCGCGGCTTGCTGCCCTGGCAGAGGCACTCTGGACTCCGCGTGAGAAACTTGACTATGATGGTTTTACGCAGCGCATGGCAGCCCATTATGCAAGGTATGACGCAATGAACATAAACTATAGGGTGCCATACGCGTCAGGATATGAAGCCATAAACCTTGTTACGGAAGGAAGTATGTCAGTGGAGCTCTCAAACGGCATCCCGGGCTCGGAAATATATTACACCACAGACGGCAGTGAACCGGATGCCACGTCAGATCTCTACAGCGGGCCGCTGACTCTTGAACCGCAGACGGACCTGCTTCTCAAATCTGTCACGGTTATGCCGGGAGGCAGGAAGAGTGCAGTTATGACCGGCATTTTCAGGAAATCGGAGCTGAAGGAAGCTCTCAGGACTGATACTGCAAACCTTCAGCAGGGTTTGCGCTTCAGCCTGTACAGGGGAGAATTTAATTCATCGGAGGAGATGGAGGGCATGGCCGATACGACGGGCACAGTTCCCGTGGTCAGGATCCCGGCAGGATCCCCTTCAGAAAACTTCGGACTGGTGCTGGAGGGATACATCATGATCCCCGCTGACGGAGTATACTCATTTTACACAGGCTCCGACGACGGCGTCAGGGTCTTTATTGACGATGAGCTGACAGTTGACGGCGATGAGCTTCACCACGGCATTACAAACGAAGGCCGGGCTGCGCTCAGGGCAGGATTGCACCGGATAACCGTCCGCTATTTCCAACGGCTTTACCGGCAGAGCCTGAACATGAGCTGGGAAGGACCCGGTGTTACAAGGCAGGCAGTCCCCGAATCATCACTTTTACATCAACCGGAATAGCTGACTGCCAGGGATTGTTGGGGATTTTTACTTTTCCCTGTTCATGAATGCATTCCAGACCTCCCCGGTAACCTTTCTCTCCTCAAGCATCCGGTCAACGATGCCAAGGTTGTGAGCGGCTTTTCTGGCAAGCCCCGTACCCGCGTCAGCAGCCAGTTGCCGGAGTGGCTCGAGGGCATCCTCAGGGCGCCCGGCAAGTATTGAATTGCTTGTCGCCTTAAGCTGACCACCGGTATAGAGCAGTTCGGTAAAATTCTCAGTGAAAGGATAGTACTTTCCCATGCAGTCCCTGGCGGATTCTTCCGACAGCGACCTGATCAGGCCATGCCTGCCCGCCAGAGTAGGCCCTCCGATCATGCCGAAGATTGTATATTTCGATTTAACATAGGTATATTTTTCTCCTGCACACCTGTCAATAACCTCTCCTTCTGAAGTGTAAATCGTGATGTAAGTATTGGAGAAGAGATAGAAGTCCTTGGTAAGCATTGCATCACCCTCATCATCCTCCTCAAGGGAGATCTCCGATTCAATCCATAATCTGATTGAGTCAAGAGCCACCAGCAATCCGGCGTCCTGTTCACGGCATATTGCCTTTACGGTGTCAGCGAATTCAGGCGCCTGCATTCCCATTACTGTGAACCCGTCCCTCAGTGTATCAGCAATCAGAAATGAGGCCCCCGGATCCTTCAACACCAATTCTCCAAGACCTGCAGCATAACCGTTCACCGCCGCAGCATAGGCGCCCTCATGCTTGTCCTTTATGAATTCGGGTATCCGGTAATCGTAGAAATTCACGAATGCAAACTTCTTAAGCTCCGAAGAGAGGACTTGTTCAGGAGGGTAAGTCTTCTGTAACTGGATGGGGGCCGTGCACGATGATGCCAGCGCAATGAATAAGATCAGAGACAGTGGCGGAAATACCTGTTTCATTTTCAGTGATTTTGGTTCAGAACCTGTTACTGAAACCAAAGTTATGCTAAAAAGTCCGACATCAGAAAAAAAGGGGTGTTCACCGTCAAATGGCGAACACCCCTGATCTCAAAAACTAACTCTGTAAACTCTATAAAACTATCTCGACCTTTATGTCATCGAGGAAGATTCGGTTTTTGCCGGCACCAACCCCAACCAGGTAGTAGTCATAACCCAGGAACATGATCTGGGTCGCTGAGGTTGCTCCGGTGATTGTGAACGTACGGGTAGCCACCGGATCGCTCCACATGCCGGTGCAATAGTCGAGGACAGCCCCCGCATCAGCAGGATAGACAGGCCAGTTATCAATTATGAACTGGCTCTGGCTAATTGTCCCAGGTCCTATTACGCTGACTTTAAGAATATTGTCATCCATTGTGCCTGTGGCAGTCATGTAGGGGATTGCCTTGAAGGTAACATGCAGGTCTACTGTTCCAACGATCTTACTCAGCACGGGAGAGATGAGGTCACCGCCGTAGCCTGTCTTCCCAAGCTTCACGAATCCCTGCCGGGCATAGAGCAGCGGAGTGGTACCGCTTCCTGCTGTTGTATTGACAGTGGTAGTCCATCCCTTGTCCTTCTGCTCCTGTGTCCAGTTGTCGTAACGGGTTTCACCTGTGGTTGTGTAGAACACAGCGTTTCCATATGCCAGCCAGCTGAAGTTTTCCTCAAGGACGACCGTTCCCGGCGACTGAGTAAGGACCACGGTGGCGATGGTAGTGGGGTAGGCAACCGCCGTCAGTGTCAGTGTCACCTCGCGCGGGTCAATGCTGGTGTTCTCTTCTGCCACGAAAGTGATCTTCTGGGTAGTGACAGACTGTTCCTGCAGCCATGAATCGTCGCTCAGGGTAGCACCCCATGCCACGTTTGAAACCACGTCGACGGAGAACTCTCCGCCACCGGCAGGTATAGTCACTGCGGCAGGCAGTGTGATGTAAGGCACGTTTCCCGCCTGGTCAACACGAAAGAGAACGGGCTGTTCTTTGCCGTCAACAATGAATGCATAGTTGGCTATGCGGGCGTCAAAGGTCTCATTGGCACTGACGATAATCTTGAAGATGCCGTCTGCCTCACCCTTTTCAGGGAAGACCTTGATCCATCCGGCCTCCTCTTTTTCAATAATCTCCCATGCTTTATTTGACCGAACCACATAACTCTGTGTCTTGGCGGCCTTCGTAACTGTCAGGCCGGTAGGGCTTCCCTCGATGGAGAAGAAGGGATCCTCAGGCACTATCTTCTCCTCGCACGAGGTGAAAAGGAATGCGGTAAGGAGGAACAGAGGGATGAACCTCAGCGCCCTGTTCCGTAATCTCAATGTTTTATCTTTTTTCATCACTTGACTTTTTTGCTTGTTATTTACCTCCGGTGATTGCCTCTTTGCTCCACCATACCGGTGTCTTCATATCATTCTCACCACCCATTTCCTGAAGCGCTGCAGAAGCGTTCGCCCCGTTGGTAAGCATGGTGATGTTCGGGTAACCGAAGCGTGTCGGAAGGATATTGTCATTATAGGTAGTTCCCTCTCCGATAGTCAGTACAGGGTATCCGGTGCGGCGGTACTCATGGTATGCCTCCATACCCACCCAGAAGAGAGCGAGGTATTTCTGGTTGCCGAGGAATTCCTCCTTGTTTGCTGCAAGATCCCATGAGCCGAGAGGTGAAGCAAGATAGGTATCAATCTCGGCTGATGTTATTGTAATGGCGGGATCAGAGAATGCTCCCTGTTCCGACCATTTCTGCATTGATGCCCTTAGGCCGGCCTCATAGTAGCTCTTGGCAGCAGCCTGTCCGCCTGTGATCTGGCCCTTCAGGGCAGCCTCGGCCAATATGAACTGTATCTCTGCATAATCCATGTAGAATGCCGGAGCATCTCTCCTGCAAAATACCTTGAAATTGAGCCATGAGGTACCCCTGTCCACTTCGCTTCTGAGAATATCCGTGACTCCTGATACGGTTCCCTTCCAGATGTTGGTAGGGTTGACCTGTGCATTCGGGTTCTTCTTGCCGATGATTGGCAGGCGCGGGTCCACATAGACCTGGTTGCCGTTGACATCGCTCTGCACGGTCATCTTTATCAGCTGTTCGGTAAGCTTCCTTCCGCTGGAGGTAAACTCGCTCTCGGTTGTAACCCCGAAGTTGCTGATGTATGGGTCGGTGCCGGAGAACTTTACCGTGGCATTGTCAGCGTTGGATGTGAATACCGGGTATTTGGCCGTGTTATTTAATATTTCAGCCATCTTAACGCCCACATTCATTTCAGTGCGTCCGCTTACCCTGCTCAGCAATCTGAGATATAGAGAGTTGTTGAACTTCCTCCAGGCCTCCATATTGCCCCCGTACATGCCATCCATTGAAGGATTGAGAAATACCGGGTTCTCTGCATAGATGTCATTGGCTTTCTCAAGATCGATGAATAAAAATTCGTAGACTTCCTTCTGCGTGTTGAACGCAGGAGTGAGGGTTCCGCCAGGCTTCCTTGCGGTAAATGCCTCCTCGTATGGTACACTCCCGAACATGTCGGTCATATTTGCATAGAAGAGCACCTTGAAGGTAAGGGCAATGGCCTCAAGCGATCTGTCTCCGTGTTCTATTGACAGTTCATACATGTGGTCAATGTTCCTGCCGTAGGTGGCATAGTGGTTCCAGAAGCCGTACCAGTCTCTAGAATCCTCAAGGAAGTACTGATGTTCCCTGCGGGTGACACCGCCCGTGAAGGCAGTGAACTGAATAAGCTCATTGTTGTAGTAGTGTGTGCGGTTCAGCCAGTTGTTGGCTGAATTGTAGAGTATGGGTTCGAACAAGCCCGAGGGCTGTATCATACCCACGAGGGTCCTGTTTGGATTTGTGTTTATCTCCTCGAAGTTGCCGGTGCAGGAGTAGAGTGATCCGAGAACAAGCCCGCAGATGATTAATATTTTCAGTTTTTTCATTTGTCGCCTGTTTATTTATTAGAATGTAAGTCTCAGGTTCATGCCTAATGTGCGTGTCATCGGATATGAGCCTGCCTCTATGCCGTTGAAGACATTGGTGCCGGTCATCATACCGCCTTCGGGGTCAAACTGGGGCCACTTGTCCCAGCTGAAGATGTTTGTCGCAAACACAGCGATGCTTGCTCCCTGAAGTACCTTTGTCTTCTCGCAGAGCGATGAGGGCAGTGCGTACTCGAGACGTGCCTCCTTGAATTTCAGGAAGGATGTTTCGAATGTATGGGCTTCACCGTTGTAGCGGTCAAGTACCCTGGCCTGGTAGTAGGTATAGATGCTGTTTGTAACTGTATTGTTTGGCTGGCAGACAGCTGTGCCGTCTTCATTTGTCGAGAGCACGTTGACGCCCTCTGCAACGATACCGTCATAGCGTCCCTCAAGTGAGTTGGCAAGCTTACCCTGGTAGGAGAGAATACCGTTTGTCACCGAGAACCTGTTACCACCCATCTGATATGAGAAGAGTGCACTGAACGAAAGGTTTTTGTACCTGAGTGAGGTGCTGAAACCGCCCCTCCAGTCGGGGTTTACCTTGCCGAGGAAATGGTCGGCGGTTGACTCAACCGAGGGCAGACCTGTGGTTGCATCAAGGATCACCTGCCCGGAGCAGTCTACCTGGTTCCCGTTGGTGTCAGTGTAATATGAACCCTCCGGCGCTCTCTTGAGAGCGAAACCGTAGAGCTGATGCATCTCCTGCCCGACGTATGAATAGACATGAAGCCTTCCGCCGATTGTCGTTCCCATGTCGGTCTCTATAGGCTGTGTCGGGTCAATCCTCTCATGCAGGCTTACAAGTGTGTTCTTGTTTTTTGCCCAGTTAAGGCTGATGTCCCAACTGAAGTCGCTTGTCTTTACCGGTGTTGCATACATTGATATTTCTATGCCCTTGTTGTTGATCTCACCGGCGTTGATATTCATACCTCCCGCTCCGGCTATCGGATCGATATCAAGGGAAATAATCTGGTTGGTTGTTGATGAGTTGTATAGTGCAATATCCAGTCCAAGACGGTTCCTGAAGAACTTGGTGTCGAGACCCAGCTCCCAGCTCTCCACGTTCTCGGGTTTGATCATCGGGTCAGGTATGACTGACGGAAGTGTATAACCTCCGCTGATTGATGCTGCCGAGTAGTACTGGTCAAGCGAATAGGGGCCGGTGTCATTACCCACGTTGGCCCATGAGAGACGCAGCTTTGCCAGGGAGATTGCCGGCAGGCTGGTGCGCAGGTCGAACATCTGGTCAACAAGGACGCTTAGGGCCACTGAGGGATAGAAGTATGACCAGTTGCCCCTGGCCAGTGTGCTGGACCAGTCGTTGCGGCCCGTAATGTCAAGGTAAAAAGTGTCATCCCATCCGAGGGTGGTGAATCCGTAGAGGCTGTTGACCATCTTGTAGCTCCTGTAGCTTGAAGGATCAGGATAGATACCTGTCGGGACGTTTGCAATATGATAAACGCCGTCAATGTCAAGCTCATCAAGCTGCACGCCGGTGCTCCTGTAGTGGTAGCTCATGTTGTTACCCCCGAAGGCAGTGGTGGTGGTAAGCCTTCCACCAAGGAAGTTGCGTTGATACCGCAGAAGGAAGTCACTGTTGGCTTCGAAGTTGGTAAAGCCCTGTTCGCGGTAGAATCCGTTTTCCCATCCGAAGGTCATCTTGGGTTTCCTCTGGGTGCGGAACTCGTTACTGAAGTCCATACCAGTCCTGAGATCAAGGGTGAGCCCCTTGGCCACGTTGATTGTGAAGCCCACGGTCCCGAAGACCCTGTCCTTGTCGGTTGAGTTGAGCTCCTCGTACAGTACCCTGTAGGGGTTGTATGAGCCGGTACCTGCGAAGACAAGACTGTTGCCGCCCTCTGAGATTGTGGCATTACGGTTGATTGAAGTGAACCTGCCCTCAAAGTACTCGTTCCTCCAGTCGCTCATTGAATTCGAGTTATAGCCCCACATCAGGTCATACATGACCGTGGTCTGGTGATACCCGGCCATCGGCATGTTGTCACTGTCAGTGTGGTAGTAGTTCACCTTCGTCTTGAACTCGATCCATTTATTGACCGGGGTCTCAAACGAAAATGCGTATGCCTGTTTCTCGAACCCGGTGTTGGGAAGAATCCATTTGTTGCGGGTATCGGTTACCGAGAAGCGTATGTTCTGACCTTCGCCGTTGCTGCCGCTGATGGCCACAGAGTTGTTGTATGTCACGCCATTCTGGAAGATGCCTGTGAACCAGTCGTCCTTGTATACGAACGGGGTTTTGACGATTTCGCCGGTCTCCCAGTTCTTTCCCTCATACTGGTAGCGGAGCTTGTCTGCGCTGAACTCCTCCCCCCATGCATAGCGCGAGATGTTTCTCGGGGGATAGTCAGTTGTACCGACCAGGCTGGGGTCAAGTGTCCAGAAGTTGTATTCTTCGATTCCCATGTCTGAGCCCGATCCGAATTGAGTCTGGAAATCGGGCCAGTATCCAGCCTTCTCCACCACCACGGATGAGTTGACGGTGACGCCTATACCTTTGGATTTGCGTCCGGACTTCGTTGTTATGACGATGGCGCCGTTGGCTGCCCGCGATCCGTAGAGCGCTGTTGCGGCCGGACCCTTAAGCACAGACACCGATTCAATGTCCTCGGGGTTGATGTCACTGGCACCGTTGCCGTAGTCAACGGGGAAGTCGGATCCGGAGTTGGTATAACTGCTGCTTGATGATGTAGCCGTTGTTCCTGATCTGACAGGGACTCCGTCAATTATGAAGAGAGCCTCGTTTTTGCCGTAGTTAAGTGAGGCGTCGCCGCGGAGGGTCACACGCATTGAGCTTATCGGGCCTGAGCTGGCACTGTTGAATGTAAGACCTGCCACCTTGCCTGCCATACCGTTGAGCCAGTTGGTAGCAACCACCTGGGTCAGTTCTTCGCCGCCCACCCGGCTTACAGCATATCCTAGCGATTTCTCCTCACGTGTAAGGCCAAGAGCCGTCACAACTACTGCTGACACCTCTATCGCCTCTTCCTGAAGAGTAACGTTTATAACACTCATGGTACCGACAGGTATCTCCTGCTTCACATATCCAAGGAACTGCACCTCAATGACAGGGTTGGTCCCCGTCACCCTGATGGAATAAGCACCATTACTGTCGGTGCTTGTACCCATGGCAGTGCCCTGGAGCACAACGGTAGCACCGAACACCGGGGTGACACCGTCAGGCTCAAACACTTTACCTGTCACCTGCCTCTCCTGAGCCATCACCGGCAACATGACCAGTGCCATCAGGAATGTGGCAAGAACAATCTTAAGAGCTGGTTTGAATTTCATAGGTTAGTTGGTTTTAAGTTATTTATATTTAGGTTATTGCATTGACCATGTAAAAACTTTGGGACGGGTCATTGTCTCGGCGTACACATTACCGGAACGGTCAGTAACATTTACCGTCAGAGTAGAAGTCGCTGATGATGCCCTTGCCTTAAACATGTGTGAGGTGTTACCCGTTACAAAGGAGCTTGTTGGCACGGCGCCCACGTTTAGCCGTTTGGCCTCGTAGGAGATGATATGCAGCGGGTCCTTAGCCGTCACGCGTTCCACGGGCAGTACCGTACTACCCTCTTTGACCTCGATGGTCCAGCCCGGGCCATATCCCCAGACATTGATCAGAACATCATTAACCGGGTTGGGTGAGGCATAGACGCCTGCATATTCAGCCAGCGCCGCGTCGGTAGAGTTAGGGGCGAAGGCAGCTGCCGTGATGTGCACGGTGTTGAGGTCATAAGTCCTGAACTGGTAGTTCTTCGGATAGCCAGTGCTCTTGTAATACCACTTTATGTCGCGGCCGTTTATCTCCCAGACACCGTAACCGCCCGGACTGCCGTCCTTGCAGATATGGTTGTTGGCATACCCTGTCTTGCCGGTCCACCACCAGGTAGCAGAGACCGCTGCTGTGTTGTGTTCAGTAACTGCTCCCGACTCAACGGTATAGTTAATATGGGTGTGTCCGGTAATTACATGAACCTCTTCAAATCCGGCCACAAGGGTGAGGAGGGTGCTGCCGTTATTCAATACGATACTGCTTACCTGCTGACCGGTGCCGTCAAGCGAAGGATTTCCGTAGAGAGTGGTATGCATCAGTATGACCAGTGGCCTGCTCTTGTCGGTAATTGCAGTCAGGTCTTTTGCCAGCCAGGAGGTCTGGGAAGATACTATTACGTCGTTGTAATTGCGATCACCGATGGTCCCCTGTGATCCGCCGGAGTTGATGTATTCAACGTTGTCAAGAACCACGTAATGAACTTCGCCGAGATTGAATGAGTACCATGTCGGCCCGATCAAATCCCTGAACGGTTGTTCTGCAGCGATGTCCCCAGCTACGTAAGGATCATTATCGTGATTCCCTATCACATTGAACATATTACAGTTGATCTTTTTCATTTCTGTCAGGTAATTCTCAAGGCGGAAGTTGTTCTCATACCAGTAGGCGTCCCATGTCATGTCGCCAAGAGGTATTCCGTAAACTTTGGTGCCTGATACGGCGAAGGAGCTGATTGTGGCATTGACGTCGGGCAGGAACCCGTTGCTGAACTGCGCCAGGTCATCATTGCGGTTGGCAAGATGCCAGTCAGCCATAGGCAGAATCACATGCTTGCTATTGTCTGCCGCTACAAGCGAAAAATCGTGTTGCTCTACGGTAGTGCCACCTGCCAGCCGTTTGAAGAACTGCGGGATATTATCGCTGGCAGCAATCTCATAGTTGCCTGGCAGGGAGATGAATACGAACTTGTTCAGTTTGGCCGACGGGAGGTAATATATGCCTTCGCTGTCGGTGACTGTTACCTCCGCACCGTCAGAGACCACCACACCTGGCAATCCCTCACCGTCACAATAGACTCTCCCTTTGATTGTCATTCCCGGTTTATCAGGTATGCCGGTATTGACAACTACGTTAACCGTCAGGGTGCCCAGCAGTAAGCTCTCTGTGCCCCTGATGACCGTAAGCCTGTAGGTGCCTGACGGTATGCCGGCCGGCAGAATGAGCGATGCATTCTGAGCGGTGACGGCCGTTACAGTGCTGCTGTAGACTCTTCCGGGATCGGAGGTAAGCACAAACTCTATCCTGTCATTAACTGCGAATCCCTTGCCTGTTAGAATTATCTCACCACCTACAGGTACATTGATGCTTGACGGTATGGAGATGCCCGTTATCTGCAGTCCCTCATCCGGAGGAGCAGGCGGATCTTCCTTGCAACCTGAGCAGGCGGTAATCACTGCCGCCAACAGTATGAACAGTATATTTTTGATATCTGGCATGCATTCTGTTTTATTACTGGTTATATCCAAGGTCTGCAAGTATCTCTTGCGGCGTCTTTGTTGTTCCCAGCCTGCGAACCTTGCGCTCATGGTAGAAATTGATTGTCAGGTCGGTGCGGTTGGTGATCATTCCGTCTGCCAGCGGAGCAGCTTTTCTGCCTGTCTCCGGTCCGAAATACTTATCCATCTGCTCAACCGTGTTGATGGAGTAGATGTTTGCCTTCAATCCTGCCGCATGAACCTTCTCTGCGAAAGCAGGGGAGAGGCCGTCATTCTCATCACCCAGGTTTGTACCGATGAACTGTGCGCCGCACTCCTTCGCGAAAGCGATGATCTCATCAGTCACCTCGTCTTTGGCGAACTCGTTGGTCTTCGGGTTGCCGATGAGGAAACTGGCAAGCACCTTCTCTCCAAAAACCCTTTTGAAATTCATCATCCCCGGGCGCGAGAATGTCTGGACAAGTATTTTGCCCCTGGTGTTTCCAACGTTGACTTTGTCCTCCTTAAAAAAGGGCTCTTCAGCACTTATCTCATCACCCTCCAGCGGGTTCCACCCGAACCTTGTCAGCTCATCATATACCTGTTCCTCCAAACCGGGGTAGACATCCGGAATCTTTGCTTCGATATAAATCCCGGGCCTGTTGCCGTTGTCCGACGGATCAGCTTCATATTCAAAGTGCAGGACGCCCGTCTCATCTCTCGTGAACACACGGTTACCGTTCGCATCACGTTTTATTCTTTTGCCTTCGGCGATGCGGAATACATCTTCAAATACCAGCACGTTCAGGCCTGCGAAGCTCAGCCGTGCCTGTTCAGGATTCTTATTGTTAAAGGCGCTGCCGGCATCGAGCTGCATTATCTCTTCCCAGGTGAAGCTGCTGATGGGATCAGCTTCTCTTCCGGGGAACTTCTCTGCCACGTCGGTTGTGCGTTTGAAGGTCTTGTCGTGCATGATGATCAGCACGCTGTCTTTTGACCTGTGCACGTCGAGCTCCATATAGTCAGCTCCCGTGTTCCGTGCCCAGCGAAAGGCTGCCTCGGTAAGCTCCGGAGCCCAGTAGATGGTTCCGCGGTGGGCTATCACAGCGTTGTCAGGCATATAATCCTGCACTTTTCCCGTTGCGGGTGCATCCTTTGACGCGCATCCTGCCAGCAGGGCTGCCAGCAACGCGGTATAAACAACTGCTCTCTTCATCATCATGTATCATTTGGGGTTAGCTCTGTTCTGTCTTATTTTCCAATCCTCTGTGTGAAACTTCACCTTCGGGTCCCTGACATCATCGCATTTTACTATCAGTGCGCCCTCTTTCTCCCAGTAGGATTTAACCGTTTGTCCGGCCATAGGGCCGTCTTCCGGGCCGCGCACCGTCACATCATCAGGATTGACCACAATCTTCAGGCCGGCTGACTCATTGATCATATCCATGTCGCCACGGCTGTTACCGCCCACTATCAGCGGGGTTGTCTTTATAAATGTCTCTATCGTATGCGCCTTGCCGTCGTCCTGCGGGATGGGAGGAATTATCTCACCCGTTGTGACGCCGTCCCTGATAACACATTTGGCGCCCACAATGTTGACATTTGAGATGCCGAACTCTTCTGCAACAAACTTCTGGTATAGTATCTCAGGCGAAGCGGTCAGTATGTACACTTCGAAGCCGTATTCCTTCAGGTTGGCAATCAGCTGCTTCATCTCGGGATAAAACTTACCCTGGTATGATTCGCGATAGCAGTCATAACCGATGGTCTCTATCTCTTCCGGTGTCAGACCGGCGAGGAAATGAACCCGGTCCTCAACATAAGCCTTGCCAACATTGTCGCCATTCTTTACCATCCGGTCGAGGATTTTCAGTTTTTCCCTGGCATCCTTGTCATTCCTCTCTTTCAGCACATTATCAGCATAGCGATAGAGGGCTTCATCAGCCAGGTAATATGGCACCTGACCGAAGGTGGTGCCGTCGCAGTCAAACACTGCAACCTTGCGCACTGTCATGGGGATGGTTCCGTTGAGGAATCCTTCAATCTGGTCATTGATCTCTTCAGACCATCCGTAAATCTGACGGTAGGTCTGGGCATCAAGTGTCGCCGTGAGGCCAATGATCAGAAACAGTGCTGTTGAGATGAGTCTCTTCATATTTTTCAGTTATTATCCGAGGTATGTTGCTTTTTCTTTTTTCCATGTGGTTGCCGAGAAGACAGCTGCAAGAATGCTTGCTACGATCATTATCCAGAAGGTTGCATTCCAGCCGAGGGTTACATTATCTGCCACAGCTCCGATGAGCACCTTTGAGAGCAGGGCATCGCCTATAAGGTATCCGAAGAGACCAACGAAGCCGGCTGCGGTGCCTGCGGCATTTTTCGGCACCAGGTTGATTGCCTGAACACCTATGAGTGCCACCGGACCGTAGATAAAGAAGCCGATGGCTATCAGGGCGGAGTAGACCACGGTGACCCTTGTAGAGTCAGGATCTGTTGAAAATACCTCTGAGAGAAAGGATGCTACCGGAGCTGCCTGCCAGTAGAGGATGACGCTCAGCAGCACAAGAAGCATAAAGATCACGTTTGCCGGTGCACATCTGCCCTTGAAGACTTTTGATGAGATCCATCCGATCAGTATCATACCGGGGACGCCCGCATAGTTATGCAGTGAGAATGCCATCTTACCCTGTTCGCTTGTCAGCAGACCGGCCTCCTCAGTATAGGTAGGAGCCCAGTCGGCGATGCCGTATCGTATGAGATAGACAAATACATTTGCCAGGGCTATCAGCCAGAGAATCCTGTTTTTGAAAATATACTTTACAAATAGTTCCTTAACAGGGATCTTTTTGTCTGAACTCATCTCTTTCTGTGCCGGGATATCATTCCTGTATTTGTCTATTGAAGGCAGTCCGCACGACTGAGGAGTATCCCTGAGGGCCCACCAGCAGAAGAGGGCAATGATGAGCGCCACTGCGCTGGGCAGGACAAATACGGCTCTCCAGCTCTGTTCAACCATAACACCGCCGCCAATGTCAGCAATAAAAAAGCCACCGATAAGCAGTGTGCCCCACGCAGCCAGGTTGCCCATCAGTCCGCTGCCCACGGTGTGCGATGTGTTCCATACTCCCATCTTAAAGCTTCTCTCCTTATGCGAGAACCAGTGCACCATAACCCTTCCGCATGGAGGCCATCCCATACCTGCAAGCCAGCCTATTACAAGCATGAAGGCGAAGATGATGCCTACCGAGCTGGTAGCAAAGGGAAAAAGTCCGACGCACATCATCAGTGAAGCTGACAGCACAAGCCCTATCACCAGAAACTTCCTTGCATCGGACCTGTCAGAGAGGGCTCCCATGAGGAACTTGCTGAAGGCGTAGGCGATTGAGATGGCAGACAGGGCGATGCCGAGCTGCAGCTTGGTGTATCCCAGCCCGCCGTTCTCCAGAGGCTGTATCATCCCGGGGATGGCAAGGGCGAGGTTCTTCCTGACAAGATAATAGGCTGCATATCCCAGAAATGCGCCGAGGAAGACCTGCAGGCGGAGTTTTTTGTAGGCAGCATCAACCTTCTCTTCCGGAAGGGGCTCTTTGTAGGGTGGCGGTTTCAGAAAGTTAATCATAGGGTCACAGGTTGGGTTATTGGCTTTTCATGATTCCGGGGCCAAATATTATCATTCTTTGTTTTCTTCAGTTCTTTTAGTGATTAAGATAATGTTAAATCTTGCTACCACCGGTTATTCCATGTGATTGTCCCATGGCCAGGGCTTGACCTTCAGCCTGACTGCCTCCTCCTCCCATTTTGCAGCCATCTTCTTCACCCTGTCAGGATACCTGGCTGCCAGGTTTTCGGTCTCCGAGGGGTCGCGTTCCAGGTCGTACAACTCCCAGGCATTCTCATCCTCAGGATTGAATTTCATCTGTTCGCCGACCTTTGACACGAGCTTCCAGTTGTCTATCCTGATGGCCCTGTTACCTTCATGTTCCCATAAGAGGAACTCGCGGTCGAGCTTCTTTCCTGCAAAGGCGGGGAGCAGGCTGATTCCCTCAGGTGGTGTTGCCGCGTTGCCGTTGAACTCTTCAGGATAACTCACTCCTGCAAGCTCGAGGCATGTTGGCATGATGTCAATGAGGTGACCCGTCTGGGTGTTGATGACGCCTTTCTGCCGTAAGCCGGCCGGCCAGTGTACGATAAGGGGGGTGGTGATTCCTCCTTCATGGACCCACGACTTATAGAGCCTGAAAGGTGTGTTGCTTACGTTGGCCCAGTCTTCGCCATAGGCAACCCATGTGTCGGCGGGACCAGCCATGACACCCCTGCCGCTCCGGATGAACCGTCCGTCACGGGTGTATTCAGGTTTCCTGACAGTAAGGATCTGGTCGTATGAATAGGGTTTAAGCACCTTCTGCTCTTCGGTCAGCGGCTCTGTCATTCTGTTGGTGAGTACCGGCTCGGCGCAACCGCCGTTATCCTGCATATATAATATAATGGTGTTATCAAGTTCTCCACTCTCATCCAGTGCGGCTATTATCCGTCCTATGCCCTGGTCCATCACGTCGATCATTGCGGCGTAGGTCTCCATGCGGCGCGACTGCCACTCTTTCATCGGCTCATCTTCCCAGGCCTCTATAGTTTCCGGCCTCTGAGTGAGCCTGTGGTTCTCAGTCACCACACCCAGCTCTTTCTGCCTGTTGAACCGGAGCACCCTGAGTGAGTCCCAGCCAATGTCATATACTCCCCTGTATTTGGCTATTTCATCTTCAGGGGCATGAAGGGGCCAGTGGGCTGCATAGTATGCCACGTAACAGAAGAAGGGCTTGTCCTCATCACGTTCCCTGATATATTTCACCACGGTGTCGCTGATGGCGTCAGTGTAATAGAAGTTTTCACCCGGGGCTATGAAGTCATTGTTGCTTAACAGTGAAAAGGGATCCCAGTAGCTGGCTGAGCCGCTGAGGTTCCCGAAAAAACGTTCAAACCCACGCTGCAAGGGCCAGTTGCTGGTGTCAACAGTAGTCTGGTCCGGGAGATTTGATGCATTCATCCCGTACAGGTGCCATTTGCCTGCCATCCAGGTCGAGTAACCGGCATCTTTCAGCAGTTCAGCAATTGTGGCGCTGTTATGGTTAAGATCATCAAGATAACCGGCTTCATCCCACAACGGCCTTGTTGCCAGGTGTCCCATTGCAGCCTGGTGGGGGTAAAGCCCGGTCAGGAGTGAGGCACGGCTGGGACTGCACCGCGCGGTGTTGTAGAAGTGTGTGAAGCGTATGCCGTTACCGGCCAGCCTGTCAAGATTGGGTGTCTTGATTTCAGAACCGTATGAGCCGATATCTGAATATCCTATGTCGTCTGCAAGAATTACAATAATGTTTGGCTTTTTCTCAGGAACCTCCGTCTGCCGTGGACTGCATGATGCCAGCAGGAATGCGCTAATGACCGAAGCAATGAGGCTTACTGTGCCGGCAGGCATTGCGAAGCTATTGTTGCGTGATGTTTCCATATTCGATATTACTGATTGGCTCTTCTGTTGATCATTGTCATTTCATTTCCTGCGAACGGGCTGGATGGTTGTGTCATTTCACGGACCTCAGTCACCTTCGTCCACTACTTCATGCCATCACATAGGCACTGGCCATCTCCGTGTACTCCTTAACCTGATCCTGCTCCCATTTCTTGTCTCTGCCCAGTTCGGATGCGAGGACGGATGCGACTCTCGGAGCCAGGGCTATTGATGCTCTCGCATCAAGATAAAGGACGCGCACCCTGCGTGCAAGAACATCATCAACGGTTCTTGCCATCTCTCTTCGCACTGCCCAGACCACTTCACCGACGGTAAAGTCAGTGGTTTGGTCAAGCTTCTCGGCGTAGTACGGATTCTCGCTCTGCATCTTAAGTATCGCTGCCTGGTCGCTGCCGTAAATATACATCCTGTCGTTCCTGTCAGGGTTCTCGAAGTAACCGTGTATCTTCAGTTTTGCGGTACGGCATTCCTTTACCGGCAGTTTTTTTGTCCTGACAGCAGTATTGACGGTATCCTCAGCCATCTTTCTGTAGGTGGTCCATTTGCCACCTGTGATGGTTACCAGGCCTGAGGGGGAGACAAGCATCTTGTGACTCCGTGAGATCTCTTTGGTTTTGTCACTGTCACTGCCGTTCTTTGGCGCCGCAAGGGGCCTCAGGCCTGCAAAGACGCAAAGCACATCACTGCGCTGCGGTTTCTTCTCCAGGAAGCGGCCTGCGGTCTCCAGTATGAAATCGACCTCCTCTTCCAGTGCTTTGGGTTCCAGGACAAACTCTTTGACGGGTATGTCGGTCGTTCCCAGTATGACGCGGTTGTGCCACGGTACCCCGAACATTACCCTGCCGTCACTTGTCTTGGGGATCATGATTGCATCGTCGCCCCCGAGGAAGCTTTTATCTACCACAAGGTGTACTCCCTGGCTGGGCCTGACGAGCGGTTTCTCGGACGGATTATCCATCCTTATTATATTGTCGACGAAGATGCCTGTGGCATTGATGATGCATTTTCCTTCCGCCGTGAAGTTCACCCCGTCGAGTTCATCCCTGACCATGACGCCCGATATCTGGCCGTCTGAGCTCTTGAGCAGCTGTGTTACCTTTACATAGTTTACAACCGCGGCTCCCTGTTCGATGGCTGTCTGCATCAGGTTGACAGCCAGCCGTGAGTCGTCAAACTGTCCGTCGTGGTAGACCACACCGCCCCTCAGGTTTTCGCGGACAATGCGGGGTATTGACTTTATCACGGCGGCCCTGCTCATTGGCAGCGAGCGCCCGAGGCTCATCCCTCCGGAGAGAAGATCGTAGAAGGTAAGGCCGATTGTATAGAAGGGCTTCTCCCACCACCTGTAGTTGCCGATAATGAATCGCTGGTTCTTCACCAGGTGCGGTGCATTCTTTTGAAGGTAGCCTCGCTCACGCAGCGCCTCGCGCACCAGTGCCACATCGCCCTTCTGCAGGTATCGCACCCCGCCGTGGACCAGTTTTGTGCTGCGCGATGAGGTGGCCTTGGCAAAATCCGACTGTTCAAGCAGTAGCGTGCTGTAACCCCTTGATGCGGAATCAACGGCAATGCCCAGTCCGGTAGCGCCACCACCTATAATAATGAAGTCCCACTTCTGATTTGAGTCCTTCAGCCCGCGCAAAAAATCTTCTCTTTCCAATGTAGTAAAGCCTTAAATATGATTTTTGTCAGAAAACAGAGTAAAAATATTACAACCTTTTTTGATATCAAAACAAAAAAGAAAGAAAATGTAACAAAACGCAAGATTTTTATCTTTTTTAAGGATTCCGATTGCTTGCCAGGAATTACAATTATTGTTATCTTTGGTTAGTCATCAATAAATCCGGCTTGCGGTAAGGGAATCATGAGAAACATCGCTCAGCGCCATAAGATAATACTTGCTGAACTTGAGAAGGATGGTTATGTGAGGGTCCGTGACCTCAGCGAACGGCTGGAGGTTTCGGAAGTTACGATTCGAAAGGATCTGAAAGAACTTGAGGAAAGGAGGATGCTGATCCGTACCCACGGCAGCGCAAGCCCCGTCAGCCCTCTGACAATCGACCGCCATATTGATGAGAAGGAGAAAGTCCAGGTCAATGAAAAGACGAGGATTGCGGAAGCCGCTAACAGGTTGCTGCAAAAGAATGACAGGATTATCATAGCCTCCGGAACAACTGTCCTGACCTTTGCCCAGAAGATGACAATCACCGATCCTATTACCGTAATCACTCCCTCGGTCAAGGTCTCGCTGATATTGAGCTACAAGCCGAACATTGACATTATCCAGCTCGGGGGATCACTGCGCAAAAGCTCTGCCTCGGTCATCGGTCCGTATGCCGAGAGCCTTCTTACCGAGATGATGTGCAGCAAGCTCTTCATAGGAGTAGACGGGCTCGATCTGGACCTTGGACTCACAACCAGCAATATAGCCGAGGCTCACCTCAATCATTACATGCTGAACGCTGCGCAGGAGGTGATAGTTCTGGCTGACTCAACCAAGTTCGGCAAACGGGGATTCGGGAAGATCTGCAATCTTAACAAGGTGCACCATATAATCACTGACAGGAATGCCCCTGCAAATATCATCCAGATCATCAGGGAAAAAGGTATCGAGGTCACACTTGTATAATATGTATTGTACTATTTCTGAAGATTATTGAACCTGACCGGGTGCCACCTGATCAGGTTATTTAAATTTGTATTTACCGACACCATAAATAGTAATCATCATGCCAGTAAAATCACCACTATCGGTTATCGCAGCATTGCTGGCGGTAATGCTTGCCGGATGTTCAACCTCCAAAACTGCAGTTACGGGAGACCCTTCCGGCCGAACAGCAGGGGCCGAGAGGGAGTTTCGTGCAGCGTGGGTGGCCACCGTTGCCAACATCAACTGGCCCAGCAAACCGGGTCTCTCCGTTGAGGAGCAGAAGAGCGAAGCCTTAGCACTGCTGGATCTGCTATATAAAAACAACTTCAATGCAGTTGTATTCCAGGTGAGACCTCACGGTGACGCTATGTACAGGAGCGACCTCGAGCCATGGTCATATTACCTTACCGGTGAAGCAGGCAAAGCCCCGGATCCTTATTATGATCCTCTGCAGTTCTGGATTGATGAGGCACATGCCAGGGGCATCGAGCTGCACGCCTGGCTTAATCCCTATCGTGCTCATCATCCCGCAGCAGGAGAGGTGACCGATGCTTCCATCGTCAGGACACGCCCTGACCTGGTCCTGAAACTCGATGTCGAGAACTACTGGTGGATGGACCCGGCCCTGAAGGGCACACAGGATCACTCATACAATGTGGTGATGGACCTTGTACGCAGGTACGACCTTGACGGAATCCATTTCGACGACTACTTCTATCCCTATCCCGACTATAACAATTTCAAGGATTTCCCGGATGACAAGAGCTGGCAGGCATACCAGGCCGGCGGCGGCAAGCTATCACGTTCCGACTGGAGGAGGGACGCCGTCAATGTATTTATTGAGAGACTCTATAAGGGCATCAAGGCTGAGAAGCCATGGGTGAAATTCGGACTCAGCCCCTTCGGCATATGGCAGCCCTTTAACCCTCCTGCCATCGGAGGCGGATTCAACCAGCACGAGACCCTCTATGCCGATGCAAAGCTGTGGCTCAACAAGGGGTGGATCGACTATTACTCGCCGCAGCTTTACTGGCCGGTAAACCAGATAGCCCAGAGCTACCCGGTGCTGCTGGGTTGGTGGAAGGAACAGAACCTGAAGGGACGTCACCTGTGGCCGGGAATCAGCATAGGGCTGCAGCCTGTATCAAGGGCTGCCGATGAGACCGTCAACCAGATCATGATCACCAGGGGTCTTCTTCCGGAGAGCCCGGGAGTGGTGCACTGGAGCATCGGCCCGCTGGCAAGCTCACCTGAGCTGGTGAAAGCTATTGCCGAAGGCCCATACAGGAGAAAGGCCCTGGTGCCTCCCTCACCATGGCTCGATACAAATGCGCCTGCTGCACCCGGAGTGACAACCAAGGCTGAGGACGGCCGACTGCTTGTCTCATGGACTCATCCAAACCCTTCTGAGGTGGGCCGCTGGGTGGTCTATTACCGGTATGGCTCACAGTGGAACCAGAACATCCACGGAAATAGTGTCACAGATGATGCAATCCCTGCCTTCATCCCCAACCGTACTTTCCTTGCACGCACACCGCGTGAAAATGTTAAAAGCGGCGGGCAGGCGCTCATACGCCTTGACAGCATCGGTGTATCGGCTGTGGACCGTTTCGGGAATGAGAGTATGATAAAGAAGATGGCGGTGACGGAGTTCACTGTTGCCGACGCGCCTCCGTTGGAGGGAGTGCTGGCGGAGTACTATGACGGCATGAAGCGACCGCCGGTACCGATGCCAGCCGTGACCCCCGGCATAAATGTGCTCATTGATGAACATCTTGACCTGATCAGGGGCAAGAGGGTAGGCCTGATAACCAACCCGTCGGCTGTCGGAGCTGACATGAGAAGCGTGGTTGACATTCTCGCATCCACAGAAGGTGTAAATCTGGTGGCTCTGTTTGGCGCTGAGCACGGCGTGCGTGGTGCTCTGCAAGGCAGGATATCCGGTGAGGGTGAACCTGATCCGGTGACAGGCATACCGGTTTACAGCCTGTACGGCGACTCGTGGGCTCCGAAACAGGAGTGGCTCGACAGCCTCGACGTGATGCTGTTCGACATCCAGGGAGTGGGCTCGGCATGGTACACATTCAAGTTCTCGATGTCGTGGGCCATGGAAGCATGCGCCAAATCCGGCATCCCCTTCATCGTCCTTGACAGGCCCAACCCGCTTGGTGGCCGCGTGGTTGAGGGACCAATGCATGACACAATAAGTATATACAGGCACCGGCTGCCGCTGCGCCACGGAATGACCTACGGCGAGCTCGCAACGATGTGGAATGAGACAGAAGGCTACGGCGCTGACCTGACAGTCATTAAGATGAAAGGGTGGCGGCGCAGCATGATGTGGGATGCAACAGGAATGATGTGGGTGATGCCATCACCGAATATTGACAACTGGGAGACAGCGGTTGTCTATCCGGGACAGTGCCTCTTCGAGAGAACCAATATGTCGGAAGGAAGGGGCATCACCAAGCCTTTCCTGATTACCGGAGCACCCTGGGTCAATGCCGAAAAAGCTGCCGATGATCTTAACTCAAGGGGAATAAGCGGAGCATGGTTCAGACCGGTGTACTTCATTCCCCGCTCTGCCGGGACAGGCAATACCCGCAGAAATAAGCCATGGAACGAGATGTGCGGTGGTGTTGAGATAATGCTTACTGACCCCGCCGCATTCCGGTCAGTGGAAGCATCACTCCATATTATTGACGCATACAGGAAGACCAGTCCGGATTCACTGGTATGGTCGCCGCCGCTGTTGATGCGGCAGCTCAACGAACCAGGCGTCACCGTGGAAGAGGTGGTGAAAGCCTGCCAGGATGATGTTAGTGAGTTCATGGAAGTAAGACAGAAATACCTGCTGTACAGATGAGAAGATATAAAATATTACTGCTACTGGCAGCGGCTGCGCTGGCTGGATGCAGTACGGCCAGAAAGACACAGGAGACCGCGGTTACAGAACCCCCGGTTCCTGCCCTGGCGGAAAGTCATAAGAAACCGCAGGTTGTTGAACTTGACCTGACGGCCCTGTTTGACACTGTCAGTTCAGGTCGGAAGGTTTCTCTCAATAAAGGGGCCATGGTACTGACAACTGACAGTGAAGGCATAATTACCTTTGCGATGCCTGAGAAAGACACCCTTATACTGTCGCCTGATCCGTGTCCGGGGCTTAAGTCGCCCTGCAGCTTTGTCATCCCCCTGGCGGGATGGTTCGTTCCTTACAGTTATTCAGTTAAGCCCGACGGCACGGTGGAACGCAAATCGCCCTGGGTAGAGTTTCGCAGGACACCGGAGCCGGTAACAAACCAGTCCCAGTTCGATTTTCTCTGCAAGAGCGAGTACCCTGCCACAGTTAGTATTAACGGAACTGAAGTGAAGCAGTATAAGACTGGCATCTTCTTCAGTACGGTTAAGTTCACTGAGGGAGTCAACAGGGTGAGGGCAGAAGCAACTTATCCCGATGGCCGGACAGCCTCGCATGAGATGGAATTTGTATATGAGAAGAGGGACCTGAGCAGGCAGCCATACCCGCTCTGGATAGACAGGCGTTCGTTTGAGCCGGCTGCCGACGTGGTGCTGCTTCCCGGCGAGGTGGTGAAGGTCAGCTTTCGCGCTTCGAAGGGGCAGGAGGCCTGGCTGGATATCAGGCCCGGGAAGAGAACCCTGAAGTGCAGCCGTGAGGACTTTGACGACTACAGTGTCTACCGGGCCGAACTGCCTGTGCGTGGCTTTGAGGATGGCTCTGTCACTACCCTCAGCGTCAGGCTGGTGCCGGCAGCAGGCGCGCCGGTGAGGGATTCATACAGGCCTGACATTGCAAGAACAGTCACAGTGAAAAATCCGGAAGAGTTTCCACTTTTAAGAGTGAAAAACGAGTATTCCAGGCTGGTATACAACCTGGGTGCACCCAGGCTGGGCGGCCCTGTGAGATCAGAGCTAGTGCCCGGCGTGATACTCAAGTCCAGCGGGAAAATCGGTCGCAACTACAGGATCAGGCTGAGCAACACCGAGACAGGGTTCATCAGTGAGGATGATGTTGAGGTAATTTCCGGTAGCACGGTTCAGCCTCTATACAGTGTGACAAGCATGTCATGCGGTCCGGCTGCCGGCGCTGATATCGTCTCAATACCCTGGCTCGAGTCGGTACCCTACGAGGTATTCCCTGATCCCGATGGTAAAAGACTTGTAGTAACACTCTTCGGCGTTGAGTCGGCGGCCACATGGGTCAGTCACAGGACCGGCTGCGAGGTTGTTGACAAGCTCACCTGGGAGCAGACCTCACCTGAGACCTTTCGGGTTTATGTGAACCTGAAGACGGAAAACATATGGGGTTATGACATCAGACCGGTTGGCAGGAGCCTCGTGCTGCGCATCAAGTACCCGCCTGCATATGACCTTGCAGCTGAGAAGCCACTCACCGGACTGAAGATTGCCATTGAGGCCGGTCATGGCGGGTCCGGCACCGGGGCCATCGGACTATCAGGACTGGTTGAGAAGGATATCAATCTTGACCTCTCATTCAGGCTGGGGGAGTTGTGTGCATCGATGGGGGCTGAGGTGCTGCAGGTTCGTGATTCTGACAGGGATATGGGGTTGATAGAGAAGCGGAGTATTGCCATTGAATCCGGAGCTGATATGCTGATAAGCATTCATGCCAATGCCGGCGGCAGGGGTTATCTCTCTGTGGCTGGTACTAGCACCTACTGGCACAATCCCTTCTGGGCTCCTCTGGCACAGACCATCTATGAAAGGCTGCTTGAGACCGGGCTTCCGGAGTTTGGTGTTGTGGGTTCATTTAACTACACCGTGACCAGGGCATCGCAGATGCCTGCCGTGCTGGTGGAGCAGGCCTTCATGACCCATGCCGAAGACGAGGAGAAGCTCGCAGATCCCGTCTTCCGCCAGCTGATGGCAGAGAAGATCTGTGCGGGGGTGCTTGATTACCTGGGCAACCTTAAAAGCCGGGAATCAGATTTATAGGAGACAGTTTCGTGCATTTGTATTAAAATTCATTCCCTACAACCTGACAACTCTATGCATTCAGGTTTTAATATTATCTTGGCGTCATCCATAGTCGAATGATTGTGGTTATGACAGGGGAAGATTTACATATATGGCTCAGGGTTAAGGACGACGATCCGAAGGCATTCGAGGTGCTCTTTCGGAAGTACTTTTACACGCTTTGCCTTCTTTCAAAGAGGTATACACGGGATATAACCACCTCAAGGGAGGTGATCCAGGACCTTTTTATACACCTATGGGAAAACAGACAGGACATAAGAATTACTTCATCATTCCGGTCTTACCTGGCTTCAGCTGCCAGGTTTAATTCAATCAGGCGAGTTAAGGCTGACCAGAAGGTGGTGATTTTTACAGATATACTGCCGGACAACAGCCAGGAGTTGACTGATCATCTCGAATATGCAGAGTTGCAGGCTGCAATAGTAAAGGCCATTGACGGACTCCCGGAGCAATGCCGGAAGGTTTTTGAACTTAGCAGGTTTGAGCAGCTTAAGCACTCAGAAATTGCATCAAAGCTCGATATCTCCGTTAAGACCGTTGAAGCCCATATTGGAAAAGCATTAAAATTGATACAGAAGGAGATCGGATCGATTTACAGTTTAATGGTTCTCGTTGGACTTATCGCACTGAAGTTTTTTTTATAAAATTCCCGGATCACACTAAGGGTACTGCCTTGTTTTTTGTTCACACATTATAGAGAGAGATTATTATGAGTAAGAGATTATTTGAGGAATTCACTTTTGAATCCCTGATCAGGTTTATTGAAGGAGTAGCGGATGCAGATACCGTCAGGGTCATTAATGAATGGATTGAAGCCACTGAGGGCAACAGGAAAATCTATTCACAGATAAAAGAGGTATGGCTCAATCGTGCAGAACTGTCAGGACTGCTTGGTGGTACGTTGGAGAGGGACTTTGAAAATGTTGTCAGGGAGATCAATTTGCATCAGCAGGAGAAGAAAAGCAGGCTGCCTTTGAGGGCTTCCCTGTCATTAATCAAAAAGATTGCTGCTGCCGGGTTGATTATCATTGCAATAGGGGCAGCATACTTTGCCGGGCGCAGGGCGACAACACCAGGGAATGTGGCAGAAAGCGGTTACAATGAATTGATAGTGCCCAAGGGACAAAGATCCAAAGTTGTTCTTTCAGACGGAACCTCAATATGGCTGAATGCGGGAAGCAGGCTCAGGTTTCCGAGCGATTTCAGGGGCGATACAAGGGAGGTTTGGCTTGACGGGGAGGGATTGTTCAATGTTTCGAAAGACAGTTCCAAACTCTTTTATGTTCATACCACGGATCTCGATGTTAAGGTCCATGGCACGATCTTTAACCTGAAGGCCTACTCCTTCGAGGATATTGTCGAGACAACCGTGGTGGAAGGGCTGGTCAGTTTTGAGTCGAAGACAAACAAGGCTATTATGAAGGATGCTGTCTTCCTGGAACCAAATCATAAGGCTGTTTTTGTCAGGAGTGCTGATGCCAGGGTAACTGAGGAGGTAAAGAGGGAGATCAACAGACCGATTGAGCCAAGGAGGCTAATAGTATCCGAACCGATAAAGGTTGAGCCTGTAATATCATGGGCTGAAGGCAGACTGATCTTCACTGATGAAACATTGGGAAACATTGTTGCGAAGCTTGAGAGGAAATATGATGTGCAGATCCTGATCGATAATGAAAGAATAAAAAACCTAAAGTATACAGGGGTTCTAAAAAGTGTATCAATAGAGCAAGCCCTCAAAGCTTTGCAGCTCACTACCGGGATTCAATACACTATTAACGAGAACTACATAAGAATATCCGAGAAAAAAGCCAAAATGTAAATCTTATAAACCCTAAACCAACCTAACCTCCATGCCTATGACATAATCAAAAAGAAAAAGGACCGGATCATGCGCCAACATTACCGGTCCCAGTCTGATGTTAATAACCCATATCCTGTCTTGAATGAACCGGGGTATGAATTGAACTAACATTAAAACCCTACAAAACTATGAAAAAAAATCAAGATGCAGAGTATCCATCGCATCAATTCCGAATCCTAAAACTACTGCTAATTATGAAAATAAGCTTTTTTCTGTTAGCGATCAACGTTTTTGCCATATCTGCCGCCACCTTCGGACAGGGGAGCAAACTTACAATTGATATGAAAAATGCCACAGTCAAGGAAATTCTCAACGAGATTGAAAGACAGACGGATCTTTCCTTCATATATAAATCAGATCTGATCAATCCTGAAAACAAAGTTACGGTCACCGCCGAGGATGCAAGTGTGCTTGAAGTCCTCGCAGCCCTCTTTGCAGATGAGAAGATATATCCTGAGATAATTGACAATTCTCTTATTGTGCTGCTACCTGAGAGACAGTTAAGTCAGCAACTGAAAGTGAGAGGAAGAATAACCGACTCGTCCTCCGGTGAATTATTGCCGGGTGTGAACATTGCAATTAAGGGTACAACCATTGGTACGATAAGTGATCTTAACGGAGCCTATGAACTTGCAATACCTGATCCGAACGGTATAATTGTATTCACTTTCATAGGGTATCAATCCCAGGAGATGGAAGTAGCCGGAAGAGAGGTAATCGATGTTTCACTTGTCCTTGAGGAAATGTCACTTGATGAAGTAGTTGTGATTGGCTACGGAACCCAAAAGAAGAGCCTTGTAACTGGGGCAATTTCGAGTGTCACTGCTGCAGAAATGGAGAACTCATCTGTTTCCCGGCCGGAACAGGCTTTACAGGGAAGAAGTGCCGGTGTTCAGGTAATCACTACTTCAGGTTCTCCAGGTGGTGAACTTAAGGTCAGGATCAGGGGTTACAGCTCGAATGGTTCTGCAGACCCGCTGTATATAGTTGATGGAGTAAAGACCAATAATATTAGTTACCTCGCCCCGCAGGACATAAGTAATATGGAGGTGCTCAAGGACGCAGCATCCTCTGCCATCTATGGAGCAGAAGGCGGTAATGGTGTCATAATAATTACTACCAAGTCAGGTAAAGCCGGATACAGTTCCGTCGATTATGACTTCCAGTATGCAAGCAATAAAGTCGGAAAAACCCCTGACATGCTGAATTCTGAGGAATATGCAAACTATTACAATGAAGCCGGATTGTTTACCATTAATCCCTCTGACATAAAGGAGGATAACGACTGGATCAATGGCATTTTTGAGCCTGCGAATGCCATGAGACACCATTTATCTTTCAGTAGCGGCACGGGCAAATCAAACTTTCTGCTTTCAGCCACTGCTCTGACCCAGGACGGTATCGTTGTAATGGACAAGGACAAATACAGCAGATACACATTCAGGATCAATGCAGACAGCAAGGTCAAAGATTGGCTGAAGGTCGGGAACAATGTTTCATTTGGCTACACCCAGCGAAATTCAATAACTGAGGACAATGAAAGCAGAGGCGTTATCACATCTGCACTATTGATGGATCCGCTTACTCCTGTGGCTTACTACGATGGCGTTATTCCCGGTCATGTACAGTTACTTATTGATCAGGGCAAAAAGTTGGTAAAGGACGAAGACGGCAATATCTACGGGAACTCACAATACATAAGCAAGACACCGATGAACCCTTATGTTGGCCTATCCAACAGAAGAGAGGAGACACTGGGTTATATTCTTCAGGGGAGTTTGTTTGCCGAACTGACACCCATTAAGCATATTTCATACACATCCAGACTGGGCTACGAAATTGGTAGCTGGAATGCAAAGTCATGGGAGCCGGTTTATTACTATAATTCATATAATAACTACAATGACGCTACGAGTGTAACGGTAACAAACACAGACAGCTACTACTGGCTATGGGAAAATTTTGCCAGCTATACCAATAATTTCAACGGACATAATATCAGTTTTCTGGCAGGGATGTCAGCGGAAGCAAGAAACAGAAGGTTCACCCAGGCTTCAGGAGGTCCGATGATCAAAGAAGACGATAACTATGCAGAGTTGAGTTTCCTTGCAACACAGGACAACAGCGCCGTGGCAGGTCAGCCATACCTTGATAAGAAAGCGTCATACTTTGGCAGGATTTCGTATGATTACCAGGGCAGGTACCTGTTGCAGGCGACAGTCAGAAGAGATGGAGCCGGAACTTCATTGTTACCGCCGGAAAACAGGTGGGGCGTCTTCCCCTCATTTTCTCTTGGATGGGTGTTTACTGAGGAATCCTTTTTCCCGAAGAGCTTTCTCTCTTATGGTAAACTCAGAGCCAGCTGGGGAGAAAATGGAAGCCTTTCAAACCTGACGAACTACATGTACAGCTCCTCGATATACTCCACATACCTGCTGTATCAGTTAGGCAATGGCAATATGTACACATCTTCTGTACCTAACCAGCTGAATAACCCTGAACTGACCTGGGAAACAAGCGTACAGACAGACATCGGACTTGATCTGAGAATGCTCAATGACAGGATTAATGTTACTATGGATTATTTCAAAAAGGTAACAACGGACCTTATCACTCCGAACACTCCTCCACTTGAGTCAGGGAACAATGCGTCTGCAGTAAATGGTGGTGATGTGACAAACAGCGGATTTGAGTTCGAGCTGGAATTCAGGAAGTCTGTGGGTGATTTCACTTACAGTATCAGTGGTAACTTTGCAACCCTGCAGAACGAGGTCACCTACCTGAATCCCACCATACAAAGGATAAGTGGTGGTGAGACAAGTGGTGCATCAACATTTTATACTGCATTTGAAGAAGGACTGCCAGTATGGTATTTCAGAGGATACCAGACTAAAGGCATCGATCCTGTTACGGGACAACCAAATTTTGTCGATCAGAATGATGATTTGATAATCAATGAGAATGACAAGACTTTTATAGGGAGTGCAATACCCAGCATTACTTATGGTGCGAACATAAACCTTGCATATAAAGGATTCGATGTTGTGGCAACACTGCAGGGTCAGGCGGGAAACGAAAACATGATCCTATGGATGAGGAATGACCTCCCGGGTTCGAACATTCCACAGTTTCTGTATGACGACCGCTGGACAACCGAAAATACTGATGGTTCAAGGCCAAAGGCAGGATTTGACCCGAAGACGCTGACGAGTGACCAGATGGTCTTCAGCGGATCTTATATGCGTATCAAACAGCTTCAGATTGGATACAACCTGCCGGAAAGCTGGTTAAAACAGATTAAGTTGAAGCAGACACGGGTATATATCTCACTTGAGGACTATTTCACATTTACCAGCTATCCGGGGATGGATCCTGAAGCCGGTAGTACAATAAACAGCAATCTTGGACTTGACAAGGGCATGTATCCGGTTACGAAAAAGGCCTTGTTCGGTATTTCTGTTTCATTATAAAACTATCAGATATGAAAACAAAATGTTTTTTGACTTATCTCATTATATCCCTGATGCTTTTCGCATGCTCGGAGGATTTCCTGGATACCAAGCAGAAGGGTGTTACGACTCTGGAAGATTTCTATTCGAATGAAGAAGAGGTCTTGCAGGGAATTCTGGGATGCTATGATTTCCTCCAGAATGTCTGGTTAAATGTGGAATATACCCCCATGATGACCTATACCATGATGTCAGACGAAGTTTACTGTGGTGGCAGCCTTCGCGGTGACGCCACAAGATTGGAGGAGGTCAATGAATTCAGGTATGGATCGAACAGCCTTCTTATGTATGATCTATTCAGTCAGCCATATTTTGGTATATACAGGTCAAATGTCATCCTTGAGAATGTTGAAGATGACTCCGATTTTAATAAGGTCGGGCGGGCTGAAGCAAAAGCTATGAGAGCTTTCTGGTATTTTCACCTGGTGGTCAACTTCGGAGATGTACCGCTGGTAACCAAGACACTAACCCCGAGTGAGTATGCCCAGCCGCGTGCTCCCAAGAGTGAGGTGTGGGCCCAGATAGAAATGGACCTGCAGGAGGCCATCGCGGTTTTGCCTTTGAAAAGTCAGCAAAGTACGATTGACAAACCCAGGTTTTCAAAGGGTGCAGCCCAGTCACTGCTTGGCAAGGTGTACCTGTTCCAGAAGAAGTACACTGAAGCAGCAGCTGAGTTCCAAAAAGTGATTGACTCACAAGAATATGGACTTTATCCCGATTTTTCAAAGATACTTAGGAAAGACTCGGAACTTGGGATAGAATCTGTTTTTGAAATCATGCAGCCAATATCTTCTTATTCCCGCGCTTCCGTACCTCCGAGGATTGGTCAGGTTCAGGGCGAAAGGTCACGCTGGATGCGCTTCTATGGGCCAAAGGGTGCCGGATGGTTCGAGACCGGCACACTGGGAATAAAAGACGGTTTCAACTTCGCCCTGCCCAAATATGAAAGTTACCAGGTTTTTGTTGATGCCGGAGATGTCGTAAGACGTTCCAGCACAATTATTAATGAAGACGAACTCAAAGCCAAGGGTGGAGATATGAGAAATCCTCTTTATGCAACTCCTGCATTGCCGCAGGGTACATTGCCCTATTCTTCTGATCCGTGCATCAGACTTAAGTATCAGCAATATGTATCTGAAACAGGTCCGACAGAAGAACATTACAATTACGGTACAAATTTAAGGCTTATACGCTATGCCGATGTTTTACTTATGGCTGCTGAGGCATACAACCGGAAACCAAGTCCGGATGATGCAAAAGCCCTTCAGCTTATCAATGAGGTAAGAACAAGAGCACAGCTGCCGGCGCTCACAGTTACGGGTGATGCCCTGTTTCAGGCTTTAAAGACAGAACGGAGGCTTGAGCTCATGTTTGAAGGACACCGCTACCATGACCTTATCAGATGGGGTGATGCCATGAATGTCCTGAAAGACCAGGGCAAACAGATACCAAAAGGTGACGGTACATATTTTTCAGTGCCTGAAGCAGGATTCAAGGAGAGGAACTGGCTGATGGCTATTCCGGAACAGGAACTTGACGTTAATCCTAAAATGACACAAAACCTTGGTTATTGATTTTTTGCTGAACATTTAACCAATAATTGTGTACTATCCGATTTGAGAAAAGTCTCCTGACTGACAACGTCATGAAAGTGGTAAAGCCATCGGGAGACTTCTCAATCCGTTTATCTAATATTTAACTGACGAGATATGAAAAACTATAAGTTATTAATAAGTCTTGCTTTAGTCATTACTTTGGTGATGTCATGTACAGGTAAGAAAAGCAAACTGATAGCCCCCATTATAGATACAGAATATGGCAAGGTACAGGGAGCTGTCAATGAATCAGGAACTGTTGTAAGTTTTAAAGGAATTCCCTATGCCGCGCCCCCGGTGGGCGATCTGAGATGGCGTGAGCCACAGCCTCCTGCACCATGGGAAGGCGTTCGCGATGCCACCAAATTCTGTGCAAACTGTGTCCAGGTAAACAACAGAAGACTTCCATGGACGGATGAGTACATGATACGGGGTGAGTCGAGTGAGGATTGCCTTTTTCTGAATATTTGGACACCTGCAAAGTCATCCATGGATAACCTTCCGGTTCTGGTTTACATCCATGGAGGAGGATTGAGAGAGGGCTCTGGTTCAATTGATGTGTATGACGGCGAGGAACTTGCAAAGAAAGGAATCGTCGTTGTCACAATAAACTACAGGGTTGGTGCTCTCGGATTTCTGGCCCATCCATGGCTGACAGCCGAATCGCCACATAATGCATCTGGTAATTATGGTTTTATGGACCAGATAGCCTCTCTGAAGTGGTTGAGTGCCAATATCGCAGCATTTGGCGGAAATCCGGAAAAGATTACCGTCGCCGGGCAATCAGCCGGCTCACGGTCAGTTCATCAGCTTACCGCATCACCTCTCGCTCAAGGATTAATCAGCGGTGCCGTTACGATGAGCGGCGCCAGTATGGAGAGAATTTCAACGTTTATTTCTTCCGATACCGCTCTCGCCAGGGGAGTCAGGTTCACCGATGTGCTTGGCGTATCAAGCCTGGAGGAGCTCAGGGCGAAACCGGCTACAGATCTGATAGCTGACTTCGGTGCAAGCATTGACGGTTATGTCCTGCCGGAAAGCATGGTAGTCATTTTTGAAAAAGGTCTGCAAAATGACGTTCCTGCAATGGCAGGCCTCGTCTCCGATGAAGGCAGTTCAAGGGATGATTATGGGAAAAGCACTGTTAAGGACTTCATTAAATATGCAAAAGAGAACTACGGAGACAGGGCTGATGAGTTCCTTTCTCTATATCCGGCAAAAACAGATGAAGAGGCCGGTATTATGTCTGTTGAGGTTGCACGTGATAAGGGCAGGGCTGACCTTTATGCCTGGGCACTCTTCAGAGCAAAGACTGCAAAGACACCTGCATATACCTACTATTTCTCAAGAGGCATACCCTGGCCTGAACACCCTGAATTCAATGCATTCCATACAGGCGATGTCATCTATTGGTTCAACAACCTTAAGAAGCTTGATCGCCCATGGACGCAAACAGATAGTATTGTTGCCGAAACCGCCGCCTCATATCTGGTGAATTTCGTGATAAATGGTGACCCTAATGGGGAAGGAGTTCCGGAATGGCCTGCGTTTGACGTAAGCAAAACCGAAACCTTGGAAATAGGGTCTGAAATTCAGGTTATTCCTGTTGCATCTGAAGAAAAGTTAGTTTTTTTCAAGGCTAATTGAACTCTTCTTTGGATCGGGTTGAGGGGTGATGAAAGAGGGGATCTGATTCTGAAAGTATCACATTCTCCTCTTTCTTCAAACTCACAAATTGGACATACTTGTCTGATATAACATAAGCTATTGTCAACCAAAATGAAAACTAACAGAAGAAACTTCATTCAGACTATGGGTGTCGGTGCAGCCGGTATGGGACTGGCAGCAACTATTCCTTCATTTGCAACTCAGACTAATCGGAATACTCCGGATACCAAAACCGGGGGCAGGAAGATGGTATTCAGAGCGGATGATGTCGGTTTTTCAAAGGTGTGTAATATCGGCTCCTTCGAAGCGATTGAAAACGGCGTAGTTACTGTAGCAGCTGTAATGCTGGCTGACCCTGGTACTGAAGATGCCCTCGAAAGGCTGAAGGCCCTGCCATGGATTTCAGTCGAATGGCATATGCATATGTGGGGAGCGCCTGTGCTGGACCCAAGGCAGGTCCCTTCGCTTGTGGAAAAGGGCGGACAATTTGACGGAAGATTCAGGATGGACCTTAGCAGGGCGGAAGATGTAGTCTATGATGAAGCAGTAAGCGAGTTGCGTGCACAGCTCGACAGATGCATAAGAATCCTGGGCAGGGTGCCTGATACCGGCGGTGGGAACAGAAGCTCCTCACCATGGGGCCGAGCCGTCAAACACATCAGCGATGAATACGGTCTTGTCTATAATTTTATAAGCGATGCTGCTCCTATAAGTGATAAGTGGATTGAACATATTAAAGCTGCTAAGAAAGCCGGTGAAGAGTGGGCAAAATACTATTCAGTTCCGGACAAAAACCTTGGCAAGTGCGACGAAAAGTGGGCAAGTCGTAAGATTTATAACCCAGGCGGTACGAATGGTACAATTCATTTATTAACTGATTCTATTTCAGCTGTTGAGAAAAATTATGATCCTGTATTGTATTACACGGAGGACCCTAACGGTATACTGGAATATCCTGAAGACTGGATTTTTACAAAAGCGTGGCATCCAGGGTACGTGGATTATTATGTCTATCGCCTCGGTGAGCGGGTCAATCGCGCCCGTGCACAACAGTTTGTGGTAGGGCGTACACAAGATGTTGCGGCAATGTGCGACCAGAGACTAAAAAACTGGATCAAAGAAAATCGTATCGAACTGGTCAATTTCCGTGATGCCTTATACGGAACAAGAGAATATCAGAACCATCTGAAACTGATCGGGAGCGATCTGGCCATTGACTGATAGTGTTTAAGGAATATTCGGTCAGGAAATTGGCTCTTGAAAATAATCAGATAAACTACTTGATATAGATCAATATGAAGACTAACAGAAGAACTTTTGTTCAAACAATAGGAGCCGGGGCAGCCGGCCTAGGACTTGCCGCAACGATTCCATCATTCGCAAGTCAGCCTGCGAAAGCAAACAGGGCGATAGCTGGCGGCAGGAAGATGGTCGTCAGGGCGGATGATGTCGGTTTCTCGAAGGTATGTAATATCGGGGCTTTCGAGACCATCGAGAAAGGTGTAGTGACATCCGCGGATGTTATGCTTGATTCGCCGGGGACAGAAGATGCCCTTGAAAGACTGAGGGCATTTCCATGGATTTCAGTCGGCTGGCATATGCACATGTGGGGAGCACCGGTTCTCGATCCAAAGCAGGTTCCTTCTCTTGTAGAAAAGGAGGGACAGTTTTCGGGACGATTCAGGCTTGACCTCAGCAGGGCTGAGGATGTGGTCTTTGATGAAGCTGTGAGAGAACTCCGTGGGCAACTCGACAGGTGCATTAAGATACTCGGCAGGGTCCCGGACACGGGCAGCGGTGGAAGAGGTAACTCACCATGGGGCAGAGCCGTCAGGCAAGTAAACGATGAATACGGTCTTCCATATGGTTTTGCAGGTCAGCCTCCCACTAATGACGAGTATGTGAAAAGGATCAAGGCTGCCCAGGAGGCTGGTGAGGAGTGGGCAAAATACTATTCAGCCACCCCCAACCCAGCTACAGTTGCCGACGAGAAGTGGGCAAGCCGCAAGATTATTAACGCAGCCGGCACTACGGCATATATAGATTTATTGACTGACAGCGTCTCTCAAGTGGAAGCAAAATACGATCCTGTGCTGTTTTACATCGAGGACCGCGCCGGGATACTAAAACATCCGGCAGACGTTATTATAACGCAATCCTGGCATCCCGGCTATGTAGACTACTATGTCTATCGGCTTGGTGAGAGGGGCAACCGGGCCCGGGCCCAGCAGTTTGTCGTTGGTCGCGTGCAGGATGTTGCGGCGCTGTGTGATGAAAGGTTAAAGAACTGGATCAGGGAGAATAGTATCGAACTGGTCAATTTCCGCGATGCACTTTACGGAACCAGAGAATATCAGAATCACCTGAAACTGATTGGGAGCGACCTGGCCATTGACTGATAGCATGTACGAGGCTTATTAAGGCCTTGCCGGCATGTCTTACAAACCGGGCCTCTGATGCCAACTGATTAGCTGCTCCAGAAGAGCAGATCCGGTCAGGTATCACCAGTAACAACTAACCAGATGAAAAAGTGTATGCCAATTGTTCTCATCCTATTGTTTTTTTCAGTGCAGTCTGAAGCACAGAATGAATTTCCAAAAGCTGAAATCAAGAATAGTCTGATAAAGGCAAAACTCCTTCTGCCGGACAAGGAGTCGGGTTATTACAGGGGAACAAGGTTCGATTGGTCTGGCGTCATGCCGGAGCTTGTATATAATGGCCATACATATTTCGGGCAATGGTATGATAATTACGAACCAACTTGGCATGATGCAATCATGGGACCGGTCGAGGAGTTCGCTCCGCTGGGTTACACCGAGGCAGATCCCGGAGGCAATTTTGTGAAGATAGGAGTGGGGGTCCTACATAAACCAGAGGAAGAGCGCTATGACAGGTTTAATTATTATACGATTGAGGATTATGGCCGATGGAATATTAAGAAGAGGTCGGAACAGGTATCCTTTACTCATAATATTGAACATATTGACTACAGTTATAAATACAGAAAAACTATAAGACTGGTCCCCGGGAAACCTTTAATGGAAATCATTCACCTTCTTAAGAACACTGGGCAGCGAACCATTCAGACGAACGTTTATAACCATAATTTTTTCGTTATGGACGGGACATTTACCGGACCCGGACTTGAAGTTAATTTTCCGTTTGACCTGAAAGCAGATCCGCAGAGAATAGGAAACATTACCGATGTCATTGACAATAAAATCGCATTTAAAAGGGAATTGGGGGCAGAAGAAAGAGTAAGCCTTGGATCTCTATCGGGTTTTGGGAATAGTGCAGATAGCTATGACTTCAGGATTGAAAACCGGAAGACAGGAGCCGGTGTTAGAATTACCGGGGATAAACCCCTGTTAAAACTTATATTCTGGGCTTCACAGAAAGTCCTGAGCCCGGAACCTTATATCGATATCCGGATTGAGCCAGGACAGGAATTAACCTGGAAAGTAGTTTATGAGTTTTATTCTATCGATATCAAATAAAAATGATTTAAGTACTTGACGGTTAAAACTGTTACCAATTATACTTAATCTACTTGTATTAAACTATAGGATTGATGAGCAGGCGAAGCGCAAAACGGATTCAAGGTGAGTTTAGGGGATCTTGGGTAAGGTTTGCAGTTTTTTTTCCCGAGGTTGAATGGGGGGTTGGCCTTGTAAGTTTGCGCTTTGTCCTGCTGCTTTTTCTGTTTGCCATTCCTGCGGAAACCAGGCTCTTTTGTCAGACTGAACACGAAGTAAGCGGTACCAAGGGTTTGGTGATCAGCAGACTATCAGGCCAGATTGATTTTGATGGCATACCTTCTGAGGATGCCTGGTCTGCCATCACTCCCCTGGGACTGATCATGCACTCCCCTGTTTTTGGCAAGGAACCCTCAGAAATATCAGATGTCCGAATTTCTTATGATAACAATTATGTGTATGTAGGGGCGTGGCTTATGTATGACGATCCTTCACAGATAAGGTCTGCCAGCCTTAAAAGGGATTTCATGGGGCAGGGAGGTGATTTCTTCGGCATTATCCTGGATACATACAACGATGAGGAAAACGGAGTCATGTTCATGACCACCCCTGACGCCTTGCGTATTGACGCAAGTATACAGAGAGATGCAATGATCAATAACTCCAATAAGATACCGTACAATATCAGCTGGAATACATTCTGGGATGTTAAGACTTCAAGGAATGATCAGGGATGGTCGGTGGAAATGAGGATACCCATTTCCAGCCTGAGATTCCAGCAAGAAAATGGAATTGTTAAGATGGGAATCATTATCCAGAGATGGATTCCCGAAAAAAATGAAATGGATGTATTTCCGTCCATCCCTCCTGACTGGGGCACGTTTTCAGTCCTGAAGCCCTCCAAGGCAAATGAAGTCATCTTTCATGACATTCAGCCTCAGAGTCCGTTCTACCTGACCCCATATCTGCTGGCGGGGTACAACAGCACCTATGTTCTTAATGATGATGCCAGTAGCTACGTTCCCGATAACAACCCGAAGTTCGAAGCAGGCCTTGACGTGAAATACGGTATAACCTCCAATCTGGTCATGGATCTGACGGTCAATACTGATTTTGCACAGGTAGAGGCTGATGACCAGCAGATCAATCTCACGAGGTTCTCACTCTATTTTCCTGAAAAAAGACTCTTTTTTCTTGAGAGATCAAGCGTGTTTGATTTCAGCCTTGGAGGTAATAACAACATGTTCTACAGCAGGAGATTAGGATTAAGTGATGACGGAAGACCGGTAAGAATTTACGGAGGAGTAAGGTTTGTGGGCAGGCTTGGTAATTGGGACGTAGGATTGCTGGATATGCAGACCGCGAAATACACCAACACCCTTCCGGATGGAACAGTCCATGTTTCTATGCCTTCGGAAAACTTTGGTGCTTTGCGGCTGCGAAGGCAGGTGATCAACAGCAATTCGTACATCGGGACCATGTTAACCGGCAGGCTGAGTATGAAGGGTGATTATAATGTGGTAGCCGGATTAGACGGAATCTTTAAGCTTTTCAACGATGATTACCTTGACCTGAAACTGGCAAGGTCCTTTGACAGTGATGTAACCGGAGCCTCTATGATAGGTCCGGCAAGATTATATTCACTCTGGGAAAGACGGACCACGAAGGGTCTTGGATACGCTCTCGGGATGAGTTATGTAGGGACTGACTATCAACCAGAAATGGGGTTCGAAAGGTTAAAAAATTACGGCTTGTATAGATTCGATCTCAGGTATGGCTGGCTGCCTGGCGAGAATTCAATCTTACTCCGACATTCCCCGATTATGGAAATCAGATACTTCTACTATGCCGATGAGGGTGATCTTTTAACTTTCAAGGCAAAAGCAGCTTGGGAGTTTCAGACCAAGAGTAAATGGATCGGGGAACTTTCATCCGAATATAGCCTAGAAAACCTTAAGGATACACTGGCCTTCGGGGATGGGACTGTGTTTGTGCCTCCTTCAGTGACAGAGGGTGTCATATTCAGCATAGATGTTACCTCTCCGGACTCTAAAGCATTTTATGTAAAGACGTTGATTGAGACAGGTTCCTATTTTGACGGTTCACGATTTTCCGTTACGGCCCAGCCAACGTGGAATATATCCAGGTATTTGGAGATCGGAGCCACATACAATTTTAATTTCATTGAGTTTCCGTCCAGGAAACAGTTTCTGAAGAATCATCTTGCGGGCATAAAGGCCTTAATAATGATCAACACCAGGTTTTCCTTCAACGGATTTGTCCAGTATAATACATCTGACGGTACCATTTCTTCAAACTTGCGCATCAGATATAATCCGAAGGAGGGCAACGACCTTTATCTTGTATTCAACGAAGGCCGCAATACTGATCTGACCCGTGAAACACCTCCGCTGCCTGAATACAGTGTAAGATCCTGTATGCTTAAATATACCTATACATTCGCTTTATAAAAGGATTGCCTTTATCCAGGCGATGGCAGAGACATCCGCAAGGATTTGACTTACTCTCTGACGTGCCTTAAGGTATAAAGAGTCAGTATTCCTCTGATGTCATTCCTGCGGGAATCCCACGGTCTGAGCCAGTATAATTGCCTGCAGGGGCCTCAGACCCATCTCAGGGGCGAGCTTATCACGTGGCACCATGGCCCTGATTACGCAACTCAGACCTTCGGAGGCACAGTACAGATAGACATTCTGTGCCATGAACCCTGTATTTGCCCAGGAGGAGAAAAGGTCGGAGTCCTTTATCTCCTGGCCTTCTTTAATTCCCCTCTTTGACATGTCTGAAACGTACACCAGGTTTACGGGCGCCGTCGCAGGGAAATCTTGTGTGCCTGTAAGCGCACGGATATCCCTGTTATGTATTTGTCTCAGGATATTTTTCTGAGCATCATATAAATACAGTCCGGTCTTCAGTGTGACATAGACATCCATTTCCTGGTAGTTATGTGAAGACGGGGCCGTTCTTTTCCCGTCAGTCTCGCGGTTGATTCCCCACGCAGCCCAAAGAAGATCGGAGAGCTGCCGGAGGGTTAGTTCCGTTTCTGAAAATAGCCTGGATGATTCTCTTTCATTGAGAGCCTCCATAAGAGGTTTCCCGCCGCTTTTTGCAGGAGCCGGAAGAATTATATCCTGAGCTTCAACCATGATGGGCATAAGTATTAAGGCCAGTATCAGAACTGGGGATTGGATTTTCAATGCATTTTTCATTTTGCGGATCTTTCAGATGGCGGGTAACAAACTTGTGTTTCATTTCTCCAAACTTACTCAAATCTGTAAAAGATTTCAAGATTTTTCTCTTACCCAATTTTATGAACAAGCCTGAGATGAAGATTGTTTAATAAATATAAGGGTAAGTGTTAAAACTCAGTTTTTTTACATAAAGGATTCAAACTGGTAGGATGAAAGCTGGAAACGATAAAAAAATCATGAACTTAAGCAATAAGAAATGTATCCCATGTGAAGGTGGTATAACGATACTGGATAAGGATAGGGTCGCTGAATATAAAAAACAAATTCAGGAAGGGTGGAGTGTGACGACCAACAAAAAGCTATTTAGGGAGTTTTCATTTACCGACTATAAGCATACCATGGATTTTGTGAACCGGGTAGCAGATCTTTCAGAGGAGGAAGGTCATCATCCTGTTCTGCATGTGTTCTACAGTAAAGTGATAATTGAACTATGGACACATGCCATAGGAGGATTATCAGAGAACGACTTCATTCTTGCTTCTAAAATTGATAAATTATAAATGAGGAGGAGATTGGATCCTCATTTTATATATCAGGCCTGGCCGGCAGAATAGACGGCTTAGGAACACTTTATAATCCAATTAATGCTATCAGTATAAGTTAACCCGGACGAGGCATTTATCAGATCAGAATGGATGACCAATAATGCCTTTGGGTGTGCGCCAGTCTACTTGATGGAGGACTGCCTCATTACAAATGATCTTCAGGATTTATTGTTCAGGACCTCGCTCATCAGGAAATCGCGGTGCGATTTTACCATATTGACAGTATAAAGAACAAGGTTCTTTGTTTCGCTGAGAAGATTCAGATACATAAGGGTGTTTCTGGTACCTACAGATTCTGACTTTATATACTTGATCTGCTTCTTTTTTATCCTGTTAATAAGGTCAAGAATTTTCTGCTGCTCGGCAAGAAGCCCGTCCAGATTTTTATGGCTCTGTTCCCGTATAAGGACCTCAACATGATCATAAAATGAATTGACTGACTCATTGAGTTCATGCAGGTCCTTTACCTGTTCCGGAATGATTGAGGGATGATTATTGTCGAGATGATCATAAATGGGGTCGGCAATGTAGGTGAGGCAATGGGCTATTTCTCTCAGGTAGTCAAGTATCTGAACATAGAAAGGACCTGTTTCGATAAATTCCTCCTCAAGCTTTCTCAGGGTGGGGTAAAGATTGTATTTCAGTTCCTTCGTCCTCTGGTTAAGGTCATCCACATTCTTCTTTACCTTTTTCATTTTCCTGAAGTCCTCCTTTATCAGGTTAAGGACACTCGAAAAATAAAGTTTCCTGACTGATACCACCACATCCATGATTGATGTGTTGCATTTATGAAGGATGTTCAGGCCGTTCAGCGTGAGCTTTTCATCAATCTCATCCTTCTTTGAAATAATGCTTATTTTTTTTCTGTGTCTGAAAGCTGACCGGATAATTATAAAAAGTGCAATTGCCAACCCTGCCAGGGCAGCGATAATTCCTCCCCAGTTTATTATAAGAGCTATCAGGAATGCCATCGTAAAGGCGGTAATCGCAGTAAAGAACCATCCGCCGATGACCGTGACTACGCCCGTTATCCGGTAAACTGCACTTTCCCTGCCACATGCCCTGTCTGCCAGTGAAGTACCCATGGCCACCATGAACGTCACATATGTAGTTGACAGCGGCAGTTTAAGAGAGGTCCCGAATGCAATCAGGCTGGATGCCACGAACATATTGACTGAGCCTCTCAGGAGATCAAAGGATGATACATCTGCCGGGTTCTTAAACTGCTTTTTGTAGGAAATAAAGTCGAACCTTTTTTCTATGAAGTCAGTAACACTGTCAGGGATAATATGATTGATGAATTTTGAGAACCCGACGGAATGCCTGACAACCGACCTGGATAACCTGGATGAGGAAAATCTCTCGGATCCGGAACCCTGCCTGGCCAGGTTAATCTCAGTCTGCGAAACAGTCCTAGCTTTTTTGGATAAAAAGAGAGTCGCAACCATTATAAGCCCGGCTGCGAGAAGGAATATAGTAGGGGTTTTTACAGGCTCACTCAGGGACCCCATCAGCAAAGTGTCAGGACTGAATGAAGGATCTCCGGCGAAATGCCGGTACGATTCCAGTCCGGCGAGCGGCACTCCTATGAAATTTACCAGGTCATTACCGGCAAATGCCATTGCCAGTGAAAAGGTGCCGACCAGGACGATGATCCTGAGGATGTTTACCTTAAAGATTGAAATCAGCAACTGAAGGAAAATTGTGAGTCCTATGAAAGAATAGAGAAGAAGACTAAGAGTATTGTTACTGATCCATTCCAGTGCTTCGGGCGTTAGAAATGAAGCGCCCTTGGCTCCTTTTACCAGAATGAAATAAATGATGGCTGATATTGCTATGCCCCCCCAGGGTGCGCCGAAATACTTCATGTTCTTCTTGTAGTTGAAAGAGAAAATGAGGCGGGTGATGAACTGTATTACAGTTCCGAAAACAAAAGCAATAACAACTGAGAAGAGGATCCCGAAGATTATAGCCAAAGCTTTGGCCGTATTTATATAGTTGCCAATGTCTGAAAGATTGTCGGTTGAATTGGAGATTTTAATCAGGGTTATTGCCACAGCTGCACCAAGCAGTTCAAAAACAATTGAGACTGTTGTTGAGGTGGGGAAACCAAAGGAATTGAATGTATCGAGGAGGATTACATCTGTTATCATGACCGCAAGGAAGATGATCATGATCTCAGAAAAATAGAACTGGCCGGGATGAAAAATTCCCGACCTGGCAATCTCCATCATACCGCTTGAAAAAGTTGCCCCAACCATTACACCCAGTCCGGCAATTATCAGGATCACCTTTAACGGTGCAGCCTTGGAACCGACGGAGGAGTTGATAAAGTTGGCAGCATCATTGGAGATTCCGACCACCAGGTCGGAAACAGCCAGAATCAGGAGGGCAATTACAATTATCAGATAAACATCCACTGAAATAAAATTATAAATTATTGACTGGAGATGAAGTGACAGCTCCTGTCCCAGTCTTATAACTCATCAATCTATTGTTAATTATCAAGTGTTTATACTATTTGTTAAGTTTTGCAGCTCCAAAATTAGTTCAATTATGAAGAAGTTCAAAGAAATCGACCGGTTACATTTTTGTTACAGTGGCTTAACTAGGGCATGAAACAATGCCGCCATTGTCAGGAATAGAATTGCCGTGGGGAACAGCCGTTAATAAACATTTGCTTATATTTATAACCTTCGCAGTGGCATGGTATCTTACAATGACGCGTTTAACAAACAGAGAGATTTATGATAAAACGGAAGGGTAGTATTGCTGCATGCATATGGTTATTTCAAATGGTCCTGCTTGTCTCCTGTTCATCGGAAAAGTCTGACAGGCAGCAGGGACGGTTTATCACTGACTATACGGGCCGTTCAGTTAATATACCTGACACCGTTAACAGTGTTATTGCCCTCAGGTCCGGTACCATGAGGCTCCTGGCCTACATGGGCGTAACTGACAGGGTAAGCCATATAGAAGGAAGTGAACAGAGGCGTAATGTACCCTATCTTCTTGCGAACCCTCACCTGCGCGGTCTCCCGGTCATTGGTGCGGGCAACCATTACGACACCGAGTTGTTGGCTGCTGCCGCCACTGATCTTATTGTTGCCACATTCATGTCACCACAGGAGGCGGACAGGCTGCAGCGTGTCACCCGCAAACCGGTAGTTTTGCTGAATTATGGCGACCTGGGAGAAGGGCGCGATGATCTCTTCAGCACTCTCACTCTTCTGGGTGATATATTTCACCTTGAAGAGAGAGCTGATATAATAAAGGAATACATTGAAGCAACAATTGATGAGTGTGCATCCAGGGCCTCACGTGCCACCGAACCGCCACGGACGGCCTATGTGGGAGGGGTAGCATACAATGGGGCTCACGGGCTGACATCAACAGAAACCGATTATCCGCCTTTCATGATGCTGTCGGTATCCAATGCCGCCGGCATGCCTGGCTCGCGAAAAAACAGTGACGGACCAGGCCATGAGGTTCTCTTTATTGAAGCCGAACAGCTGATCGAGTGGGACCCTGAAGTCATCTTCCTGGATGCCGCAGGCCGCCAGATATGGGAGGAGGAGATAGCATCAGGGATAATGCAGGCCTCTCTTGCAGCCCTCCGTACAGGAGAGGTTTACACGGTGCTCCCATACAATTGGAACAGCACCAATTTCGAGAATCTGCTTTGCAATGTGTGGTATGTGGGTTCGGTGATGATGCCCTCTACGTTTGGCGATGTTGATGTTGCCGGGAAGAGCAGGGAGGTCTACAAGCTGTTTTACGGTACTGATATATATGACCAGGTATACGATTATTATAAACCCTTCAGCCAGATGAGAAACGAAAATCGGGAATGAGCAGGGAGCATGAGTTGGAGAAGCAGTATACACGCTTCACGGAGCGCAAGGGCAGGTTCCTCTGGCTGTTAGCCCTGGTGACTCTGCTGCTGGGGGTGCTGGGACTGACACTCGGGCCAAGCAGCATCAGCCTCAGTGACCTGGCGGCACTTTTTACTTCAGGAGGAGATGAGCTTCATCGTGGGATAGTGATGCAGATCAGGTTGCCGAGGGTGCTGGCGGGTATAGTGAGCGGCATTGCCCTGTCGGTAAGCGGGGTGGTGATGCAGAGCGTGCTTCGCAACCCTCTCGGGTCGCCATTTACTCTTGGCATAAGCAATGCCGCCGCCTTCGGCGCTGCCTTTGCAGTAATTATTTTCGGCGCTGGCAGCATGCACAGCAGCAGCAGTGATGCAGTACTGATAGCAAATCCTTATGTTGTCACCCTCTCTGCCTTCTTCTGGTCACTGATCGCCTGCTTCCTGATCCTGCTGGTGGCTAAGCACAAGGGGGCGACACCCGAAAACATGATACTGACAGGCATCATTGCCAGTTCCCTTTTTACAGCGCTCACCGCGGCCATTCAATATCTGGCTGATGATGTACAGCTTGCCGCCATTGTCTTCTGGACCTTCGGTGATCTGAGCAAGGGAGGATGGCGCGAGCTGCTACTGCAGGTCATCATCCTGCTCCCGGTGATGATATATTTTTATCGTAACAGATGGAACTACAATGCACTTGATGCCGGCGACGAGACGGCCCGCAGCCTGGGTGTCAACATCGGGAGGCTCAGGCTCACCGGAATGATAGTCGCGTCACTTGCAACAGCGGCGGTGGTATCGTTCTACGGTATCATTGCCTTTGTGGGACTGGTGGTCCCGCATATGGTCAGGAGAATTATAGGAAGTGATGAACGGTTTCTCATCCCGGGGGCTGCCCTTGCCGGCGCTGCATTTATAGTAGGATGTGATATTGTAGCCCGGACAGTGATTGCACCAATGGTATTGCCTGTAGGGATACTGACGTCGGTCATCGGGGCCCCGCTGTTTATTCTGCTGCTGATAAAGGGGAGGGGAGGAGCACAATGGAAATGATAAGGCTCTCCGGGGTACAATTTGCCTATAACGGTTTCCCGGTGATAAAGGGCATCACCCACAGCTTTGCAAAGGGCTCTTTCACGGCACTGCTAGGTCCCAACGGATCGGGCAAGAGCACCCTCCTCAGACTCATCAACGGTATCCTCACGCCGCAGTCGGGCGAGGCGGCTGTGATGGACCGGCACACCGGCAGTTACAGCGCGAGGGAGATGGCGAGGCACATGGCATACGTGCCCCAGACACAGTATAATACCTTTCCATCCACTGTGTTCGACACCGTCCTTCTGGGCCGCAATCCCTACATCAGATGGTCGCCTGCTAAGGATGACCGCAGGATTACGGCAGAGATACTTGTTAAACTCGGACTCGATGACATCGCACTAAAGGATATCAATAAGCTCAGCGGCGGACAGCGTCAGCAGGTATTCATTGCAAGGGCGCTGGCACAACAGCCGTCAGTGATGCTCCTCGATGAGCCGACAGCTAACCTTGATCTCAGGCACCAGCATGAGATACTGCGACTCCTGAAGGAGCTCTCCGAAAGCGGCATCACGGTGCTGGTGGCCATCCATGACCTCAACCTCGCCCTCAAATACTGCAATGAGTTCATGATACTTGACAACGGTCAGGTGAGGGCCGAGGGCGGAACTGAGATATTTGACGAAAAACTGATTGAGGAGATATACAGGGTCAGGATAAAAATTATCAGGGATGGAGGGGAGATGTTCATTTTGCCTGTCGAACCTGTTTAG
>JBGSLG010000193.1:0-29555 GCA_041740815.1 Bacteroidales bacterium
CTGTCTGGCCGGAAGGCACGACGTTATTGTCTATGACTCCGAATCCCATGCATGCATCATGGACGGCCTCAGGATGGTTCTCTCCAAGAGGTTTGTTTTCCCGCATAACGATATGGTCGGATTCGAGAAGCAGCTTGAGCATGCGCAGAAGATAGTAGCAACAACCGGTGGCGGCATCCTTGTCATCACCGAGGGGGTCTTTGGAATGGCCGGCGACCTGGGCGCTCTCGATAAGATCGTCGCCTTCAAGAAAAAATATAACTTCCGCCTGCTGGTGGATGATGCACACGGCATCGGCACCATGGGTAAAACAGGCGCCGGCACCGGTGAACACTTCGGGGTGCAGGATCAGATTGATGTTTATTTCGCCACGTTTGCAAAGAGCTTTGCAGGTATCGGCGGCTTCGTTGCCGGTGACAAGGATGTTGTCAGCTACCTCAGGTTTAACCTCCGCTCACAGATATATGCCAAGTCGCTGCCGATGGCAATGACAATTGGTGCCATCAAGCGTCTCGAGATGATGAAGGAACATCCGGAATTCCGCGAACACATGTGGAAAATCGCCCATGCCATTCAGAAAGGTTTCCGCGAGGCAGGCTTCGATCTCGGACGTACACAGTCGCCCGTCACCCCGGTCTTCCTTCAGGGTGGTGTTCCTCAGACAACGCAGATCATCAAGGACCTCAGGCAGAACTACGGTATCTTCTGCTCGGTGGTGATCTACCCGGTGGTGCCCAAGGGAGTCATCATGCTGCGTATCATTCCTACGGCGGTACATACAATGGATGATGTCAATTACACTGTCCAGTGCTTCAAGGAGGTCAAGAGAAAACTTGAGACTAACGCCTATCCAGATCAGGTAGCCGATTTCAGGAACTGACGCCTCCGCGCCGGTCCTCTTCCAGGTCATTTATGCCCAGGAAGGAATACTGATATTCCATCGGTAAGATTCTTGCGTAATCTTCGACTGTGCAGTCGTCAAGACAGGCATTTATTATCTTGCGCCCCAGCGGAAGGAGGTCAGGCTCCAGGTAGCGGACCAGCTCCTTGCGGAAAAAGTCGCGGAGTATTGCCTGCCCGGCATCATATCCCGCTTCGCCCACCTCTGCCTGGCGGTACACCTTCAGGAACCTTGTCGGTATGGGTGAGCCCTCAATGGTCAGATAGTTCAGCTCATAGCCCAGGAGCGGACAGCGGGCAGGCCTTAGCTGGTCATGCCGTAGTTTAGCATTTCCTCTGCGAGTAAGATACTCACGCATAAGCAGCTGGGGCTTGAACCCTACCTTCCACGCTCCTATGTGCTGGTTGGGGGTCAGGGTGTATCTCACCCTGGGTGTATTCACTATCTGTTCCAGCAGGAGATTGGCGTGCCTCACCCTCCTGCCTGTGGCGAAAGGCCAGTATGATCCTGCCCCCTCACTCTCCATGTCTCCTCCACCGGTGATACTCGGGTTAGCATAACCACGCGGACTGACCAGACGCCAGAGCCATGCCAGGGCCGGAGGGAGGACATGAAACAAGCCGGCTATCCCGTAGGTAGGCTTATCAAGAGTGCAGGGCGGCATCCTCACCCCGAAGTTGCGGACGTCAACGGTGACCGGCTTGTTGATGATGCCGGGCACAATCTTACGCGGCAGAACCACCCTGGGGTTGGGACACCGTTTTCCGGGTGCATCTTCAGTATGATTCCATATGAGTGCCGTACCGTCTGGTCGGGTGTCAATATTCAGGAAGAGCAGAGGCTCGCCGGGATTGATTGTAATCTTTTCCAGGAAGGGGTCATCACCATACCCTGTTATGCCGTCAACGCGGATGAACCATGCGTTCTCGGCATCGGCCACTGTCAGCTTACCATTGCTCTGCTGATATGAGGGATGACAGAGAGCCATATCATCGGTGGCCGGAAAAAACGAACAGAAAAGCGGAATGGAGATAACCCTCTTCTCTCCGGTGATTGTATTCTGACCTATGAGAATCTGTCCGTTAGGCTCACGTACCAGGTTCTGTATCATCTCGCTCTTACCCCCGCCGCTGGCTCCCTCATGCATGAAGGTGGTGACGTTATCATACGGACTCACCACCTGCACCGTTGAGCAGTGCGTCGTCAGCCACCCCTCCGACTCTCCCTTGGTAAGCAATACGCTGTAGAAGCCCTTCTTGGCGCTCGGACCCGGATAGAGGTTGTAAGCAAACATCTCATGAAGCCCGCTGAGCCTGTTGTGAACCACAGCCTGCCTGCCATGGAAGTGGGTGTGCCGGAAGGGAGGAGCCACATAAACTGCCGACTCCACCGTGAATCCTTCAGGCAGGTCATCAGCCGGCACAATCTTCTGCAGCAGCGAGAGCCCAAAGGCAAAGAAGGAGGCATTCAGCGGGGTGACAACCACTCCCCCTGCACCCACCGGGTAGTTACCAGCAAAGCACAGAAAAATGCCAAGCTCCTGTCCGCCAAGCCAGTCAAAGGTCTCCTCCCTAAGCCTGCTGAAATCGTGACCGAAAACATCGGAAAATCTGGCCTTGTCGGTGGGCTGATCGTCACCTATCAGCATGGTTTCAGGATCGCGCCGGCGCATGTATGGCTCAGGATAATTAGCCGATAACCCGTTTGTAACACGGTGAAGCGTGACCTCCGTGACCTCTCCCCTGCCAGGGATATCATATTTGACCTCGTACGAAAGCTCCTCCGTTCCACCGGTCGATTCCTTCAATATCTCGCCAGGTGTGTTGAAGAACAGTACCCTGGGAGAAGAACCTGCCAGCCGTATAACCTCATCCGGGAGTTTAACTCCCTGCCTGATGATACTGGCAATTGCCTCAGATGCATTCATTTGACAGAGTATTGCATTTTGTTAAATATCTTAACCATTTTGACTGTAAGAGTGAATTTCTGTTACTCTCATGGGGGTAAAAATAACAATTTAACAATGCCTTTCCATTTAATACTTTCAGACAGATATCAACATGTTTTAAAAAAGCCGAAGAATTCTGTAATGTTTCTACCGCATGTTCGTCATATGACAGATAACTATTCAATAATCTTAAAAACGGACAGTCATGAAAAGAATGGTTTTAACAGTTTTGATTGCCGCATGTGCGGTTTCGCTTTTCAGCCAGAGAAATTTACTCGATGATTTTTTCGACAATTATTCCGGACGGGACGGTTATACTTCCGTGACAATTGACGGCAACCTCTTCGGCCTTCTCAGGAACTTTGACGACGATCCCGATCTTGAGGGACTGGACAGGAAGATCACCTCCATCCGGATCGTGAGCAGGGAGAAGGATAAAGGTTTTGCCAGGGAGGATTTTCTGTCAGAGATCAGGGGGGTGATCAGGCGCGGGCGTTATGAGGAACTGGTGACGGTGAAAGACCCTGACACTGACCTCAGGATCATGGTTAAAAGTTCAGGTGATGCAATCAGGGAGATCCTGGTGGTTGCATCCGGCGAGAATGAGGCTGTGATCCAGATAAGCGGCCGCCTCACGCGTGAGGATGTTGAACGGCTCTCTGAGAATCATGGGGAGGGACTTGCCCGCCTTGAGCTGCTTGAGACATCAGGGAAATGATAACTTTGGGGAAGAGATCAGAAACGCATGACCCCCGAAGAATTCAGGAAGATTATCCTGCCGGAAGGACGACGGCTTTATGCCCTCGCCTTCCGGTACCTGAACAACAGGGAGGAGGCTGAAGATATGGTACAGGAGGTGATGATGAAGCTGTGGGAAGGAAGAGATAATCATATGCCCTTCGCCAGTCCTGCGGCCTGGTGCACAACGGTTACACGAAACACCTGCATCGACCTGATAAGGAGGAAAAGGAGGATACGCCTCGAGGAGATCAGTGATGAAATAATGATGTCTGAAACCGGTGCCGGCATTCTCAGCGGTTCAGACGACCGCGAGGCAGTGCTGATGATCGGCCGGATAGTGAGCCGCATGAAGGAGCCCTACAAAAGTGCGGTCATACTGCGCGATATGGAGGGATATTCGTACGAGGAGACGGCAGAGGTTATGCAGACCAGTATTAATGCCCTGCGGACTGTGCTCTCACGAGCCAGGAAAAGGATAAGGGAGGAGATGGAAAGGAGATACAACTATGGAACAGGAGAAGATAAGAGAACTGCTCGGTAAATATTACGAAGGCAAAACCTCCGAGGAGGAAGAGGATCAGCTGAAGTCATTTCTTGCTGACCCCGACGTTGTTTCCTCACTCAGGAACGAATACGGCTACCTGGCGGAGATGAGTACGGATGTTCCTGAGCCATCAGAGGGTTTTTACGACAGGCTCGACGCGGTGACACGCGGCGAGGCAGAGATGATGAGCGGGACAGCGCCCCTTCCCGGAGAACCGCTGCAGACACGCATGACACCCCTTCCCGGAGGGCCGCTGCCGTCCCGCGCGACACCCCGCCGCAACATGCTGAGATACGCGATGGGCATAGCCGCTGCAGCTGCGGTACTGACAGGGACATACCTGCTTTTTAACTACATGGGCAGGATGGAGATGCAGGATACTTACAAGGACCCTGAGATAGCTATGGCCGAGGTCAGGAGCATCCTGTTGTCAGTCTCGGAAAAGATGACGTCAGGTACCGAACCCCTCGGGTCAATCAATTCAATGAATATTGCCCCCACGACGCTTGAAGAGATGGGAAGGATCAACAGTGCAGTAGGTGAAAGTCTTTCAAGGCTGAGATACCTTGACCGCGTCACAGACTCACAGCAGGTTATGGAAAACAATTAAAAATTATATGATGAAAAGAGTGGTACTTATACTGGCTCTGGCGGCATTCGCGCTTCAGTCATTCTGTCAGAAGAGCGCAGTTGACGATGTGTTCGACAGGTACAACGGGAAAGAGGGCTTCACCTCAGTATTTATCTCGTCAAAGATGTTCAGCCTGCTGGCAAGGATAGACAGTGAGGATGATGAGTTCCGTAACCTGGTGACCCGCATTAAGAGCATACGGGTACTGACTATTGACAGCGCTACGAATGTCTCGGGAATAAATTTCGCCGGTGAGCTCCTGCCAAAGCTGAACCGGACGGGCTATGAGGAGCTGATGACCGTGAAGGAAGATGACGGGGAGGTCAGGTTCATGATCCGCGAGATAGGCGGCAGGATAGCCGAGCTTGTAATGATAACCGGCGGTGAGGGCAGCTCTATCGTTTCAATAACAGGCGATCTTGACCTGAAAACTATTGCCAGACTCTCTGACAGCATGGGAATTGAGGAACTGGAAGGGTTGGAGAAGGTCAAGAAATAGGATTCAGGCATTAGGCAATAGGCAGTAGGCAGTAGGCAATAGGCAATCAAAAACAGTCGGCAGTCGGCAATCGGCAATCGGCAGTCAAAATCAGTCGGCAATCGGCAATCGGCAGTCAAATAATAATTTAACTACTGAAGACTGCGGGCTGAGGACTGAAGACTAATTTCAGGTTGAACATTTCTCCCGGCATCACGTTATTGCTTAAAGAACCAAAAACAACTGATGACCGGCCTTATACAAACCATGAACACCACCGACGAACTTCTGCAGGCTTATACCGCTCTTTTTCTCTTCCTCGGTGGATCAGTATCAATGACACCTGGGGAGAGCGACCTCCCCCATCTCTGCGACGCAGGCCTGCTACGGAACCTGCCGCTGGAGAGCCGGAACAGCAATTTCACGCAGGCAAGCCATCTGCTCAAGTCACCCTGCCCCTTCAAACAGCAATGTCACCTGACCGTAGAAGGCAACTACGGAGATCTTCTTGCCGTAAAAGATTCCGCTTCAGCATATCCTGCAGCCTCGCATTGGAAAAACCGCGGTATTTCAACCGAAGATCACCACAGGTCGCTCTGCATGCTCTACAACCGTTACGGATACACCAGTGACCGCGAGGAAGGACTTGAACCGGATCATCTCGGCATACAACTCCTGTTCGTAAACCTGCTCATAGAAAAATACCTGACCGAAGATGATAACGCAATCAGGGCGATGATCGGAAAAGACCTGCTCGAATTCATCAATACCGAAATGCTCTCCTGGCTGCCGCGATGGGCGGAGAAGGTAACCGGACAGTCAGTGACAAAATGCTATACCGGCATTTCAGGACTGATAGTAGGAGGACTTGAAGACGTAAGGGATATTCTTACCCGTCAGAAATTGGGGTTATAAAAGCGTCTTATCGCTCCCATATAATACTCATTCCAACCCTCAGCAATATTCGTGTAATCTTCAACAGGTATATTGGTATGTTCTACCGTCACGGCAGAGTTTCCCCCGTTGCCTGCAATGGTGATTGTCACCTGTGAATCTATCTCCCTGTCGCCAAAGTACCATTCCTGTACTACCTTCCGGTCAGGAACCAGGTCGATGATCTTGCCGCAAATATCCCCGTCCCACATAATAAACTCCTCTCCTGCCTTATCCGGCATCTTGGCCGGGTATCCCGACCAAAGTTCAATTGTATATGGATTGGTGAGTGCTGCATAGATGTCTGCAGGCTCGGCATTAATATGAAATGTTTTCTTGAAATTCCGCATAGTAGCGTTAGTTTTTCCCCTTTAGTATAATGTTATCCCTGTTCCGCGAGGTACCTCTCTGCATCAATTGCAGCCTTGCACCCGCTGCCGGCAGCTGTTACTGCCTGACGGTAGACGTGATCCATCACGTCGCCACAGGCAAATACTCCCGGCACCTGTGTCCGGGTAGAGCCCGGCTCAGTATTAATATATCCTGTTGCATCAGTCTCCAGCCATGGCTTGAATACCTCCGAGTTGGGGGTATGTCCGATAGCCAGAAAAAAGCCGTCAATCTTTATATTGAATTTTTCTTCCTCCGGTGTACCCTTATGGCGCACAACCACGGCACCCTCAACACCCTGCGTACCGAACAGGTCTTCCACCTGGCATTGCCACAGCATCTCGATATTGGGGGTGTTTATCACCCTGTGCTGCATGGCTATGCTGGCGCGAAGCACATCACGTCTGACCACCATGTACACCTTCCTGCACATTCCGGCAAGGTAGGTTGCCTCCTCACAGGCAGTGTCGCCGCCACCCACTACCGCCACATCCTTTCCGCGGTAGAAGAAGCCGTCACAGGTTGCGCATGCTGAAACGCCCATACCTGCATACTTCGTCTCAGCCGGAATACCTAGATATTTCGCTGTGGCACCGGTGGCAATGATTACTGTGTCTGCCAGTATCTCCACACTGTTGTCAATAATCACCTTCAGGGGTTTGGCAGAGAAGTCAACTGAGGTCGCAATACCAAACCGAACGTCGGTGCCAAAACGCTCCGCCTGCTTCCGGAAATCTTCCATCATCTCCGGTCCGGTGACACCGTCAGGGTATCCCGGGTAATTTTCAACCTCGGTGGTGGTGGTGAGCTGCCCGCCCTGCTGCAGTCCGGTATACATTACCGGCTTAAGATTTGCTCTGGAAGCATATATCGCCGCTGTGTATCCGGCAGGTCCTGAGCCTACGATCAGACATCTGATTTTCTCAGTAGTGACAGGGCTCTTTTTCTCTTCATCTTTTCCTGTATCCAGGGGCTTGAATAACTGCATTTGGTCTGCGATTTTATGAAACCACAAAAATAGCAATAATTAAAGCTCTTTTCAAAAAGTAATAATTATGTGGTTTGGGGCGATTACGGAAACTGTACTATCACTTTTTCCGGTACCCGACCCCCCGGCCGGCAGAAATCTTTTTGACCGCAGAAAGTCGCTGACAGCCTTATCATCGTTAAACCTGAGAGAGGCCAGTGTATCCTGTCCCCTTCTTATCATGAGCGCGCTGTAGTGGCTTGCTTCCCCAAGCTTTTCTGTCAGTGTGGGTATCCCGTTAAAGATTCCCAGCGGGCCTCTTACCAGGACGGCTCCCCTCATCGTCTCCTCGTCCACACCATCGGTATAAAAGTAACAGGGGTCAAACGGAGAGTCAGGTATCTGATCAATAATAAACGCTGCTATCTCTCCTGACTTTCGCTGATCAGCTTCTGCCCCTGTATCGTTAACGATGCTGACGTAATAAGGTCCTTTAGCGAACTGAACCTGGTATGCCGACCTGCACAGGTGTTGTGTAAGTCTTGGACCACCGTTGCAGCGGAACCTCGATACCGAGAATATCCCGAAGGCAGCCTCCGGATCCTTCATCCGGTAAGCCTCCACCTTGATGTCGCGGCCCTCACTGACCAGCTCTGTGACGATAAGGGTATCGAACCCGTACTCCAGGTATAATTCAGCACCACCGTTGATATAACCGTAAAGTGAAGTTTCGGTAAAGGTCCGGGTCTGGGATAATTCGATCCCCTGAACATCTGCCAGGGCACGTGATATAAAAGCACGCTGGCCCATAGCCGAGGCCGTAAAGAAAGTCAGTAAAGCTGCTGAAACAATATATCTGAGGTACATCTCCGGTTTTAGTTTATATTATTAACCCACAACCACTTCCCTGAGGTCGATCCTGGTCCTGTCAGCCACTCCCAGTGAGAGGCGTTCTGCCTGGAGCATGAACTCGAGTGCAGTTGGTGCGCCCTCCTTCTGCAGTCCTTCAGCTATCCGTTTTGCCAGTACTATGTCATAGCCTATCCTGTCGACAGCCACCGGGTCGCTACCGGTAATGATGGCGTTATAATCGCAGAAGAACTGCGGGTTGGCACCCGGACCGCCGTTAAAGCATCCTTTTATGCCGTCAACGATATTCAGAACCACCTTGTCACGCAGTGGTGCAAAGGCACACACCTGTGCGCATGTCTCGTTCCACAGTTTTGCATGGAGCCTGCCTGTATTTGATACTGACCCGTATGCCAGGTTCTTCAGCGCCAGGGTAACAGTGGCACCGGCGTTCTTGAGAATGGGTATGTTAATAATCTTGTCAAGATCCTGTGTTACTATCTTCGTGAAATAGGAGTATTTGCCGCCGTTGACCATGTACGGCATTGTATACTCGTCATATTCGCCCTCCACATCAGCCCAGTAATACCAGCCGAGGTCAATCATATGCTCGCTGTAGAGCTTGCCGTCCTTGCCGTAGTAAAGTCCATCCTTGTCCATCTGCTCTGTGCCCACGATTTTTATCCCGGGATAATTACCGGCAGTGAATCCCACATCTGTCAGTTCAAACTCCCGGCGGTCCCAGATTGTGATCTGCGATCTCTCTATTCCACTCAGCTCCAGCTGAGCGATCACCGATCTGACGACCTCATGGCTTGTGCTCAGGCTTTTGCCGGCAACGGGATTGACCTTTAATCCTATCCGCTCGCCCGGGGAGACGAATTTCCTCCAGGCTTTTTTAAGCTTTTTCTCGCCGGTCAGTTCCAGCATTGAACGGGCGATCATATCATAAACCTCCTGCTCAACGATGGCGTTGTCCTTCACTGCACCGGAATTCTTTACAAGAGCAACCCTGCCAGGGAATAGTCCGGGCATCGAAGTCTCATTGCGCGGCACTTTCAGTGCGTCTGCGATATTTGTATCCGGCTTACCCGTTTGTGTTGCGGGTGCTGCTGTTGCTACTCCCATTGCCTGAGCCACGGGTACTGTTGCGGCTGCTGCGGCTCCTGCTCCGGCAAGGCGGAGGAAATTACGACGGTTGACCTGGTTCATTTTTAGAGAAGGTTAGTGGGTACTGAGTAAACGCTTAACAAATATAAAAATTTCAAAGTCAGCAAATCAATGTTAATATATGCCGCAGAGCAGCACTGTGCTTTTTTTTGGATAATCGGAATAGTTCATTAATTTTGCACCTCTTAAAAGCACGGGATGTAGCTCAGCCCGGTTAGAGTACTTGTCTGGGGGGCAAGGGGCCCCGGGTTCAAATCCCGGCATCCCGACTGAGCAAAAAGCTCCTCCGCCGTTTGGCGGAGGAGTTTTTGTTTTTTAGGATCGACGAATATGCTTGCTTATGAGGAGAGTAAGCACATGAAACGGCGGTCAGAGTCAGATACAGGATCTAATACCAGCTCTGAACCAGTACCTTCCTATCGTTCTGGTATTCACAAACCCTGTAGAAAACCGAAGAGTCATTCTCTATCTGGTAGATCCAGTATCCGAATACACCTGGTGTGACATACTTCCTTCTGAGATACAGCCTGTCCCCGGAATTGAACCCGCACTCCCGGCTGTAAGCCGAGATTTTGCCGAAGGTGGTGTCCTGGGTGGTTTTTATCCAGATAATATGAGGGTCGCCAAAGTTGCCGGGCGCAGTAAGGCGGTAATCCTCGTAATCACCTATATATCTCCGGGTGACATAGAGTTTGTCCTCCTCTACAACCGAGGTCGACTTGTTTGAGGTGGTGCATGAAATGACCATGCTGATAAACAGAAATAATAATGTCAGTTTTTTCATAACATCCCTGGGGTTGGTTGCGGACCGGTCCTGAATAATGGCTCCTTACGATTGTACCGCTTAAATCAATTTGCAAAGAATATGTACTTGTAGCTGATTCCGTTCTCGTTCAGCCACAGACGTAATGCCTTGGCTATCTTCCTGCGTTTAAGCAGGACTTTGCCGGTGACTTCCGATGAAATTTCATAATAGGTTCTCATCTCGTTCTTTTTTACAGTTATTGTCGTATTCATTGCCGTACCCTTTTAGTCATGTGCCGTGTTCCAGGATCAGTGCACTGTCAACTTTCGTGTATGAAAGTATATCACCCCGTTCATTTCGGTCATGCTGATAATGCTGAGACCGTTTCTTTCCAAAATCTCGGATACCTTGTTCCGGCTGAGGGGATGGCTTTCCAGGCCATCATTATTAAATATCCGGTTTTGAATTGCGCGTATTATGCCGGTCTTCCCGGACCCGCTGCTACCCTTTCCCTCCCGGGAAAAACAGCCAATGAAATTCGTTTCCGGAGGAAGGATATGAACCAGGGAATTGAGGAACATCTCAAGGTGTTTGACCAGGTTAAGCCTGCGAAGAGTAATCAGTGTTGTTGCTCTTTTCAGATCAGCTCCCGCGAAACTGGCATGATCATGCGGTGAGAGTATTACAAGTCCGGGGTCACGAAACAGACCCGTAGCCAGAAGGTAGCGGAATAAACTCAATCCCCCTGAGGCAAAAAGGCTGGACACCGTACGTATCAGGCCTCGCCTCCCCGACTGGCAGCAAACGCCCCTCAGCCACCCTTTCAGAGTAGGCAGGTTGCCCGGTGCCGGTCGCTCAAACGTTGTTAGTCCATCCATGGTCTCCTTGTTTATTTTCATGTTAAAAGTAGTCCGTAAACAGGGTATATACAAACTGCAAACGTCCATTTTATGGGCATCCGGACTATTACAAGAAGACCTGGTCAACGGGGAAGTGATGTTCGCTTATCCAAAAGCCGGACTCACACCTGCGAGGAGGTTATTAGTCAAATACCTCTCAGTTTTGACGAACAGAACTAATAAAGAGACAAGATTTTAGTAAATGATTGAGTGTGATTTTCCCGGGGATACCGATACCCATTTCTAAAACAGAACCACAGCGTCCCTGATAACCTTGGACGCCTCGTCAGTGGCATACAGTTTCATGCTAACCTCAGGGATAGAATTCTGCAGAATGTCCGTAAGCGGGTTGAACGAATCTCTCATATCCTCAGAATCCCTGAGGTCATCATACTCCTCAAGGGGAATATAAATATGTACCATCAGGCGGTAGTCGGGGTTATTGATCCTGGAGAGTGATTTGATTATTTTTGAGATCCAAAGCATTGAGGAGGTATTATAATACTCCATATTGAGTCTCAGGTTTGTTACTGGTCTGGGCATTACTATATATTCATTAACCCAGTTCAGTACAGGCTCATAGATTCTTGTGGCATTTTCAGGCAAGGATTTTCCTGAAAAAGAGATCTCTCCACTTCCATGAACCAATTCAATGCGCGGCGTTTTTGCCGTCTTTTCTATTACAAGATTTTTCAATTCTTCCATAAAAAGTTCTTCCCAGATTACCGCTATTAAAGTGTTACGGATAATACAAACCAAAATTATCTAATGCCACAGTAAGTTCATAACCATTAATCAAAATATGAAGCATGGTCATCAACTTATTCGCCTGTTCGTCAATCAAACTGTAGAAATGCTTGTATCCGGAGCGGGTCTCACTCCGGGAAGGGGCAGGTTATCGTGCCGGGAAATAGTCAGTATAGTCTGCCAATGAACGCCTGATGACCTCCTGCGCCTCCATCCTGTCATAGATCTCAGCAATTGTGACATGCCGTTTCTCGCCCGGCAGATCCTTATAGGTCAGAAAATAGTGTTTCAGCCTCTCTATGGCTATCGGGGGACAATCGGCAATGTCACTGTAGACACCGTAGACAGCATCATTATACAGGACGGCAATGATTTTATCATCAGCCTCATTTCCGTCTATCATCCGAAATCCGCCAATGGGCCTTGCCAGAACGAGTATATCACCATGCGTTATATCCTTTTCTGTAAGGATACATATATCCATTGCATCGCCATCGCCCTTGATGCCGCTCAGGCCTGTGCGTTCCATGCATCGCTCCGCCACTGCAGTCCCGGTCAGAGTCCGCGGGATGAAGCCATACAGCGCCGGAACTACGTTGGAGTATCTCTGGGGCCTGTCAAGCCTCAGGTAACCGGATATCTTATCCATCTCATACTTGACCGTGTCGGTAGGTACCATTTCGACGTAGGTCATTACTATCTCCGGGGCCTTGTCGCCAATATCGATCCCATGCCATGGGTGCGATCTGTACTTGCAGCAATCCCTCTCTTCAGATTTTTTTGTTTTTGTCATTGAAGGTCAGTATTCATCAGTGAATTATTCTATTCCCAGGTAGGTTCCTATCTGTTCCTGTGAGGTATCATCAAGCATAGGAAGGCTTGGAAGCCTGTAGAAATCAGTTGAAGCGGTACCGGTCACATTTCGTTCGGAGGTGCGTATAAAACGGTATCCGTGCCGCTGTGCCGCCGCTATTATATCCGCATCGCCGGCACCGTCGCCGAAGGGCAGTGCCAGGGCCTCAACACTGTCATAAGTATATTTGTCAATCAGGATCTTCGACCCGCCCAGTTCCTCGTCGAGATATGCATCGAAGGCTTCGCCAACGCCAAGAACAGCTTTCATGTTCATCATATACTGATGTGACATAGTATGAGAACCGAATGCGAAGGGTCTCTCTCCACCTTCATAGGCGAAGTTGCTCATCAGTGTCACCTCATCCCATGTCAGGAAGGAGTTCATGCCCATCTTCGAAGCCCAGAGGAAGAACGTTCCTTTCATGTGGTATTTTTTCAGCAGCGGAGCAGCAAGGGTATACCAGGAATGGTCGCCGTCATCAAAGGTGATCACCGCTGCATGACTTAGCAGTTCTGTCTCACCCTCGACTATTTCTTCAAGTTCACTGAAGTCAATGACCCGGATATTGTTTTTATAAAGGTATTCAAGGTCTCCCTCGAAATCCGCCGCACTGCGTTCATAGAGGGTTGTGGCCGCCCCGTCTGTGATGCGGTGGTACATCAATATGATTACTTTCGGATTGTCAACAGGCTCCGGACCGCTGTACCTGGAACATCCTGCAAGCAGGGCAGTGAAAAGGAGGAGGCCTGTTATAAGTCTTTTCATATATAATTATAATATAGGATTCCGGAAGGAAGGTACCCGGATCAGTAAATTAACGCAGGAAATGATTATTTCTTGCTCTTCCCGGTTCATTTGAAGAGGAAGTCTTAAGGACCTGGGTCCGAAGGTCTGAAGGTCTGAAGTCACAAGGTCTATGTTACTGATTCTTAATTCTTAACTCTTAACTCTTAATTCTTAACTCTTAATTCTCACTTCAGCATCATCCTGATTTATTACTCATCAGCCTGCGCAGTCCTTCGATCTCATCGCGCAGCCGTGCGGCCTCGATGAAGTCGAGCGCTCCTGCTGCTTTCTCCATCGCCTTGCGTGTCTTCTCGATGACTTTTCCAAGCTGTTCCCCTGACATATACTTTATGACCGGATCGGCTGCCACGTCTGCCGTCTCGGGGCCGGTGTAGGCTTTCACCTCTACCCCCTTGCGACTGAGGCCAAGAATCATGGTTCCGCCTTTCTTCACTATCTGGCGGGGGGTGACACCCATCTCCTCATTATACTTAAGCTGCTTGGCCCGGCGCCTGTTGGTCTCATCAATTGTCTGCCTCATTGCTCCCGTGATCCTGTCGGCATACATCACCACCAGTCCGTTTAGGTTCCTTGCGGCGCGTCCTGCGGTCTGGGTAAGAGCCCTGCCGGACCTCAGGAAGCCCTCTTTATCTGCATCGAGGATAGCCACCAGTGAGACCTCCGGCAGGTCAAGCCCCTCGCGCAGCAGGTTCACCCCCACCAGCACATCGAACTCGCCGGACCGCAATCCCTCCAGTATCTCCACCCTCTCCAGCGTCTCCACGCCGGAGTGTATGTAACGGCACTTGATATTAAACCTGGCGAGATAGGTATTCAGCTCCTCCGCCATCCTCTTGGTCATGGTTGTTACCAGGACCCGTTCATTCTTTGCCGAACGGCTTCTGATCTCCTCCATCAGGTCATCAACCTGGTTTCGGCTCGGCCTCACCTCCACCGGCGGATCAAGCAATCCGGTCGGTCTTATGACCTGGTCTACAAATACGCCCTCGCTCTTCTCCATCTCATACTCAGCCGGGGTGGCGCTCATATAAACGGTCTGCCCGGTGAGGGCCTCGAACTCCTCCAGCCGGAGTGGCCTGTTGTCAAGGGCGGCAGGCAGGCGGAAACCGTATTCCACCAGTGTCTGCTTGCGCGAGTGATCGCCACCATACATGGCCCGTATCTGTGGCAGGGTGACATGACTTTCATCTATCACAGTTATGAAGTCCTTCGGAAAACAGTCGATGAGGCAGAACGGCCTCGTTCCCGGAGCCCTGCCGTCCAGATAACGCGAGTAGTTCTCTATGCCACTGCAGTAGCCGAGCTCCTTGATCATCTCGAGGTCGTACTGCACCCTCTGCTCTATGCGCTTTGCCTCCTCGGGCCTGCCGGTGTCACGGAAGTGCTTCGCCTGCAGTACCATATCATCCTGTATCATGCTGACAGCCACATTTATCCTCTCGCGTGTCGTTACAAACAGGTTGGCCGGGTAAATAATATATTCTTCCAGATCATCCCTGTGCTGCCCGCTGAGCGGATCAAATGTCGACACCTCCTCAATCTCATCACCGAAGAAGACTATGCGGAGGGCAATGTCAGCATAGGCCGGGAAGACATCCACGGTATCACCCCTGACTCTGAAGGTACCGTGAGTGAACTCGATCTCATTGCGGGCATAAAGGCTGTCAACAAGCTTCCGCAGCAACACGTTCCGGCCGGTCTTTGCTCCCTTGATCACATGCACGGTGTTGGAGCGGAAATCATCAGGGTTGCCGATGCCAAACAAGCAGGAGACGGATGAAACCACAATAACATCCCTCCTGCCTGACAGAAGTGACGAGGTGGCGCTCAGACGAAGCTTCTCAAGCTCATCATTGATGGCGAGGTCCTTTTCTATATAGGTATCTGTCACCGGCAGATAGGCCTCAGGCTGGTAGTAGTCGTAGTAGGAGACAAAATACTCCACCGCATTCTCAGGAAAGAACTGCCTGAACTCGCCATAGAGCTGTGCAGCCAGCGTCTTGTTGTGGCTAAGCACAAGAACCGGCCTGTTCATCTGTTCAATGACATTGGCAATTGTGAATGTCTTACCCGATCCTGTGACGCCGAGCAGCGTCTGAAAGGGTACTCCCTGCCTCAGCCCGGCAAGGAGCTGCTTAATCGCCTCCGGCTGGTCACCCGTGGGTGTGTAGTCTGATTTGAGCCTGAATTCCATGAAATGATATCCGGACAAAATTAGTAAATAGGACCAATAGAAGGTGGTGGTTTGCGGAGTTTTAACATTATACTCTTTATCAATCAGTTGTTCTGAAGCTTTTTTCTATTTTTACAGAACGCTTGACCACATGCACTCTCCCGAACTGAAATATCCAGTCCTCCGGTTACTGATCACTGTCATGATTCTTGTCATGCTCTCCTTCCGGATGGCAGGACAGTCTAATATTATGACCCGTTACACATCCAAGGAGGGAATCGGTCACGATAATGTCAGAAAGATAGTGGCCGACAGCAGCGGGTTCATATGGATGGCAACCTGGGACGGACTGACGCGGTATGACGGAACGGATTTCATTAACTATTACCATGACCCTGCAGACAGTACGACAATCCCATATTTCTCAGTAGCCTCCGTCGTCATTGATGCCAAAGACGACCTGTGGATACTGACAGACAACGGGGTAATAAGTCTCTTTGACAGGTCCCGGGAGGAGTTCAGGGTTGTCAGCAGCATTGACGGACATTCACTTAATGACCTGATCAACTTCAACAGCGGGCCGGACGGATTTCTTTATTTCATGCTCACTAAGGAGCTTCTGAGGTACGACCCAAAAACCGGCAAAACAGTCTCCTACCTGTGGTCGAAAAGGCTTGAAAACCTTGGAACCGTAGTAACTGGCCGGTACAGTATCGTATTTGAGGCCAGTGACATGATTTGGCTGACCGGCCCTGAGATCATTGAAGTGGAACTGAGTACTGAACCCGTATCCATGCAGGGAAAAGCAATTATAAAAAGTGTCAACCGCATTCAATGGTTGCCGGAAAGGACGAATACCTTTCCTGGCATGTCAAGTACATCACGAATAACCCACGACGTCAGCGGCAACATGTGGATTGCTTCCGCCGCAGGACTCTTCAGGCATGACGGTGACAAAAAGTTGTTTCGTGAGTACGACGGCCCTGCAAGGGATCTGGCATTTGCAGATACCCTGCCCCTTGCTTTTTACAGGAACAGGGAAGGACTTAACGTCTGGTTTCCGCAGAAGGACTCCATATTAATAATACCACAAGATATCTGCGGCTTGCCGACGGATATTTTCTTCTATGGGCGTGACCTGCTGTGGTTCTCCAATTTCAGTGAAGGCGGTACTCCCCAGGGTGTTGTCAAGGCAGTGTTTACCCCATATGAATTCAGGCATATCAACCCTTTCCCGCTGAAAAACAGTGCCCTGAACGTCTTCGGCATAAACATCGACACCAAGGGTAATCTATGGCTGGCGGTAAGAGACAGAAACTATCTGATACGTATCGGCCCGGAGGGCCTTGCCGAGAAAATAAACGTTCTGAATGAGATTGATCTGGCAAGGCTATGGCACCCGAGAGCATTCCTTAATGATGAAACCGGATTGTGGATAGGCTATTTCAACAAGAGTCTGTTCCATTACGATCTTGCCAATGAAAAACTTGAAGAACACAAACCTACCAGGATGGTCCACACAATATGCTGGGACAATGAGGGACGGATACTTATTGCCGACTCCGGAATCCTTCGTTTCGACCCACGGTCAGGGAGGTCGGAAAGGATCCTGGAGATCAGTGATACGATAAATTTATTCACCATACACCGGGATAAGGATATTGTATGGGTCGGCTGCAGCGATAATCTGTTGCTGAGATATGATATGAAATCCGGAGCCCATGAACTGATAAGACTTGCCAAGGGCCAGAGCAACCTTGAGGACATCTGTACGGGGGATGACGGCAAACTGTGGATTGCCACTCTTGGGACAGGCGTATGTCAGTTCGACCCGGAAACAGGTGAAAAAGTTTTTTATACCACCGCATCAGGCCTGTCAAACAACACCACATACAGTGTTCTGAAGGATGATGCAGGCAATATATGGGCGTCAACCAACAACGGCATCTCTGTCATCAACCCCGGGAACGGCCTCATCAGGTCCTTCGGCGAAAACGACGGGCTGGCCATTCATGAATTCAACTCTGATGCTTCCTTCATCTCGGAAGATGGCAGATTCCTCTTCGGAGGTGTAGGCGGTGCGGTGGAGTTTGACCCTGAGCAGATCCTCAGAGAACACCCGGGGAGGGTGAAGCCCGGGATTATCATAAAAGAGCTTGAGGTATCAGCCCTGAAACGAACACTTGATAAACCCGTTTACAAGGCAGATACAATCCTTCTGAATAAGGGCGACGATAATTTTCATATCTCTTTTGTGGTTCCTGAATACCGCCATCCTGAAAAGGTAAGATACAGATACAGAATTGACAGCGGTTCAGACAACTGGTATTACACAGACTACAACGACAGGAACATAAATTTCTCAAACCTGCAGCCGGGATGGTATAACCTGGAGATACAGGCCACCGATATCAGCGGTTCATGGGGTAACCCGAAAGAGGTGGTGATATATCTCGAGCCCTTCTTCTACCAGACTGTAGGGTTCCTTATTGCCCTGCCCCTTACAATCATCATCCTGCTGTCACTGGTTGCGTGGACTGTGATCAGACAGATGAAACACAGGGAGCAACAGAAGCGGGATACCCTCCGCCACCAGGCTCTCAGGGGTCAGATGAACCCGCATTTCATCTTCAATTCGCTTAACTCCATCAACTATTTCATCTCAAACAACGACAGGATGTCAGCCAACAGGTATATCGCCGATTTCTCCAAACTGATAAGGACAGTCCTGACTAATATGAACGAAGAGTATGTCAGACTGAGCGTTGAGATGGGTTCGCTGGAGGACTACATGAAGATAGAACATCTCAGGTTCGGAGACAAGTTTGACTATGCATTTGAAGTGGATCCGGAGATAAGACAGGAGGCTGTTAAAGTGTCTCCGGGACTGATTCAGCCTTTTGTTGAAAATGCAATCTGGCACGGGGTAATGGGACTGGAAGACCGGAAGGGAATGATTAAGATCGCCCTGCAAAGAAAGGAAGGCAAACTGGTTTGTGTTGTTGAAGATGACGGCGTAGGCAGGGAGAGGTCCGAAGCCATGAAAGACAAAAGCCTGCCAAAGCGTTCGCAGGGCATTGCACTGGCAGTGGAGCGACTGAAGATCATCAACAACCTCCAGTCCACCGACCATAAGATACGTATCACCGACGTGTACCCTGGCCGTGCTGAGACAGGAACAAAGGTGGAGATTGAGATACCCGTAACAGAATGAGAAGGAAGCATTTGATAAAGGAAACCTGCAATAACAAGAAACCAACAGACCATGATACGTGCGGTTATAATTGATGACGAGCGACTTGCAAGGGAGGTTATGTCAAACTACCTGAAGGAATACTGTCCTGATGTTGAAATCGTTGCAGTAGCCTCGTCCGTAAAGACAGGCTACAATGCCATCAGGAAGAGCATTCCTGACCTGATATTCCTTGACATAGAGATGGCTGACGGCAAGGGATTTGACCTGCTTAACATGTTTGAAAAAATTGATTTCAAGATCATCTTTGTGACAGCATATTCCGAATATGCAATCAAGGCATTCAGGTTCAGCGCAGTAGACTATCTTCTCAAGCCCGTAAAGATTGATGAGCTGATAGATGCGGTAGCCAGGGTCCGAACAGCGGAAAGGCCAGGCATAAGCACCGAGATTGTATCTGCGCTGCTGAGCAATCTGAAAGGGGGTACTTCAAGGCAGTCGACTCTTATTATACCTCACCTGAAGGGCTTCGAGGTTCTGAAGGTGCCGGAGATAATCATGTGTCAGGCAGACGGTTACTGTACCAATTTTCACATTGCAGGACAGAGGAAAGTGGTCAGTTCAAAGAATCTCAAGCACTTTGACGGTCTCCTTGAGGATCAGAACTTCCTGCGGGTGCACCACTCATACCTTGTTAACCTTGATCACGTCACCGGGTACACAAGACAGGGTGAGATACTCTTGTCAGAGGGTCTGAAGGCCTTCCTCGGAGACTCATACAAGACCGAATTCGTGAGAAAATTTTCCGGAAGATAGGTGTCTGTTGTGTGACAGGGGCGTTTTGTTGTCTCTGGTTTACGTTCTGTGAGTTGGACCCTCTCAACAGAATACCGGATCACTCTTTCTGCTATTTTTACCGTGTGATGTGGTTGCTCTTTCAGACCAGCCATTTCATTACGAAGCAGTTCTTCCCCCCATTCCGCCCTCAGAAGCGGAGACAAAATGATCCGCCGTATGGCGGATCATTTCTGTTTAAAAAAAAAGCCCCGCGGGTCAGGCGGGACTATAATCTATTCTTTAAACGTTCTTAGCCCAGGTATCCTTTCAGCAGCTTGCTGCGTGATGTGTGACGCAGACGGCGTATAGCCTTTTCCTTAATCTGCCTTACTCTCTCGCGGGTAAGCCCGAACTTCTCCCCTATCTCTTCGAGCGTCATCTCCTGGCATGCAATACCGAAGAAATAACGGATTATATCCCTCTCACGCTCAGTCAGGGTGGCCAGTGCACGGTCTATCTCCTTGGAGAGCGACTCATCGATCAGCATCTTGTCAGCTATCGGGGAGTCGAGATTGGTAAGCACATCAAGCAGACTGTTGTCCTCACCCTCAACAAAGGGGGCATCAACGGATACATGGCGTCCTGAGACCTTCAGGGTATCAGCCACCTTCTCCTTCGGGAGGTCAAGCACCTCTGCAAGCTCCTCTGGTGACGGGGTACGCTCATTCTCCTGCTCAAAACGGGCAAAAGCCTTATTGATCTTATTCAGTGATCCGACCTGGTTAAGAGGCAAGCGCACAATCCTCGACTGCTCAGCGAGAGCCTGAAGGATTGATTGCCTGATCCACCATACGGCATATGATATGAACTTGAAACCGCGGGTCTCGTCAAACTTTTCTGCAGCCTTGATAAGGCCGAGGTTGCCCTCATTAATGAGGTCCGGAAGGCTAAGTCCTTGATTCTGATATTGTTTGGCCACTGAGACAACAAACCGAAGATTTGCTTTCGTAAGCTTCTCCAAAGCTGCCCTGTCACCCTTCTTAATCCTCTGCGCTAACTCTACCTCTTCCTCAACCGATATCAACTCCTCCTTACCAATCTCCTGCAGATACTTGTCCAACGACGCACTCTCACGGTTGGTTATGGATTTGGTAATCTTAAGTTGTCTCATTCTCTATATCCCTTCGAAAAAATTTCCGCAAATGTACTGCTTTTTTAGTTAATAAACAAATAAATATTTCAGATGTGGCAGGGAATATTTGTTATTAGCAACTTCCTGATCTGCCGTATCTTATATTTCACTCCAAGCTACCGTCTTGTCTGGTATTTGAAGTAAGTTCCGTCTGGCGTAAACCCTTCGACTGACGTCAGACTTTTCTCATCATTGGTAGCCCTTCGGATATCTGAAACACTGTTCACCTTCTGTCCGTTCACATCAACGATGATTGTTCCCCTTCCAAGGCCCAGGTCGCGAAACCGGCCCTCTGAGATTGATGTTATCTTTACTCCGTTCTCTGTTTTATACTGCTGTTTGTCGCCCGCGCTTAACGGGGAAAATGTTGCACCGAACAATGAAGTGCTCTGCGCCCCCGGAGCTACAACGCCCGTTCCTCCCTCAAAATTGCGGAGAACAACAGTTTTCTTGTCCTGTCTTCCCTTCCTGAGATAGGTCACCTCCACCTTATCCCCAGGCCTGTAGCGGTTTACCTTTTCCTGCAGATCCGATGTAGTTGCCACCTTCTCACCGTTGATTGCGATGACCACATCATTTACCGCAAGGCCTGCTGCTTCCGCTGCACCGTCAGGAACAATCCCCGTCAGATAAACACCTGAGATATCCTTTAGGTTCTCCTCCCCGGCAATTTCTGATGTGACGTCGGTAATATTCACACCCATAAGTCCGCGCTGTACTTCGCCAAACTGCTTCAGATCCTCATATACCTTCTTCACAATAGACGACGGAACGGCAAAAGAGTTGCCGGCGTATGCACCACTGGGTGAAATAATTGCAGTGGTTATGCCTATCAGGTCGCCCTGAGTGTTCACCAGGGCACCGCCGCTGTTACCCTGGTTGAGAGCAGCGTCGGTCTGAATGAATGATTCGATCCTGTACTGGTTATCAAGCAGCCCGAGGCTCCTTCCACGTGCGCTGACAATCCCTGCCGTCACAGTTGATGTGAGGTTAAACGGATTACCTACTGCCAATACCCACTCTCCCAGTCTTATAGCATCTGAGTTGCCAAAGCTGATGAAAGGCAGACCTGTGGCCTTGATCCTGAGAACAGCGATGTCAGTGCTCGGGTCACGCCCTATGACTTCAGCCTCGAATGTACGCTTGTCATTAAGCGTTACATCCACCGCATCAGCCTCCTCAATGACATGATTGTTTGTTACAATGTAACCGTCGGCTGTCACTATCACACCTGACCCGAAGCCCCTTACCTCCCTGGGCCTGTTGGCGCCCGGACCATAAAAGAATTCATACAACGGATTTGAATTTGACGAGCTGACTGTAGTCCTGGTCTTTACATGCACAACCCCATGGACGGTCTTCTCAGCGGCGTAGGTGAAGTCATTCACCCCCGACTGCGGAACCATCGATGTGTACCTCGCGTTCTCATCAATCTCCTGCTTATCGCTGTCGGATCCAACAAAGATCCTTCCACTGTCAAGAAACCTGGTAAAGATGAATAGTCCTGCCAGCGCCCCGAAAAGGGCAACAGCCAATGTTGTTAAAAGTCTCCTGCCTTTCATTACTGTATAATTTTATCGTTTTTTCCCTTGTACTACCATTATCAACAAATTACGTGCCTCTGTAAAGAATTGGTATCTTTACAACCCTGATTATGTTAAATTGTTTTACAAATTTTCGCTTTTTTAACAGACTGGGGGGGTCATTTCAGGTAATTTAACTCCAATTTAACGGAATGAAAATTCTCTTTAACAAATATGAGGGCACAGGCAACGATTTCATCATTGTAAGAAACACCCCGGCCGTATTCGACCCCTCTGACAGCAAGCTTATCAGCCGTTTATGCGACCGGCGGTTCGGGATCGGGGCCGACGGGCTGATACTGGTTGAAGATTGTGACGGGTATGATTTCAGGATGTTATATTTCAACGCCGACGGATCTGCAGGGGAGATGTGCGGCAACGGGGCACGCTGTGCTGCTCACTTTGCCATGATGAACTTTGCCGGGATCCGTGATCTTTCATTCATGGCAGGCGATGGGCCTCACTCGGCCAGGCACCTCGGCGGAGACATTATAGATGTCTCAATCAATGATGTAGTGGAGATGAGCGAGACTCCTGACGGCATCCTCACAAACACCGGAGTCCCCCATCTGGTTGTATTCTCAGAAGACAACGAAAACACCGACATGATCTCTTTTGGCAGAGCCCTGCGCTACTCGGAACGTTATGCTCCCGAAGGGGTTAACGTAAACCTGGTCAGTGTCAGGGACGGAACCCTGATGGTAAGGACCTATGAACGCGGTGTTGAGGACGAGACCCTGTCGTGCGGCACAGGAGTGACCGCATCTGCCATTGCGGCAGCCAGAAGCAGAAAAATTGTCACTTCCGGGGCCCGGGTCACTGTCAGGGGCGGAACTCTCTCGGTCAGTTTCAGCCTGACCGAACACGGAGCATCCGGAATCTTCCTCACCGGTCCTGCAACATTTGTCTTCAGCGGAGTAAAAGAAGTATAAACAATGACAGATATGAAAAGAAACTACCTGAAAATCTTAATTCTTGTGACGGGTCTGACTTCAATGTCCCTGTTCCTGGTCGCCCAGCCGGGTAACACCGAACTGATGAATGCCATCAGGGAGGTTGAAAACAGTTTTTCATCGCTTGACCACCGGCTTGACGTCATAGAAAAGAACATCGATGACCTCCTCTGGTTTGATCGTGTCGGTGACGTCGCATTCGTCGACAAGATTTATACCACCGGTCCTCCCCCGGCAATAGAGAGCAATCCCACCGGACAGGGAGCAGGCAATCCTCTTAAATTCTGGAGCTATGTATTTATTCCCCTTGATGCCGATCCCTCGAAAAAATACCCTCTGCTGGTCCTCCCGCACGGTGGTGTTCATGCGAATTTCACAACATATTATACCCACATCATACGTGAGATGGTTGCACAGGGCTACATAGTGGTTGCTGCCGATTACCGGGGGTCAACCGGGTACGGGGCAGGGCTCTACCGCAGGATTGATTACGGCGGGCTGGAGGTGGAAGATGTTGATGCCAGCCGTCAGTACATGATAGATAATTATGATATCGTTGACAAGGACCGGGTAGGTATTATCGGATGGAGTCACGGAGGGCTTATTGGCCTCTTTTGTATCTTTGATCACCCTGAGGCCTATAAAGCATGCTTTGCAGGAGTTCCTGTCAGTGATGTCGTTGCCCGGATGGGTTACAAGGATGACGGGTACCGTGATCTCTACTCCGCCCCATATCATATCGGGAAAACCGCCGATGAGAACGTGGCCGAATACCGTAAGCGATCGCCTGCCTGGCAGGTTGACCGTTACCGAAACACCCCCCTGCTGATACACACCAACACAAATGATGAGGATGTTAATGTACTTGAGGTCGAACACCTTATAAAATCGCTCAAGGCTGCCGGCAAAAAGAATTTCGACTACAAGATCTTCGAGGATATGCCCGGAGGGCACTCTTTTGACAGGATGGATTACAAGGAAGCCAGACGCATAAGAATGGATATCTACAACTTCCTCAATACCGAGTTGAAGCCGCCGAAGCCATTCAGGAGCATCAATGACCTGGTTAAAGCAGCCTACCGGTTCTGATGGCAGCAGAGAGACTTTTCGGAAAGACGCTCACAGAGCTGGTCGCCATAACGACAGCAGAGTCGTTGCCGTCATACACCGCCCGTCAGATAGCGGGCTGGCTCTACAAGAAAGGTGCGCCGGAGATCGATGCCATGACGGATCTCTCCCTGAAGACACGCAGTCTCCTTGGGGCGAAGTTCGTGACAGGCCTGACAGCTCCTTCATCAGAGACTGCTTCTGTCGACGGAACTAAGAAGTATCTCTTCCGGATCGATGAACACAGGTTCATTGAGACGGCAGTCATACCTGACCGCGACCGTGTCACCGTCTGTCTCTCAGTGCAGGCGGGATGCCGGATGGGTTGCCATTTCTGCATGACCGGCAAGCAGGGCTTCCAGGGCAACCTCACTTCCGGCGATATCCTGAACCAGTTCAGAAGCCTGCCCGAGCACCCCTCCCTTACCAATATTGTTTACATGGGCATGGGTGAGCCTCTCGACAATCTTAAGGAGGTTCTCAAGAGCCTTGAGATCCTCACCTCAGATTGGGGTTACGGATGGAGCCCTACCCGCATAACCGTCAGTACTGTAGGTATCACTGCCAGGATCAAGGAGTTCCTGGAGGGTACCAGGTGTCACCTGGCCGTCAGCCTTCACACTCCCTTTGACGCCGAGCGCCAGTCTCTGATGCCCGTACAGAAGGCCCATCCCGTCAAGGAGATTCTTGACATCATCAGGGCTTTCGATTTTGGCCGGCAAAGAAGGGTATCCTTTGAATACATCGTCTTCAAAGGCTTGAATGACACCCCGGCCCATGTAAAGGAGCTGGCCAGGATCCTCAACGGCATCCGGTGCCGTGTCAACCTGATTCGGTTTCATGCCGTCCCCGGGTCGGAATACAGCAGTCCGGGCATGAAAGAGATGGAGGCCTTCCGTGACAGCCTCAATGACAGGGGCATCACCGCAACAATCCGTGCAAGCCGGGGAGAAGATATCAGCGCAGCATGCGGACTGCTCTCAACAATAGAACAAAATAAATCGCTATGAATATCAAAACACTTTCGGCTTGCGTCTTCATTGCGGCCACTTCATCATTGCTCACCGGACAGCAGAGTGTCATGGACACAATCCTGGCCGACACCACCCTTACAGGAACCTCATACTCCTTTTGCTTTGCCGATGCAAGCACCGGGGAGATCCTTTTCGGCTATGATGAAGACCGTAATCTTGCATCAGCATCAGTGATGAAACTGTACCCCACCTCCTCGGCACTTTTACTGCTGGGCCCGGACTACCGGTACAACACCGCCATCCTGCTTAACGGAAATTATAATAAACGGAGAGGGGTACTTGAGGGCGACGTGATAATAAAGGGCGGAGGCGATCCCTCACTCGGCTCTGAATACTTCCCGGAACACTACGGTGATGTTACAGGACAGTGGGTGGCCGCTCTCAAGGCTGCCGGCGTGAAGCGCGTAAAAGGACGGGTGGCTGCCGCCGAATCGATATATGAATTCAATCCTGCCCCCTCGGGTTGGTCATGGGGCGATCTGGGACAGTACTATGGCGCCGGCGTCTATGATATTAATTTCAATGATAATAAGTACAATATCTATATTACCGGACAGAGCGAAGGAATGCCTGCGATAATAGATTCAACAGAGGAGTATGGCAGGGATATTCATATAATCAACTACCTGACTTCATCAGGAAGATCCGATAACGGTTATGTTTACAATCCCCCTTACTCCAAAACTGCCTGGATATCCGGCAGTGTTCCCGCCGACAGCAGCTTCGCCCTGAAGGCTTCAATACCGGATCCTCCGTACACCCTCGTAAGAAAGCTTGACAATAAAATGAGAGCAGCGGGCATACGAATTGACGGCAAGGCCTCAGATGAAAGAGCGTCTTATGACAGTGCGAGCGCAATACCGGTGACTATTACCCTCTCTCCCACCATTGCTGAGATTGTCAAAGTCACAAACCATGAGAGCGTAAACATGTATGCCGAGGCGTTGCGCAAGCACCTTGGATACGAGGTGCTGGGGGAGGGATCTTTCAGGGCAGGGGGAATGGTGATCAGAAACCACCTTGACTCCATCGGGTGTGAGCCTTATGAAGCAGTTATGCTTGACGGTTCCGGCTTGTCTGCAAACAACAATATAAGCGCCCTGATGACCGTCAGACTGCTTGTTCACATGTACAACAGCAGCAGCCGCGAACCCTTCCTGGCCTCACTTCCCGAGGGCGCAGTGTCAGGCACTATGAAGAACTATTTCAGCGATGAGCTGTTTAAAGGGAGAGTTGTAGCCAAAACCGGAACCATCAACAGTGCAAAATCATTTGCCGGTTATGTAACGACCAACAGCGGAAGAAGAGTGGCATTCACGATGTTTTGCAACGGATTCACTGTATCGTCGAGGAGGATGACCGACAATATGGAAAAGATCGTGAAAGAGATCATCCTGAACTACTGAACCGGCCTCCGCAGATGTGCCGGATGAATTGTTTTAACCTCCATTTCCGTTTTAATATACTTTAACATAATGATCTAAATAAACCCCTTAATTTTGCGGGTCAGAACAGAGAATATACTTAATAAATGAAAAAAGGGACTAAAATAGCATTGTGGATAAGTATTCCACTGATTCTTGCAATATGGTTTGCCGGTCCCCGTCTGGGGCTCTGGGGCGACAGGGATCTGAAGAAAGATGCTGGAGTTCCGGCCGTCGGGACGCAGGGACAAGGACAAGCCCAGGGGCAACCCGGGGGGCAGGGCCAGGGAGCCGGCGGACAGCAGGGCGGGTTACTGCCTGTGACAGGCACCATTGCAAAGCCCTCATACCTGACAAGCGGGATCAGATCAGCCGGCACCCTGCTGGCAAATGAAGAGGTTGATATTGTGAGCAAGGTTTCGGGAAAGGTGACCGGGGTGTTCTTCAAAGAGGGCTCTGTGGTTAAAAAAGGAGCCCTGCTGGTCAAGATATACGACGAGGATCTGCAGGCACAGCTCCAGCGGGCCGAGATTCAGGAAAAGATGCTCTCCGAGAAGGTTGAACGCCAGAGAGTCCTGCTGGCAAAGGATGCAGTGAGCCGCGAGGCGTTTGACCAGCTGCAGACCGATTATAATGTGATCCTTGCAGACATCAATTTGCTTAAGGTCAGAATTGCCGAGACGGAGGTGAGATCCCCTTTTGACGGTACTATAGGGTTCCGGTTTGTCAGTGAGGGCACATATGTGCAACCCTCGGTCAAGATAGCTCACCTCATAGATTATTCCCAGATGAAGCTCGAATTCGCAATCCCGGAGAAATATGTGTCGCAGCAACTGATGGGGAAGAGAATATCCTTCAATGCACAGGGGTACACTGATGAGTTTTTTGCAACCGTCTATGCCATTGACTACCGGGTTGACGAAGCTACCCGTACCATCGGGCTCAGAGCACGCTTTGACAACCGTAACAAGAAACTGGTGCCGGGGATGTTTGCAGACCTTGTACTCATTACCGACGAAAAGAACAATGCCATACAAATACCTTCAGAAGCTGTTGTGCCTGACATGAACGAAAAGAGAGTCTGGATCTATAAAAACGGCAAGGCCATTCTCACTCCCGTTGTTGCCGGAACCCGTACGGAGACCCTGGTAGAGATACTCTCGGGCATTAGCGCAGGAGACACCGTCATCACCGGAGGTCTGATGTAGCTCAGGCAGAATATGCCGGTAAGGGTGAATTTAACAGAGAGGTAACCATTTACATGACCTCCGTCAATCAAAACCAGACCAGATGAGCCTATCGTCTCTAAGTATACAAAGACCTGTCCTCACCATCGTAATGAGCCTTGTGGTTCTCATTCTGGGAGGTATCGGGTTTACTTACCTGGGGGTTCGCGACTATCCCAGTGTTGACCCCCCTATCGTAACGGTATCCACCTCCTTCCCGGGTGCCAACTCTGACGTCATAGAGACACAGATCACGGAGCCTCTTGAAGCTGCCATCAACAGCGTCCAGGGCATCCGCTCAATATCCAGTTCCAGCAGCGACGGATCAAGCCGTATCACCGTTGAATTCAAGCTGGAGGTGGAGATGGAGACAGCAGTTAACGATGTGCGCGATAAGGTATCCGGGGCTATGCGACGTCTGCCGCAGGATGTTGACCCTCCTGTTGTGCAGAAGGCTGACGCTGACGCACAGCCTATATTCGCCGTATCACTCAGGAGTGACTCACGGTCATTGATCGATATAAGCAACTACGCGGAGATAAATTTCAAGGAGCGACTACAGACAATATCCGGCGTCAGTGACGTGGGTGTCTGGGGCTCGAAGAAACTGGCTATCAGGATGAAGATGGATCCCTCACGGCTGGTAGCATACGGACTTACTCCGCTGGATGTGCGCAATGCCGTCACGAGGGAAAACATTGAACTACCGTCAGGCAGGATCGAGGGAGACAACACCGAACTGACAATCAGGACCCTGGGCAGACTGAAAACTGTAGATGAGTTTAACGATCTGATCATCACCAAAAAAGGTGACCGGGTTGTAAAATTCAGGGATATCGGCATTGCTGAGGTAGACGCTGAAAATATAAGGTCTATCCTTAAAGTCGATGGCATTCCATGCGTAATTGTAAACCTTGTCCCGCAGCCAGGCGCCAATTACATTGATATAGTTGACAACGCGCTTGTTGTACTTGAAAGTCTGAAAAAAGACCTCCCCGACGATGTTGTGGCCGAGGTGCTGTTCGACAATACGATCTATATCCGCAAATCAATAGAAGAGGTAAAAACCACAATCTTCATAGCCTTCATGCTTGTAGTGCTGGTGATTTTCCTTTTCCTCCGCAACTGGAGAACAACCCTTATCCCGGTGATAGCAATTCCGGTTGCACTGGTCGGAGCATTCTTCGTAATGTACATTGCCGGATTCACAATAAATATTCTTACGCTGTTCGCCATTGTGCTTTCAATCGGTCTTGTTGTTGACGATGCAATCGTGGTGGTTGAAAA
>JBGSLG010000194.1:0-20675 GCA_041740815.1 Bacteroidales bacterium
GGAGGCTCTTACAGAATTGCCGAGAAGGCGGCAGTGGCGCTTCTTGACCTGCAGGTGACCCCTCAGCTTAAGCTTGGGTACTCCTTTGATTACCAGCTGGGCCACCTAAATAAATACACCTCGGGCACTCATGAGGTGTCACTGAGATATGAGTTCGAGTATTCCGTAAGTGCAACTTCGCCCAGGTATTTCTGAAAAGATGAAGAGACTTCAGATACATATTGCAGTTACACTATTCATGATTGTAATCGCGCATCCCGTCCTCACCGGACAATCCGGCGGTGCTTTCGAAGTTTACAACGTGGCTGAGATTTCATCCGGTTCAGACGACATGGCACCGGTGATTCTCAGTGACGGGATATTATTCTGTTCCAACAGGAAGACTAATCCCTTCCTCACAAAGAAAAATTTCGAGGGGATACGGCTCTATGAACTCTATTTTGCGCCCTTCAATCAGGAGGGTGAGCCTGACCGTCCGGTACGCTTTGCCACCAACCTGGGCAAGGATGCGAATATTGGTCCGGCCTCCGTATCAGCCGACGGCAATACACTCTATTTTACCAGGAATTACACTGCTGGCCGAAAGCTCGGCAAGAGAGACCCGAACAGGCTTGGCCTCTTCACCGCAAAGCGAAGCGGTACTCAATGGACAGACATACAGTCGTTTGAATACAACAACCCGGAGTATAATCTCTCATATCCCTTTGAATCGGCTGACGGAAAGTATCTTTTCTTCTGTTCCGACATGCCCGGCAGTCTTGGGAAATATGATATCTACATGTGTGAGAACATTGAAGGCAGGTGGAGCAAGCCCTCCAACCTTGGCAACAGTGTCAACAGCGCTGATGCCGAGATTCATCCGTTCCTCCACAGTTCCGGCAGACTCTATTTCGCATCCGACCGGCAGGGCGGCATGGGAGGGCTGGATATCTGGTACTCGAACCTTGCCTTTGGATCATGGACAAAGCCTGTGGCGCTCGGTGAACCAATAAATTCCACGGCTGATGATTTCGCCTTCTACGCAGTACAGGGTGGGTTACAGGGTTACTTTTCCTCAAACCGCCGAAACTTCAGTGACGATATTTACAGGTTTGCATCAACTATCATACGCTGGTCGGCCTGTGACACACTTCAGAAAAACAGTTATTGCTACGAGTTTATTGAAGAAACTGCACTTCAACAGGATACTGTCAAGACCGGATTCAGGTGGGAGTGGAACTTCGGTGACGGCTCCAGGGCGGCCGGTATCACGGCTGACCACTGTTATGCCGGGCCGGGAGTCTATGATGTCACCCTTGACATTGTGAACCTCATCACCGGGGGGATCGAGAAGAGACAGGCCTCCTATGAACTGGAGATAACCGATATAGAGCAGCCGGTGATCACTTCGCCTGACAGGATAACAGTTGGAGAGACACTGGTACTCAACGCCGGAGATACATATCTCCCTGGAATGGAGGTCGGAAAGTACTACTGGAACTTCGGTGATGAGACCGTTGCCACAGGAATAGAGGCAAGCAAGGTTTATCAGGTTCCCGGAAAATATAACATCCAACTTATCGTTAGTTCTTTGCCGGGGGCAGGTAGTGTCGTGCGCGAGGTTTGTGTTTGTAAGGACATTGAAGTTACTGCCAACGGAAATTGATTATTCTTTTATGACGAAAATGAGAGTTACCCGCTATATACTGTCACTCGCACTCATTCTTATTGCTGTCACACCCACCCCTGTTAATGGCCAGGAAGTGCCGGGTCCGGATGAGAATATTCCGTTCCTTATCACCTTTGGTCCGGCCGGAGGAATAACTTCATGGGGTGATGATGACTTTTCGCAGACATTCTTCTTTACCCTGCCAAAAGACTACAAGGATCCTTTCTATATCAGGATCTATGACCCGGACATAGGCGGCAAAACCGATGAGTTGAACAACTTCTGGAACACGAGGATGGTCTATTCGGTATATGGGGGAAAGGGCTGCTATACCCACCCTGACGCCAAGGGTATCAATCCCTCGGGAAACTACAAGAGCGGAACCCTGCTGGCCACGCGCGCCTTTGGCATGGATAACAAGTTTGATGAGCGCTGGTTTACCTTCGGACCCTTCAATCCTGCCGACGGCGAATATTACCCGAAGTTCTCAAGCAATGTCTTCAAGATCATATGTGACGGAATCTCAGGTGATGACGGTAACCTTTACAGGTATGCCCTTTCAAGAAGATCCGACGCCAATGTCCCCATAGAAGGCGCCAACGCCTTCACATATGAATACACCTTCAGGATGTGGAACAACAATGACACATCATTCGTCTCACATATCTATCCCTACATTGATAGCGGGTGCGTTTATATCAGGCAAAGAAATTTCGACTGGGACAATGATGGAGATTTCATTGTAGTCTCGGTGGAAAGAAAAGGACAGAAGATGCCCCTCTCAGGGGAGGATCAATGGCTTGAGGATCGCTTACCGATCCTTGAAGGAGAGATAGGAAAGTCACTCGACTTCCGGTTTTACAAGAGGAAGGGAGACCTTGTAAAGAATAACAATGTGGTGATGACAGTTGAGAACCAGTATGGTGAAAACCTGCAGTTCTTCAGTGCTCCTATCGGAGGCGTGCCCGTCTATAGGCCAAGGATAAAGGTGATCCCTAAAAAATAAACATGTTTAGGAACAGAGGTATTTTAACTGCAGCGCTATTCTTATGCCTGGCAAAGCTGTTTTTGCCGGTTCAGGCACAGGCCCAGACATTCAGTTACCGGACCTATGATGAGAACACAGGTCTTCCGGGAAGTTACCTGAACGTCATTGAACAGGATGAAAGCGGTTTTCTGTGGGTAGGAGTTGACTCGAACCTGTTCAGATATGACGGGTTTGATTTTCACCGGATGGAATTCCCCGAGAAGCACTCACGAGGTAACCTGAATGCTCTCTATTGTGACAGGGAGGGGACCATGTGGGTGGGTCTGACTGACGGTTCGCTATTCACATGGACCGCGGGAGGAACGCTTATTCTAAGGGCACTTCCTGAGACTGACAGGATAAACCGGATTAAGGAGGGACCTGACAAAAAAATATGGATCATTACTCAGACGAAGGGAATCTACCTGGCTGATGCAGGCGGTGGCGAGAAGATCACCAGGCTGTCTTTGCCTGAGGGATACGTAGTTTTCGACATCTCCTTTGACAGTGCCGGTACAATCCTGGTAGCCACACAGGATAACCTTCGCCTCTGCACCCTTTCAGGTGACAGGCTTGTCGAAAAAAACTCATTCGCGGAACTGGAATATACATGGGTTCATACAATCACCCGGATGGATGATGACACATGGTTTGCAGGAACTGATTATGCCGGACTCTTCATGATCAGGAGGGTCAATGGCATGCTTGCAGCTGCATCTGTCGGCGACACCCTCTTCATGAACATGCGCATTCCCGCGCTGATTGCCGGGGATGACGGGAGCCTGATGATTGCCACACAGGAGGCAGGAGTCATGAAGGTGGAATTCAGCCCGGACTTTTCTGAAATGAAAACGACGGCGGTGTATGATGTCAGGTCAGGACTTGCTGACAACAACATCCGGACTATCTTCAGGGACCGTGAGGAGAACCTTTGGATTGGCCTTTATAACAGCGGACTGGCTGCAGTGACAACTAACGCATTCTCTTTCCATAAGCCTGAAACAAACAGGGAGATTAACTTCATTGGCGAGACCGGAAGTCAGATTGTGATGGGCACCCGTAACGGGCTCTACGATTACAGTCGGCAAACAGGAGCTTTTTCCAACTACCGCAACTTATCCGCAAAGACCGGTGGGTCAGGGATTGCCTCCTGGGCTGCCGATGACCGCGGCAATATATTGATAGGAACAATAGGTAACGGGCTATGGGTGATGGACCCTGAGGGTAAGGTCAGTCAATTCTACGTTGACCGCAATCCGGCACAGAACCACATCAAATCAATTGCTGTGGATAAGGAATACCTCTGGCTGGCGACACTTAACGGGGTGGTTCTGATCGACAGGGAGACAGGGAGACAGATTGCAGGTTATACAATGTCAGAGATGCTTCCGCACAACAACGTTGCACAGGTTGTGGTCAACAGGGAGGGAGAGGTGCTTGTGGCTACAAAGAGTGACAGGCTTTGCTATATACATGTGACCGGTGGCGTCCGTTCCGAAGGCATTGTAATGGAAGGGGTCGTGGTCAATGACATCCGCAGCATATCAGTCGCAGCTGACCGTACCATATGTGCGGGGACCTACGGCAACGGACTCTTTCTCTTTGCCGGTGACACCCTGCTCAACTATACCGTGGCCGACGGCTTGCTGACCAACTTCTGCTACAGCACGCTTATTGCTTCAGACGGCAGGATATGGACAGGGCATGAAAAGGGATTTTCAATCATCAACCCAGCCACAGGTTCCGTCAGATCATTCAGTACGGAATTCGGAGTAAGGGGTGATTGCATGGCAAATGCAATAGCACAGACTGACGATGGTTCTGTCTATGTAGGTACAACTGAAGGCATAGTGGCCTATAACCCTGCCATGGAACAGAAGGTATCCGTTCCGCCGCAGGCAGCCATTGTGTCGGTTGTGATCAACGGGGTGGAATACCCTTACCGCGAGTCATACAATCTTCCTTACAGGTCATCATATTCAGTCAGGGTCAATTATGCCGGTATTTCGCTGCGTGACCCGCTCAATATCGTTTTCAGGACCAGGATGGAGAACGTAGATGAGGAATGGGGCGACTTTACTGCTGACCGGTCATCGGTGACATACAGTCTCAGCAGCGGTCATTACAGGTTCAATGTCGAGGCCCTGACCCGCGATGACCCTGATAACGCCGCTACGGTATCATTCAGCATCGTGATAGAGAAGCCTTTTACCCGTAAGTGGTGGTTCATACTGTCACTCCTTGCAATGATTGCTGCTGTGGTCTATGTCATTATTAGGCTCCGCGAGAGGGCCCACCGGAAACAGCGTGAGATTCTCGAGAACGAGCTGCAGAAGCGTACTGCTGAGGTCTACGAGCAGAAGGAAGAACTTGCCCAGAAGAACCTTGACATCACCGAGAGCATCAAATATGCCAGGCGGATACAGAGCAGCGTGCTGCCTGATACGGCGCGGCTGGGTACAGTCTTCAGGGAGGCCTTTGTCTTTTTCCAGCCGCGTGATATAGTCAGCGGCGATTTCTTCTGGTTTGACTGGATAGACAAGGACCGGTTTGTCATAGTCTGCTCTGACTCAACAGGCCATGGCGTCCCCGGGGCCTTCATGTCAATGATCGGAACAGCACTGTTGCAGGATATTATTACGGTCAAAAAGATCACCAAGCCATCACAGGTGCTGCATGAGCTTGACCGGCAGATCTTCTCAACCCTGAACCAGAACCAGGAGATGGAGGCTTCAAATGACGGTATGGATATCGTGGTGTGTGAGTTTAATCTTAAGACACGCCAGCTTATCTTCGCCGCGGCAATGCGACCGGTAATACTTGTGATTGACGGAGAACAGCATTACGTAAGAGGCAACCGCTCTTCCGTGGGCGGAGAGTCCGTGACGGAGAAATTTTATGACGACCAGGAGTATCATCTCAGGGAGGGAGATACGGTATACCTGTTCACTGACGGGTACTGTGACCAGTTTGGCGGACAGGGTGCCAAGAAGATGAAGATCAGTCGCCTGCGTACACTCATTGATGAGATCGTGCCCCTTTCCATGGAGCAGCAGAACCAGCAGATCAAAGATTTCTTTGCTGAGTGGAAAGGCGATAATGAGCAGGTTGATGATGTCCTCTTTATGGGACTGAGGGTCTGATTATCTTTACGGGACTGAGGGTCTGATTATTTTTATGGAACTGAGGGACTGATTATTCAGGCCTGCAGGTACCGTTTTCCCCTAGGATAAATATACAGGTTGTGGCAGTGTTGCTGTCATGACCCCCACGGTCCCTTATCCAGAAGTCGTAATAGAGAGTGTCCGTAGTATTGTACAGGAAGTATATCAGCGTTACGTCGATAGTTCCCCTGAGTATCTTGTTCTGCCCCCCGGGTTCCAGAAAAGGTATCCTGTATTCAGAAGGATATAGCGGATCGGTTGGTCCGGCCAGTTCAAAGCTGTTCCCGTTTTTGCGGTACAGCCTGAAGAAAAGGTTGCTTGACGGGTCATAGCCGGGTATACCGGGGGCATCGAGGCCCAGGTCGCCGTCACCGTCTTCGAAATAGAAGTTGAGCCTGCCGGCTTTTGCAGGGTTTCCAAGGATATCGATCGTATCAAAGAGAGTGAAGGCCCTGAATTCAATCGCCGGCTCATCTGGAAGACTCTCGATGGGCTTGCACGATCCGATCAGGACGACAGCGGAGATGATTAATATGACAACTGATCTTTTCATTCCTCTCTGAGAGCTTATTCCCTCAAAAATCACACCAAATTTATCTATTTTTTTCTGAAAAAGATCTTAACCGGTGCACCGGTGAACTCGAAATTTTCCCTGAGCCTGTTTTCAACGAACCGTTTATACGACTCTTTGATATACTGGGGGTAGTTGCAGAAAAATGCAAATGTGGGGTAAGCCGCCGGTATCTGTGTAGCGTATTTGACTTTAACGTGCTTGCCTTTGATTGATGGCGGAGGTGTTTCAGTGAAGTATTTGAGCATCACATCGTTCAGTTTGGATGTGGGTATCTTTCTCTTCCTGTTTTCATAAACCTGCATTATCAGTTCCAGAACCTTGTGAACCCTCTGTTTGGTGATAGCTGAGATGAACAGAATCGGGTAGTCGGTGAAGGGTTCTGTGCGTGACCTGATCTCCTGTTCAATTTTTTTGGTACTGTCCTGCTCCTTTTCAACCAGGTCCCACTTGTTGACCAGGATGATGAAACCCTTATTGTTTTTCTGGATGATGCTGAGGATGCTAAGATCCTGTGATTCAATACCTCGGGTTGCGTCAATAAGCAGGAGGCAGAGGTCGCTCTCTTCAATAGCTCTTATTGACCTGAGTATGGAGTAGAATTCTATGTCCTCATCAACCTTTGCCTTTTTGCGCAGCCCGGCAGTATCAATCAGCAGGAACTCTGTATTGAATTTATTGTAAAGGCTGTGGATGGAGTCGCGGGTGGTGCCAGCAACCGGGGTGACAATGTTTCGCTCCTCATCGAGCAGGGTGTTTGCCAGTGACGACTTGCCGACGTTTGGCCGGCCCACCACGGCTACCCTTGGAATCTCCTTATCGGGCTCCTCAATTGTATCCGGGAGGTGCCGCACAATCTCGTCGAGCAGTTCGCCGGTGCCACTTCCGTTGTTGGAGCTGATGGGAAAGTAATCTCCCAGACCGAGGCCATAGAACTCCGAGGCGTCAAGCAGACGCTTGTGGTTATCAACTTTATTGACCACGGTGATAACCTTCTTCGAAACCTTTCTGAGCATCTCTGCAACGGATTTGTCGAGCTCATGTATGCCCTCCTCAACGTCTACCATGAAGAGGAGAACGTCAGCCTCACTGATGGCCAGTTTCACCTGACGGTTGATCTCGCTCTCAAACACATCTTCCGAATTCTCAACGAAACCGCCGGTATCAATAACTGAGAAGTCGACTCCGTTCCATATCACCCTCCCGTAGTGCCTGTCGCGTGTTACCCCGCTCACCTCATTAACTATTGCGGCACGGCTCTCCGTCATTCGGTTGAAGAGCGTTGATTTGCCTACGTTAGGCCTGCCTACTATTGCTACTATCTTGCTCATAATCAGTTTAAAACTACAGGTAACCAAATTTCTTTAGCATGCGCGGATTATCCCGCCACTCATGTGCTACCCTGACATAAAGTTCGAGGAAAACCTTTTTTCCGAGAAATTCCTCCATTTCTTTCCGTGCGCCCGTTCCCACCCTTTTTAGCATTGACCCTTTATGGCCGATTATTATCCCTTTCTGGCTGTCGCGCGCCACATAAATTACCGCGGCTATCCTGTTGATGGAGGGCTCCTCGGTGTAACTCTCTATCTCCACCTCTACCGAGTAGGGGATCTCCTTCTGGTAAGTCTCGAAAATTTTTCCCCTGATTATCTCTGTAACGAAGAACCGGTCATAACGGTCAGTGAGCTGGTCTTCAGGAAAATATGGTGGTCCTGCCGGGAGCCGTGAGATAATCTCCCTGAGCAGCAGGTCAGTGTTGAATTTTTTGATTGCAGAAACGGGGAGCACAGGAACACCGGGTGCAATTGTACTCCACGTTTCGACCATCTTTTCCAGGTCCTCCTGGTTCGAGAGGTCTATTTTGTTTATCACTATGATCTTCTGGACGGGGGAGGCGATGATCCGTGCCAGGTGCTCCTCGTTCTTGGAAACAGACTCAACTGTGTCAGTCACGTAAATAATCAGGTCGGCATCATCAAGGGCAGCCTCAACCGATTTCATCATGGCTGCCTGGAGCTTGTATTTGGGATTCAGGATACCCGGGGTGTCAGAATAGACTATCTGGTACCCATCTCCCGTGAGGACGCCCATGATCCTGTGGCGGGTGGTCTGGGCCTTCGCCGTGGTGACCGATAGCTTGGCGCCGACAAGAATATTCATCAGCGTCGACTTACCTACGTTGGGGTTACCTAAAATATTAACAAATCCTGACCTGTGCTCCATGGTGTTGAGGTTCTATTTGTAGATGCCTCTCTTGAGCATGCTGACCTCTTTATCCGTCAGGTTTCTCCAGTGCCCGCGCTGAAGGTTCTTCTTTGTCAGGCCTGCAAAGCTTACACGGTCAAGCTTACGCACCCGGTAGCCCAGTTTCTCAAACATGCGTCTTACAACCCTGTTCTGTCCCGAGTGGATCTCCAGGCCTACCTGTGTATGGTCATCGGGTTCAGGATAGGAAATCGCATCTGCACCCACCAATCCCTCTTCAAGGGTCACTCCGCTGACGATCAGTTCCATGTCATGCCTTGTGACTTCCTTGTCGGTGAAGACGTGATACACTTTTTTGGCGCCGAAACTCGGATGAGTCAGTTTACCTGCGAGGTCGCCGTCGTTTGTGAGGAGCAGCACTCCTGTGGTTGATTTGTCAAGCCTTCCAACGGGATAGATCCTCTCGGTTGTAGCATCCTTGACCAGGTCAAGCACTGTTGCATCGGCATGCGGATCTTTTACTGTAGTCACATACCCCTTGGGTTTGTTGAGCAGTATATATACCCGCTTGCCTGGTGTCAGCGCTTTCCCGTTGTATTCAACAGTGTCAGAGGGTTTTACCTTTACGCCCATATCGGTAACCTTCTTGCCGTTGACTGTGATGTGTCCGGTCCTGATCAGCTCATCGGCTTCGCGGCGGGCGCATACTCCACTGTTTGAAATGTATTTATTAAGCCTTATCAACTCTTCGGGAGCCTTTGCGGCAGCCGCCTTGACGTTTCTCTTTCTTACTCCTGCAGGTTTCCCGGCAGTCGGCTTAAAGGTTCTCCTCCTTTCTCCAGCATCCTTACCGTCGGCTGGCTTAAAAGTTCTCTTCCTTTCTCCAGCATCCTTACCGTCGGCTGGCTTAAAAGTTCTCTTCCTTTCTCCACCATCCTTACCGTCGGCTGGCCTGAAGGTTCTTTTCCTTTCTCCTGCATCCTTTTCGTCGGCCGATCTAAAGGTTCTTTTCTTTCCTCCTGCAGCCTTTCCGGCATCCGGTTTTTCTGGTCTATTTCTGGGCGGCTTAGCCGGCATTTTATCCATGGTCATTGTTTTCAGGGTGCAAATTTACAACTAATTACCGGTTTTCTCCCCGATCTTTTTCGCACCTTTGCAGAAGCAAAGGAATTACATGATATGGCACTTATAAAATCCATCTCCGGCATAAGGGGAACCATTGGCGGTAAGGTTGGCGAATCACTGACCCCGATTGACATTGTTAAGTTTGCTTCCGCATACGGTACATGGCTTAGAAGGCGTGGCAAAGGACCTCTTAAGGTCGTCACCGGAAGGGATGCCCGTGTCTCAGGGGCGATGGTGGCCTCTCTTGTTAACGCCTCGCTGCGCAGTGTCGGGATAGATGTGGTTGATGCAGGACTGGTCACTACACCCACTGTAGAGATGGCTGTGACGGGGCTGAAGGCCGGTGGCGGGATAATTTTTACCGCCAGTCATAACCCGGCCCAGTGGAATGCCCTCAAGCTGCTAAATGAGTCCGGGGAGTTTCTGAGTGACACCGATGGGAGGGAAGTGCTTGCACTTGCCGAAGCAGTTGATTTTGATTATGTAACTTATGATAAGCTTGGAAAGGAGACTGCTGATCAGGGCTGGACAAAGCGGCATATACAGTCGGTTATTGATATGCCATTGGTAGACACCGCAGCCATCCGGGCTGCAGGCTTCACCGTAGCGGTAGACGCGGTCAACTCGGTGGGCGGCATCGTCATACCTGCCCTGCTAAGGGCCCTGGGGGTGAAAAAAGTAATAGAGCTCTACTGTGAACCCACAGGCCTGTTTCCTCATAACCCGGAACCGCTGCCGGAGCATCTCGGAGACATCTCACGGGTAGTGAAGGAGCACGGTGCTGACCTGGGCTTTGTTGTTGATCCGGATGTTGACAGGCTGGCAATAATTTGTGAAGACGGTTCGATGTTTGGCGAGGAGTATACTCTTGTGTCGGTGTCTGATTACGTTCTGAGTCACCAGAAGGGCTCCACGGTTTCAAACATGTCATCAACCAGGGCCCTGAGGGACATTACCGAGGGGCACGGTTGCACCTACAGTTCGGCACCCGTGGGAGAGGTCAACGTGGTTGCCGAGATGAAACGCACAGGCGCAGTTATCGGAGGCGAGGGGAATGGCGGGGTCATATATCCTGCACTCCATTACGGCCGTGACGCACTTGCCGGGATAGCCCTTTTCCTTACACATCTTGCACGGAAGGGAGTGGCATGCAGTGCCCTGCGCCGCCAGTACCCTGATTATTTTATCGCAAAGACGAAGATTGAACTTGCCGGCGACGTTGACATGTCAAAACTGAGCATTGCCCTAAGGCAGGAGTACCCTGCTGCAGTCCTTGATATACGTGATGGTATTAAGCTTGAACTACCTGCCGGATGGGTGCAGATACGCAAGTCGAATACCGAACCCATCATGCGCATATACGCAGAAGAAAGAGATAAAACCCTGGCTGAAAAACTGGCAGCCGACGTTACAGTCATTGTTAAAAATCTGTAAAATATTTACTCCAGGGAGGGTATTGACTATTTGTTGAACGGTTTTTGTTCTTAATGATATCGTTAAGTTAATGAAAGTTAATGTTTGATTAAAATCAGCATAAGGAGCCTAAATTTGTAATAATTTCACCGCTTAACTCTAATAAACAGATTTTTCCGCACATGAAAAGGACTATTATTATTACCGCGATCATTGTTGCAGTGGCTATTATTGCCATGATCGTGATCAGCAAACTGTCAGGTAAGAAAGATCAGGGTACCATTTTTACTGAGGTCAGGAAGGGTGATTTTGAAGTTGTTGTCACCACCACGGGCGAGCTTCAGGCCGAAGTATCCACTGATATCAAGGGTCCGGAGGGCCTTGCCAGCCGTAATATGAGGTTCGGAGGAATCAAGATCCAGGATCTTATTCCCGAGGGAACAGAGGTTAAGGCAGGAGATTACGTAGCCACTCTTGACCGCTCAAGCGTGGATAACACACTGAAGGATGAGCTTGACAGACTGGAGTCAATCGAGACCGATCTCCTCAAGAAACAGCTTGACACAACTATAACCCTTGCCAACCTGAGAGATGATCTGCTCAACCTCAAGTTCAATATGGAAGAAGCGGAGATAACTCTCGAGCAGTCAAAATATGAACCTCCCACAACTATAAGGCAGGCAAAGATCACGCTTGACAAAACCCAGCGATCATATGACCAATCGCTCAGCAACTACGATCTTAAGGTGCGTCAGGCCAGGGCTGACATCAGGGACACTGAGCTCCAGCTGGCCAAGCAGCAGAGGAAGGTCAGTGAGATGCAGGACATAATTCAGAACTTTATCATCAAAGCCCCGTCAGACGGCATGGTTATATACAAGAGGGAATGGAATGGCGCAAAGCGAAAGGTCGGCTCAGAGATCAGCCCCTGGGATCCGGTAGTTGCCACCCTTCCTGACCTTTCTTCAATGATCTCAAAGACCTATGTGAATGAGATTGACGTTAGCAAGGTAAGGGCAGGCCAGGAGGTAAGGCTCTCTGTTGATGCCTTCCCGGAGAAAACATATACCGGAGTAGTATTAAGCGTGGCCAATATCGGGGAGCAGCTTCCCAACACTGATGCCAAGGTATTCGAGGTAATTACCAAGGTTGACGGGTCAGATCCTATCCTCAGGCCATCGATGACAACCGGCAACCAGATAATAACACAGACCTTCAAGGATGTAATTTTTATCCCTCTTGAGACTGTCTTTGCAACAGCCGACAGCGTGCCGTTTGTATACACAAGGAACGGTTGGCGCCAGGTGGTTGTTCTTGGTGAGTCAAATGAAAATGATATAATAGTTGAACAGGGTCTTGCCAGTGGCGACCGGCTTTATCTTTCCATACCGGAAGAGGGTGATAAGTTCAAGCTTCACGGCGAAGATCTGATTGCCCGGATAAAGGAGCGAAAGAAGCAGAAGGAAGATGCGCAGAAGCAACAGCAGAACATTAACCCGCGTGCCGGGATGATGCCTTCCAACATGACACCTGAGCAGATGAGGGAGTATATGCAGAACCTCACACCTGAGCAGCGCGAGTCTATGCGCCAGATGAGGAGCTCCGGCGGTCAGGGACAGGGCCGGCCGGCCGGCAGCAGGACGGATACAGCCGCCAGGCAGCAGCAGGTGGTAATACGTCAGCAGTAGTATCAGACTAGGTTCACTGAGGCAATTAACGAAAGAAAGATATGTTCAAGAGATACGGCCACGATATACGCATCGCTGTTGAGTCTATCCTGGCAAACAAGCTGAAGTCCATTCTCACAGCCCTCGGAATAATCTTCGGGGTGGCTGCGGTAATCAGCATGCTTGCAATAGGCAAGGGCGCACAGAAGGAGATACTTGATCAGATCAAGATGGTGGGGGTAAACAACATCCTCATCAGCCCCATTGTACAGGAAAAGGAATCCGGTGGAGATGAGGGCGAGAAGCAGCTGAATAAATTCTCGAGAGGTCTTACACTCCTTGACGTTGAAGCCATACGGAGTGCCATCCCTGCGGTCAAGCGGATCAGTCCTGAGATATCATTCAACTCATCAATTGTGCTGAGCGGTATGAGATACACGGCAAAGCTTGTAGGTGTATCCAACGACTACTTCGAACTTTATAACCTTCCTATCTCTCAGGGGGTATTCTTCAATGACTACCAGGAGGAATACGGCATTCAGGTTTGCATCATCGGCGGCAATATCAGGGCGAAGTTCTTCAGCCAGGTTGACCCTGTGGGCCAGTACCTTAAGGTCGATAATGTCTGGCTTAAGGTCATAGGAGTTCTTGAGAAGACCAACGTCACGCTTACGGGGTTCGAGGATCAGGGGGTCAATGTGTATAATGATAATGTTTACATACCCATCAAGACGATGCTGATGCGCTATCAGAACAGGGCACTGATCAACACCAAACTGGCCTCGGAGGCTACGTCGATGCAGATTTTCGGCGGAGGACATATGTCAAGGGTGGTTGTAAGCAGCTCCAGCGCAACTACAAGCGAGACCAACTACAACCAGCTTGACAAGATTGTTGTACAGGTTGAGGAGACCGAACAGCTCACACCCACAACCGAGGTGCTCAGCAGGATGATGCTGAGGAGACATTCGGGGGTCAAGGACTTTGAGATCACCGTACCGGAGTTGCTGCTTAAGCAGCAGCAGAGAACCAAGGATATATTCAATATTGTGCTCGGGGCCATCGCCAGCATCTCGCTGATAGTGGGCGGTATTGGCATCATGAACATCATGTTCGCCTCTGTCATGGAGAGAATCAAGGAGATAGGAACCAGGATGGCTATTGGCGCCAAGAAGATGGATATAGTCGTGCAGTTCCTTTCAGAAGCTGTTCTGATTAGTGTCACCGGCGGTTTTATCGGCGTCTTCCTGGGTATAATCCTTGCCGTGACCATACAAAAGATCGCGGGCATTACAACCATTGTGTCACTCTTCTCCGTGGTTGTAGCATTTGGTGTGTCGGCAGCCGTAGGGGTCATTTTCGGCTATTCACCTGCCAAGAGGGCCTCTGAAAGAGATCCCATCGAGTCACTTCGCTATGAATAATTATCAGATATGAAAAGAATAAAAATACTGACTGTAATTGTACTGCTGGCATCACTCTTTACCCTGCCCCTCAAGTCGCAGGAGATTAAACGCCTCACCCTGGATGAGGTGGTCAGCCTTGCCGCAGAACAGTCGCCCAATGCTCTTATTGCCAAGCACCGTTTTCGTGCCAGCTACTGGCAGTACCGTACCTTTATTGCCGAATACCGGCCTGCACTGACGCTGACAGGTAACCTGCCCGACTACAGCACTGCATACAGCAGGGTATGGAACTCAGTGGCGCAGCAGTGGGAATACGCTTCCACCAACGTACTGCAGACTACAGGCAACCTCTCACTTGCTCAGAATATTGGTCTGACCGGCGGTTCAATCTCACTCTTCTCCGACCTGACATACGAAAAGAACTATGAGACTGACGGTGAAAGATATATCACCTCTCCCCTTAACATCAGGCTCACCCAGCCTCTCTTCAGGTACAACGAACTGAGGTGGCAGAAGAAGATAGAGCCTCTCAAGTACGAGGAGGCCCGCAAGAACTATCTACAGGAAGTAGAGAACGTTCATATGATGGCAGTCCAGAACTTTTTCAGCCTGGCGCTTGCTCAGATAAACAGGGAGATTGCCGAGACCAATATGCAAAATGCAGATACCCTGTACCGGATAGCCCTCGGACGGTATAATCTCGGTACTATTGCTGAGGATGAGTTGTTGCAGATGGAACTGTCATTTCTCAACGCCGGTACGGCTATCAATGAGTCAGAGATGAACCTGCGCGACAGGGAGCTGAAGCTCCGTTCCTTCCTCGGATTCAACCAGACTGTGAGGCTTGAGCTCCTCATTCCGAGTGAGATCCCCGAGGTAGAGGTTGAAGTAGGGGAGGTGCTTAAGCTTGCGGAGGCAAACAACCCTGACCTTATCGCCCTTGAGAGACAACTGGTGGAAGCCCAGAGCTCGGTGGCGCAGGCCAGGGCAGAGAAAGGTCTGAATGCCAACCTCACGGCGTCATACGGTCTGCGTGACCAGGACCCGCTGCTGGAAATGGCTTATAGCCAGCCAAACCAGCAGCAGACTATAAGGGTGGGCTTTTCATTGCCGATACTTGACTGGGGTCTGGGCCGAGGCCGCTATAAGATGGCTCAGTCGAGCGAGGAACTGACACGTGTCCAGGTGGAACAATCGCGGGTCGACTTTGAGCAGAGCCTCCTGCTTGATGTGCAGCAGTTCAACCTGCAGGATGACCAGGTCAGGATAGCAGCCAAGTCAGATACAGTAGCTGCCAAGATGTTCGAGGTGACCAAACAGAGGTTCCTCATAGGTAAGATAGATGTGCTGGACCTGAACAATGCGGATACCAAGAAAGACCAGAACAAAAGGAGTTATATCCAGGCACTGAACAACTACTGGACCTATTACTACAACATGAGGGCGCTGACGCTCTATGATTTTGTCAACCGTAAACCGCTGGAAACAGATTACGAGAAGCTCGTTGAATAATCTTCGGCAACACAGTCTGAGACTGCCGGTTTGTGCCGGCAGTTTTGCTTTTTTATAATATGCTTTAAGAAAATAAAGTTATATATTTGCGCCTCGTAATATTTAACCTAATCATACACAACCATTAATTTTAAAAGAGGATACAGATGCAGAACAAAGGATTAATTTCAGCTCTGGCTATTGCCCTTACCCTTGTCTGCGTTTACCAGCTCTCTTTCACCGTGGCATCATACAAGGTCAAGAAAGAAGCAAGGGAATACGCGGCAGGTGACCTGAACAGGGAGGTGGCATACGTTGACTCAGTCGCCTCGTTACCTAAGGATAAGTGGGGATTTCTTGGCAACACCTACAAGGAGGTGCAGTCGAAGGAGCTCAATCTGGGTCTTGACCTTAAGGGCGGGATGAACGTAGTGCTTGAGATCTCGGTTGAGGATATTGTCAGGGCTCTTTCCAACTACAGCACAGATAAGACATTCAATGAGGCCCTGGCGCTTACAAAGCAGAAACAGCTTGCAGGAAGCAACGATGACTTTATTGCTTTGTTCGTCAGGTCATTCGAGGAGACAGACCCGAATGCGAGGCTGGCTGCAGTCTTTGGAACCGTTGAGCTGAAAGACCGGATCAACTTCAACTCCACCAACGCTGATGTTCAGAAGGTGCTTGAGGATGAAACCAACTCAGCCATTGACAACGCCTTTGGCGTTCTGAGGAACAGAATTGACCGTTTCGGAGTGGTTCAGCCGAACATTTCGCATCTGCAGCCACGCGGACGTATCCTTGTTGAGTTACCGGGAGTAAAGGACCCGCAGAGGGTACGCGATCTTCTGCAGGGAACAGCTAACCTGGAGTTCTGGGAGACTTATGAGAATCCCGAGGTAATCGGATATCTGATGCAGGCCAACGACTTCCTGAAGTCGATTCAGGTGTCAGAGACCGTTGCTGTTGTCACTGATACGGTAGCTGCACAGGATACCACTGCCACCGGCGACAGGTCTTTGCTTGACATTGTCAGCAGTGACACCGCCGCTGCCTCCGAGGCATCGACGCTTGAGGAGTTCACACGCCAGAATCCGCTTTTCGGGGTCCTGAGGCCGAATGTAGGCCAGGACGGACAGCCGGTGCCAGGCAGTCTGATCGGCTTCACAGCCGGGAAAGACACCTCGAGGGTTAATGATTACCTTGCCATGAATCAGGTGAAGGCACTCTTCCCCAGGGAGCTGAAGTTCTACTGGAGCCAGAACCCCTATAAATATGATGAGACAGGCACGCTCTATGAACTGCATGCCATAAAGATCACCACACGTGACGGCCGTGCGCCTCTTACCGGCGATGTTGTCACCGGAGCCCGCCCCTCAACAGGTGTCACCGGTTCGGATATCAAGGTCGACTTCTCAATGAACGGTGAAGGTGCCAAGATCTGGCAGCGTATGACGCGTGATAACATTGGTCGCTGCGTTGCCGTTGTCCTTGATGACTATGTGAGATCATACCCGCGCGTCCAGAATGAGATCGCAGGCGGTAACACTGAGATAACCGGCGACTTCACCCTCGAGGAGGCTGAAGACCTTGCCAACATCCTCAAGTCAGGGAAGATGCCTGCTCCGGCACGCATCATTCAGGATACGGTTGTAGGCCCGTCGCTTGGTAAAGAGGCTATTGACAGCGGGATGAAATCATTCATCATCGCCTTTATAATAGTGCTCCTGTATATGATATTCTACTACAGCCGCTCGGCAGGCACCGTGGCTGACATAGCCATGACCGTCAACCTCTTCTTCATGATGGGTGTGCTGGTTTCGCTGAATGCAGTACTGACACTGCCCGGTATAGCAGGTATTGTACTTACTATAGGTATGTCAGTCGATGCCAACGTGCTTATCTTTGAGAGGATCAAGGAGGAGCTCAGGGGCGGCAAGGGCATCAAACAAGCTATTGCTGATGGTTATAAAGGCGCTTCCTCTGCAATCATAGACAGTAACCTTACCACCCTGGTAACCGGCGCCATACTCTATTACTTCGGTACCGGCCCCATCAAGGGCTTCGCATCAACACTGGTTATCGGTATCATCACCTCGCTCTTCTCGGCCGTGCTTATCTCGCGCCTTATCTATGAGTGGCTTCTGAAGAAGAACATCAGCCTCAAGTTCTCGGCATCCTATACCCAGAACTTCATGACAAACATGCATATTGACTTTATTGGGATAAGGAAGTATGCATACATCTTCTCCATCGGACTCACACTGCTCAGCATCATCACACTCTCAACCAAGGGACTCAGCAAGGGTATCGACTTCACCGGCGGCCGCACCTATGTCGTCAGGTTCGAACAGCCGGTCAACACGAGTGAGATTTCTAACCTTCTCTCTGATGAGCTCGGCAGTGATCCTGTGGTAGTGACCTTCGGTTCTGACAACCAGGTAAAGATCAGCACCAAGTACAAGGTTGAGGACCCGTCGGCAACTGCTGAGGTGAACGCGTTGATCTACAACGGACTGAAGGGTCTTGTTCCGGGGGTCGACCAGACTACATTCATAAATGAGAACATCGTCAGTTCTGAGACGGTAGGACCGACAATTGCAAAAGACCAGGCTTCCAAAGCTGTATGGGCAATAGTGCTTGCCCTGATCGGTATGTTCCTTTACATCTTCATCAGGTTCCGCAAATGGCAGTATGGACTGGGCTCGGTGGTAGCGCTGGCCCACGACGTGATAATTGTTCTCGGACTCTATTCAATACTGCAGGGTCTCATGCCCTTCTCAATGGATATAGATCAGGCGTTCATTGCGGCGATACTTACGGTAGTGGGTTATTCGCTCAACGATACCGTGGTAATCTTCGACAGGATCAGGGAGTACCTGCCTATATACAGAAAGAGGTCGACCAAGGAGGTATATAACATGGCTCTCAACAGCACCCTTGCCCGAACACTTAATACAGGTATGGCAACGATATTCGTGCTGATAGTGATCTTCATATTCGGAGGGGAGGTTATCAGAGGGTTCATATTCGCCCTTCTGTTCGGTATCGTATTCGGTACCTACTCATCACTGTTCGTCTCCACCCCGGTGCTATATGAAACCACAAAGAGAAAAGGGGCTGACAGCGATGCTGCTCCTGCCGAGACAGAAAAGAAAAAGATAGCCGGTTAACGGCATCTTACCTGAGGCTGCCCCGATAAGGCAGCCTCAGTCATTTATTGGCATACCCCGCTTAATATTTTGTTATTCTTTAGTACCTTTGGCGGGCAACACCGGATGAGGAAATGGGCATAAGCGGTCAGGAAATAATAATCATAATTATAGTTATACTTCTTCTGTTTGGCGCTGATAAGCTCCCGGAAATAGCACGTACTATGGGCAAGGGTATGCGGGAGGTGAAAAAGGCTACTGATGAGATCAAGCGGGAGTTTGATGAGAGTACGCAGGATATCCGTAAAGATATCCATGATGTGACAGATACCGTCAGGAGAGACATCACCGATGTGACCGACAGTGTGCGAAAGGACCTGGATGGCGCGGCATCACCTCTTTCCGATGAGATAAATGACACAGCCCGCGACATAAACAGGGATATCAAATGATCAGGGCATCCGGCATTCTCAAGTCATATGGCGACCTGAAGGTGCTCAAGGGTATAGACCTTGAGGTCAGGGAGAAGGAGGTTGTCACTATTGTCGGTCCCAGCGGGGCAGGAAAGACCACGCTTCTTCAGATCATCGGCACGCTTGACAGGCCTGACGCCGGAACAGTGTTGTATAACGGTCAGGATACAGCCTCGCTCTCGCAGAACGCGCTGGCATCTTTCAGGAACCGAAACATTGGCTTTGTATTCCAGTTTCACCAGCTGTTGCCTGAGTTCACCGCGCTTGAGAATGTATGCATACCTGCTCTGATAGCCGGGAAATCACGTGCCGAGGCCGGGGCGAAGGCCTCCGAGCTGCTGGCGTTCCTCGGTATGAGCGACAGGCTTGAACATAAGCCCTCGCAGCTCAGCGGCGGCGAACAACAGCGCGTGGCTGTGGCAAGAGCAATAGTAAACAGACCCTCACTGATACTGGCCGACGAGCCTTCAGGCAACCTTGATACGGAAAACAAGAAGGATCTGCATAATCTTTTCTTCAGGCTCCGCGACACCTTTGGTCAGACTTTCATCATTGTGACGCACGATCCGCAGCTTGCCTCTATGTCCGACAGAACCATCACTATAAAGGACGGACTGATCACACAATGATTTCCGGCCATCAGGATAAAGGACAGACTGATCACAAAATGATTTCCCGCAGAGGCAACATGAAAATGAGTAATAGTGACCTCAGGGAGTTCCTTGATCAGCGGGTCGAGATCTATAACAGGACTTCATTCATAGGCTCCGATCCTGTAAGCATTCCGCACCGTTTTACCGTCAGGGAGGATATCGAGATTGCCGGGTTCATGGCTGCTACCATTGCCTGGGGCAACCGCGTGGCGATACTCAGGAGTGCTGACCGCATGATGGCTTTGATGGGGAACACACCTTATGATTTTATTATCAATCACCGCAACAGTGACCTAAAAGGTATAGAAGGCTGCATTCACCGTACCTTTAATGCGGAGGATTTCATCTACTTCATTGAGGCACTTAAATATATATACCTTGAGAAGGGTGGGATGGAGGCTGTTTTTGCCCGGTATCAGACCAGCGACTCAATGCAGCACGCTATTCATGAGTTCGGGAAAGTCTTCTTTGAGCTGCAGCATAATGCCAGGACGCGCAGGCATCTTTCCGATCCTTACAAGGGCTCTGCTGCCAAGCGTATCAACATGTTCTTACGGATAATTAAGGTAGCATGTTAATCAAAATTTATCAATTCATCGTGGCTCAATTCAATAATATGATCACCCTTTCCTCCGCCATAAGCTTCAAAACCAACAAAATCTTTTGGCACTTCAATTTTCTTG
>JBGSLG010000195.1:0-15336 GCA_041740815.1 Bacteroidales bacterium
ATGGCAGGAGCATCTTTTTCAGTTTGCGGCAAATATAGAAAAATAATGATGCCACCACCGGGAACTGTTATATTAATCACAATTAGTTTTCGCTTACATGCCTGCCAGACTCTTAAACGCAACAAAATAAATTGAATAACAGATCCTTAACAGGTTATTGAAAAAGGTCTTTTCTCCTTGCAATAATTACCGGATGATATTTGCTGTCGGCAATACCGGGGCTTCAAACCCGAGCATCGCGTTGATCAGCCTGAAATGGGTGAATTGGGTGAGATTGTCAATTGTAATCCTGTCAGCTTTTATAATGCCGTCATGCAGTAATCTCTCCCGCATTGTGCCATGTAGCAGTGGTGTATCAGACGTCACCCACTGCTTCCCGTCGGTAAACACTATGTTGGAGTACGATGTGTCAGTTACAAACCCAATCTTCACAATGAGAATATCATCTGCTATATCCCGGTTAATCAGTCCGGTAAGGCAGCTACGGTCGAGGTATTTATGGTCATACACAAGGGTGTCTGCATAGACAAGCTTCAGCGTCCTGACAGGTGCAGGAACATACGGTACGAATTCCATTGAAACAACCTCCTGCGCATAGATGACCCGGCATCTGAAAACACCTGTACTGCACTCTTCCGGGACTCGTATATAATCTGAGAGCTGCAGATTATCTTTGAGGCCGAGCAACTTCCGTCTTGACCGGTTCAACCGCTGCTCATGCAGATCGAGGTTACCCGGACTGCCATTTGTGATTCTTATTGTCTCAAATAACTGGCACATATATCTTGTCAATCATTTCGTTGTATTCTGACCTTGGATCGCTGAAGGATGTGATTCCTCCTCCGCTGCGGTAGAAGTAACTGCCATTACGTTTCTCAATGAAGCGGATCATCACGCCGCTGTCGAGGTTACGACCGTCAAACAATCCCGCTATACCGGTATAATATCCACGTGGTATGCCCTCTGCCGCTGTAATTATCTCCGTCGTTTTTTTCTTTGGAGCCCCGCTCACCGAACCTGCCGGAAGCAATGAAAAAATGATATCGCCAAGCGATGCTGCATATCCCTCAGCCATATCTCCGCTGATCTCCGAACTTACCTGTAACAGCTTCTTTTCATTGGTGTTGATAGTGTCAAAGTACCTGAATCTTTCAACTCTTACCTTTGCCGCGACCATGCTGAGGTCATTTCTTATGAGGTCAACAATTGTGTAGTGTTCGGCAGTCTCCTTTACATCATTTAAAATAGCATTTTCAGCATCAGGGATGCTGGCGTCAATTGTCCCTTTCATCGGGAACGATCTGATTTTCCCGTCACTGATTTTAACAAACGGTTCCGGAGAGAAGCATACGAACTCCTCATTGAGCCATATTTTGTACCTGGCGCAGCTCGTCCGGAATATTTCCAGTAGTGTAGTATTCAAGTCGACAGGGGTGGAGCATGTTAGATTCAGCAAAAAAGAGTTGCCAAGGGCTATCTCATTCTTCACAAGGTTGAATTTCACAAGGTAATCTTCATAGGTCTCCGGATAACTGGCAAGTTTACCAGGGGTCTCTCTCCGTGTCTGACTGTGGGCGTTACCTCTGCCGTTGATGTCATACAGGAGATATCCGGGGTCAATCTCATCCAGTTTGAATATCAGTGGCTTAACCTGTTCGAAATCAATTATGAAAAGAAACGGGATGCCAGCCCCGGCCCATTCATTCATTTGCTCTTTAATTGTACTTTTACGTGACATTACATACCCTGAGGCAGCAAATTTATGAATTACCGGAGACCGAGAATTCTTATAGTGGATAATTATGATTCATTCACCTTTAATCTTGTCCAGATTCTGCGGGAGTATGACAGGTGCGACTTTGATATTGAAAAGAATGACCGGATCAATGTTGCTGGCACCGCAAGGTATGATGGTTTTCTCTTCTCGCCGGGACCGGGAGTTCCTTCCGAGGCCCCGGTGATGGCGGAACTGCTGGGGAAATACTCCGGCAGTAAAGGTTTTTTTGGGGTGTGCCTCGGGCACCAGGTGATAGCTGAGTTTTTCGGCCTTAAGCTGGAGAAACTTGTTACTGTCAGGCACGGGGTAAGCGCCAGGGTCAGACTGGTTGAACCGTATGATTATATCTTCACCGGTATGCCGGCTGAATTTGACGCTGGTCTGTATCACTCCTGGGGGGTATACCATGACAGCAGCATAGAATATTCAGAACATAATTTACGCGTGACCGCGATATGTAATGACGGCATCATCATGGCACTTTCTCATACTGAGTATAATATCAGGGGCCTACAGTTCCACCCTGAGTCATTTATATCTGAACAGGGGCCGCTGCCCGTCCGGAACTGGATTGACAGGCTGTTGTAACGTTTCTGTAAATGCCAGTGTATAAAATGAGAGCCTGCCGCCAGACAGGCTCCCGGGTTACATTTAGAGCGGTTTGACCGGTACACAGATGTCCACAACGAACTTACCGTCCTTTGGCTCCTCAGGGTATATCTCGAAACAGGGTTTATCATCGAACTGGTAGCCGCTTTCCGGAAACCACTGTCCGTACAGCCAGTCCCACGCCTGCGGGAATTCCTGCGAAGTGACCTCAAACCGGGCGATCACATACTTTGCCGCCTCGAGTTCCATTTTACCTATCTCCCCATCGACCTTCGTCTCGGGAGGCACGGTGATGCAGACGCTCATCCTGAGCTTATCGCCGATTGTCAGATTCGGGTCGTCATGATAGATTACAAGAGATTTAAAATCCTTCCCGCCGATCAGTCCCCTCGGACCTGCCCATGCAAAGAGTCTTGTAAAAAGCCTCTCGAAGAGTTTCTCATCGCCCTGATAAGGGCCTATATGCCTGATATAGGCAAGCGTCATCTTCGGAAGGTCCTTAACCTCCACACTTTTGTTCAGTTTCATTGTTGTCCTCCATTTAATTGTGTTTAACTCGAAACAAAAATATGGGGACGGTCTCTCATCGGCTTGACTACTGTTGCTATCCGTTTGATTAAAATTGCGATTGTATGATTTCGTTGCCCTGTACTGCGAAGCAGAAATACCTAAATGACCCTTGAAATTCCTTGAGAAGATTGAGATGTCAGAGAATCCGCATTTTTGGGCTATGAATGAAAGACTTTCCTTTTTGTTCAGCAAGAGCAACGCGGCCGCTTTTTCCAGTCGGACTCTCATAATGAACTGGAACGGTGTTTCTCCTGATATAGAATGGAATATCCTGTTGAAGTGAAATTTGGAGAAATTGGCAACACCTGCCAGTTCTGCCAGCGTCAGAGGCTTGTCGATGTTTGTTTCGATATAATCAAGTGTGCGGTTGAACCGGGATACGTATTCCGATTGCAGGTAGTTTGTTTCGGTCATTGAGTTAAAAAATGAGGGATAAAAATACGCAAAACAGCGTTGCTAGTGAAATTCTTTGAAGAGCTCCAGTATGTTCGGATAAAATGAATCAAATGTCGGATATGTAGCCCTGTCCGATTCATAGCGCCTGATCTGTTCCAGCAGTTCATCCAGCAGGCAGACACCCCTGGCCGATTCCTTTGCGTAAGCCCCGGCCCCGGCATCTGCCGACTCCCTGAATGCCAGGTGTGTTGTAACAGCCCTTATGACGAATTCATTGATGCACTCCTGCCAATCGCCGCACATATTCTGTCTGGCCGCTTCCGGCACAGAATCATAATTGGAGGAAAAGTCCCTGATGCTGGCCCAGTACTTTTCAGTCATGGGATTTATGAACGGGTGGCTGAATTCGTGCCTGATCATGTACTTAAGATAGTCTTCGTCTCCGAAAACCGGCTTCCCCTCTGAGATCAGCCTTGGTCCCATAGTGTTGTATATTTCCCTGTCACCGTCTGAGTGAAGGAGTGAGTTCCCGAAGCCTACATGACCGTAAAGAGGTACCAGTACAATATTGTATGACTTCTGTGACCTGCCGTAGAAGCGTTCAAGCTCAGAGATATAGTTACGAGACCCCATGGATTCTACCGTGTTTCCAGTGATCTCCAGATAGAAGTTGATATGACTCCTGAAAAAATCATTGAACTCTGCCCTGATCGCAAAGTCGCGTATCATCCCAAGCAGGATCTTCAGTGAATCAATCCCTCCGGCGCGCCTGTAGACGAATTCATCAGGTTCGATATCTGTTCTCAGTGTAAGCGATTCATCAGCAAGGAGCATGATATTTGAAGGAGCACTGAAATTCAGCATCCCGGGCTGCAGGCTCAGCCTGTCGAACATTTTCACAGCAGGATGGTCGCTGTAAGTGCTGAAGCGAGCCATTACACCAGCCGCATAGCCTGAGGTGTCCTTTGCCATGAGGAACCCGAGGGCACTGCGGTAACCTCCGATGGTCTGGATGACCGAAATCAGTTCTACCTGCGGATAAACGCCCACGGTAACCTGATTGTGTTCAATGGTTACAGGTTCGGGAAGCATGTAGTTTGTCTGGGAGTGCAGGGCAACACTGGAAGACATAAGTCCAAGAATGAGCAGTAATGGGAGAGGCCTTTTCATAATATCACCAGGTCTGATAATATATTCAAAGACAGAAATCGCACAGAAATGTTGCAAGGCCGGGATGATGTGCTGTCCGGCTGACATGTTATTCTTAAATGTATCTTCTTACCTTTTCCATGTATTCTTCGTATGCTCCCCCGAATTTTTCTCTGCACCAGCGCTCCTCGGCGAGGATCATGAAATGGACAGAGACCTGGAACACCATCAATATTGTGAGCAGAAGCCATGACCTTGTAAGCAGGCAGCCACCCAGGAACCAGAAGAAGAAGGCAACATACATCGGGTTGCGGGAGATGCGGTATAGTCCCGATGTATTCAGGCCGGCATCATCCGGCCGGGCAAACTGAACGATTGAAACGCCGTACATAACCAGTGACAGGACAAGGAGGATGATGCCCGCTATGCCCGCTAACCCGCTGAAATCGAGTCTCAGGAAGAATGGCACAACAATAAGCAACAGGGTGGTCGCGATATTGACGAAGTATGCAGGTCTTTCTATTCCTGTGGTGGGAGGAAAGAATGCCGCCCTGCTGACGGCTTCCTTGTTCAGGAGTGAAGTGAGCAGGAATCTTACCAGGAGAATCGGTACCACGATCAGCAACCCGGTCAGGAATGTATTTATCATATTATTTCATACCAGAAGCGATACCTACGGTGATGCTATATACTTGATTATGAGACACTGGAACTATCCAATAATATTGCTAGTTGCTCCAATAAAGGTATAAATTATGGCTCACAATTCAAGCCCCGCGCCAAGCCTTTCGGCGAGGTCTTCGATATCATCTCTCCTGGCGAGTTGAGCGGTCCATTCCTCCGGTATGCCGTCATACCCGTAGAGCAGTCCTGCCAGCCCGCCGGTGACGGCAGCCGTGGTGTCAGTATCGAGGCCAAGGTTGACGGCCTTTAAAACAGCCTCACTGTAACTGCCTGTGGTGAGCAGGCACCATACAGCCGCCTCGAGGGTATGAATGACATATCCGCTGCTATGAATCTTCTCTTCCGGCAACCGGTAGATGTCGTCTTTCAACAGGCGGTCAAAAACCACCACCTCGGCCGGATCAATAAGCAGGCCGGACAGATGCCCGGAGATGACAGCCTGCATGTCCCTGTAGATCTCAAACTTATCTTTTCCTTCATAAATCTGCCTGGCGAATTCGAGGTAGTAAAAGCAGGCCATGACTGAGCGGATGTGTCCGTGCGTAATCGAAGAAACCTGTCGTGTTATCTCGAACCGTTCGTTCAGTGGCCTCCTGAGCATATAAAACATCAGTGGTATGATCCTCATCAGTGAGCCGTTCCCGTTCGATGCCTCATCGCTGCTGCCGGACGTTTCCGCCTCCATGCCCCTCTCAATCCGGTCAATGGCTTTCCTCGTTGTATTGCCTACATCAAACACCTCGCCCTGCGCAGTCCAGAAGCCCTCGCGGTACCACTTCACGAAATTTTGTCCGATGGATCTTATATCATACTCATCCCTCAGCGCCTCGGCGAGGCAGAAAGTGAGGGAGCTGTCGTCTGACCAGGTGCCCGGAGGCAGGTCGTATGTACCGTACCCTGTCATCTGCGTTACCGGGTCGCTACTGATGTCTTCCCGGCTCTCAAATTCGACGGGTACCCCCAGTGCGTCGCCAACGGCCACCCCGATGAGTGCTGATTTTATCGCATATGTACGGCTGCCGCAACGGCTGGCGTATTCAGGCCTCTTCGCTCCTTCAATCATCGTATCCCTTTGTATGTTTTCCCCCCCCTTATCGGGTTAACTCTTTTATTAACGACGCGGGGAGGGTAATAGTATGAATGGCCAGGTCATATCCGGGCGGCAAACCGGATTGAAACCAGTTAATAACCTATCTTTATGCGTGTAAAAAAGCTGTATGTGCTTCTCATTTAAAGGATTTCTATACCGGTTCTTCATCGATCCGCTGATCAACGGGCTCCGCAGGAGTGTTGCTTCGATGATACTGCCGGGGGAGAAGGTGATAGACGTTGCATGCGGTACGGGGGCTCTGTCGCTGGCCATGGCCCGTCATGCCGGCCACGTCACTGGCATCGACCTCTCGGAGGATATGATCAGCACTGCCAGGCGCACGGCGCAGAGGCGACAATCATCAAATGTCACTTTCGGGCTGCTCGACGCAACTGACCTGTCATGCTATCCTGACTACAGTTTTGATGTTGCCGTCTCCACTCTTGCAATGCACCAGTTTGACCCGGAGACGGGTGTGAAGGTACTCAGGGAGATGCGTCGCATTGCGAAGAGGATCATAATAGCCGACTATAACTGTCCAATGAGATCAGGGGCAGCAGCATGGTTTGCACGGATTATTGAACGCGCCGCAGGGGGCGACCATTACCGCAACTTCAGGAAGTATATGGCCCGGGAAGGTATGAACAGACTGGCCGCAGAAGCCGGATTGGCGATGACCTCACGGGAGGAGAGGGGAGCGGGTGTGTTCCTGATTTCAGGAATGGCTCCTCCTGGGGCCTGACCACGAAGTCATTGTCCTCATGGCGCTGATGGTTGCTGACAGAGGCTGATCCTGTCTTGATTCACTCCGGACTTTAGGCAAAGAGCCTTTCAAAAAGCTGCGGGTTGCTGACGGCGACTAACCATGGGTTGATTCACTGTAAGCTGTCAGGCAAAGAGCCTTTCAATCGAAAATCCTGGTAGCATAGAGGTATCGCTCGCTCCACCACGGGTCATCCAGTGCAGTGATGATAACTCCCTTGCTGCTTGAGGTATGAATGAACCTCCCGTCACCTACGTAGATGCCGGAATGAGTTATCAAACGACTGGTGTTGTATGTTCTGATGAAGAAGACCAGGTCGCCCGGCATGAGCATCTCCTTTTCTGCAACTATCTTTCCGTACCTCGCCTGCTCCTCGGCGCTGTGCGGCAGCTCTATTCCGTGGGTGACAAATACCCTGAAGATCAAACCTGAGCAGTCCATGCACTTCGACGTTGTGCCGCCCATGCAGTGAGGCACACCCAGGTAGCGGCGCGCTGTCTCAATGATTGTGGCAGGGGTGACCCTCTCGCTGTCAAGGGGTTGCTCAATGCCTGCTTCCATGAACTGCTCCAGGCGCTTCTTTTCTGAGGAGCTGACCAATACACCGGGGAGGGTCAGGGTCAGACCAGGTGTTTTCAGTGTGACGCCGGCAGAGCCCCGACCGGTGCCGCCGGCCTCAGACGCTGCAGGCCGGACCTCGCGTGAGCAGGAGGTGGCCAGCAGCATGGTGGCTGCGGTCAGAATGGTGAAGCATATGCCTGGTGCTTTCAATAAGCTTATTGTTAATTAAATATTTTGCCTGAACGCTTTCTTCGATCACAGCAGTTCAACTGGCTAACCTGCAACCAACTTAATTGTATATATGATGTAGACACCCAGCAGAAGGGCCGCTTCCCACCTGTCGAGCCGTTTCCTCTTTCCGGTGAACATAACAGCAAAGAGAAGGATCGTTCCACCGCCGAGCAGGTAAATATCGGTATTGAAGGTTTTATCAAAATCCAGAGGATTAACCAGCGCACTTATTCCAAGTATCAGGAAAATATTGAAGATATTGGAACCGATTATGTTACCAACAGCTATATCATTGTTTTTCTTAAATGCAGCAACCACTGAAGTTGCAAGCTCAGGCATGGATGTGCCTGCTGCCACGATTGTCAGCCCTATGATCTTTTCGCTGACTCCGAGCATCGTTGCCATCTCGATGGCGCTAGTAACAACCAGCCTGCCTCCCAGAACGAGACCGCCCAGACCCAGAATGATCAGTCCCCATATCTTTATGTGTCCGGGTAAGTGATGTTCTGATACCTTTTCTGCCGGATCAGACTTAAGCTGACTGTAGACATAAAACAGGAACAACCCGAACATTGTCAGCAGAATAAGTCCGTCAATACGCGTCAAGGTACGGGTTTCAGCCAGAAAGAAGTTGTTTGCCAGAAAGAAGAGTAATAATGCCGCGAAGAGGGAGAGCGGAATCTCTTTCCAGACCGTGCTCGACTGAACTGCCAGCGGTGTAATCAGTCCTGCAATACCAAGGATGACGAAAAGATTGAAGTTATTACTTCCGATAATATTGCCGAACACTATTGCTTCGTGGCCCTGAAGCGAGGCAAAGATATTGACAACCAGCTCCGGTGCCGAAGTGCCGAATGCAACTACGGTCAAACCTATCGCCAGGTCTGACACATTGTGTTTCCTTGCCAGGGAGGTGGCCCCGTTTACCAGCCAGTCGGCACCTTTGATCAACACCAAAAATCCCAGAATCAGTAATCCAATTTGTAAAGGCATCACTGTATGTTTTTTCCAATATAACTTTTTTCCTGAACCATAATACTGACGGAATTCTCACCTGAACGATTCCTTTGCACCGTGGCAAAATTAAACAAATGGTCCGTTTACTGAACTTACAACAAATATGATAACCTAAAGTTCTTCAGGAAACCGTGACTATAATCTTGCCTCTGGGCCTTCCATTTACGGCGAGGTCAAATGCGTCAGCGGCATGCTCAAGAGGGAAGATGTTTTCAATAAACGGCTTTAATTTGCCCTCAGCAAACAGATTCTCCAGCTCCTGCCAGTCCTCCGGGCGTCTTCGCATGTTTGACGAAGCCAGCTTTCTGCCATGGATCAGCCCGGTCAGAAATATTGAAAGATACGGAGGCGGAATGAAGAGTGTGGAGACATAAGTCCCGCCGCGTTTGAGCAGATGACGTACGAGCCGGAGCTCCATCTTCCCGTAAGCATCCATGATGGCATCGAATTTCTCTCCGGAGGAGTAAAGTTCCTCCTTCCCATACCCCATTACCTTATCTGCCCCGAATCTTCTTGCAAGCTCACGGTTACCCTCGCTGCATGTTGCTGTGACTACCGCGTCCCTTGCCCTGGCTATCTGGACGGCAAAGTGACCCACGCCTCCCGTGCCGCCGTTGACCAGAACGCGTGTTCCTTCCTTCACGCCGCATATTCTCAGTCCGTTCAGTGCCGTTAGAGCGGCAACAGGGAGGGAGGCTGCCTCCTCAAAAGTCATCGCTGCCGGGATTGGTCTGACAAGCTCGTGGTTCACTGCGCGCAGTTGAGCAAGCGCCCCGTCTCTGTTGAGGACGGTGGACCTGGATCCGTAAACACTGTCGCCAGGCTTGAAGGCAGTTACCCCTTCGCCAGTCTCCCTGACAATCCCTGCAAAATCGGCCCCGAAGATTCGCGGGAATCTGAAGCCGGTTACTAACCTTGCATCACCCTGCTTTATCTTCCAGTCGACGGGATTGATTGAGACGGCTTTCACTTCGATGAGCAGTTGCCCGCGTTCGGCTGAAGGATCCGGCAGCTCCCCGTAAACCGATGATTCCTTTCCGCCGTATGCGGTTGAATAGTATGCTTTCATGACAGTTATTTTGGAGGCAAGATACTATTATTCAGGCAGTAGGCAATAGAGGGTAGGCAATAGTCTTCAACCGGCTGTCGGCAGTTTGAGGCTCCGACGCAGGAGGAGACTCAATCCCGCACACGAAGTGCCGGGACAGCATTTTGAGGCTCTGACGCAGGAGGAGACTCAAAAGATTTTGCTAAATTTGTGCCCTGATTTACATTAGCCCGCCGCTTTTGGCGTGCATTAGTGATCTCGGATAGAATGACGGAGACAAAGGGGAAACCAGGTGCAAAACCTGAATGGATGGAGATCATATCAAGGTACAACAAGCCTGATAATCTCAAGAGCTGGTGGCAGTTGATTAATTCTGTCGGAGCATACCTGCTGATGTGGGGCCTGATGATCTGGTCACTCAAATTTTCATATTGGATCACGCTGGCACTGACTGTGCCGGCGGCAGGGTTCCTGGTAAGGACCTTTATAATCTTCCACGACTGTGGCCATGGATCATTCTTCAGTTCGAAACTGATGAACACCGTCACCGGGGTCATAACCGGCCTGCTTGTTTTCACTCCTTATCACCGTTGGCACCGCGATCATCAGATACATCACCGTACAGTAGGTAACCTTGAAAAGAGGGGTGTCGGCGATGTGATGACGCTGACGGTGGAAGAGTACCAGAAACTGAACAGGTGGAAGCGCTTTGTCTACCGGTTGTACCGTAATCCCTTTTTTCTCTTTGGCGTTGCTCCGATGCTCCTGTTTGTAATCCTTTACCGCTTTCCCAAGAAGTACATGTCACTAAAGGAGCATTTTTATATTCATCTGACCAACCTGGCACTTGTCGGGATGGTAGTTATGATGGGCATGGCAATAGGATGGAAGGCATACCTGATGATTCAGCTGCCGGTCCTGTACATTGCCACGGTGCATGGCGTATGGCTCTTTTATGTACAGCACCAGTACAGGCATGTCATCTGGAGCGACTCTTCATCATGGGATTACAAGAAGATGGCACTGAGCGGCAGCTCATTCTTCAAGCTTCCGGGGGTGCTTAACTGGTTTACCGGGAACATAGGATACCATCATATCCATCACCTTAGTCCTGTCATCCCTAACTATAATCTAAAAAAATGCAATGATGAGAATGCAATCTTCCGCGATGTGAAGCCGGTTACCTTCTGGTCGGCTTTTGAGTCGCTGCTACTAAGGTTGTGGGATGAAAAGAGAGGGATGCTCATCAGCTTCAGGGAGCGGCGGCGGCTGGCAGGCGGAAGTTAGCCTGCGGCGAATCCCTTACGGTTTTGAAAGCGAAACGGGCCACCGATACAGTTTTGCCGGCTTGCAGCAAAACTCTGACCAGTGACCCGTTCAGACAGGCCCTCAGACAGGCCTGTTCCTATTCAGCTCCTACCACGTATAGCGAAGACCGAGGGCGCCACCCCAACCCAGTCCGTTGACATCGCCGAGGAAGTCCCACATCGGGCGGGCGTCAAGGCTCACCAGTATCGGCAAATCCCTGAAGTTATACTCAATGCCAATCTGCCCGCCCACACCGACGTTCACATAGCTGTTATTATCATAACTGTCATACATGAGGCTGGCGCCTGGACCCATGTACCAGTTAAAACCTCCGGCGAGGTTCCATACCCAGTGGTAAATACCAAAGAGGGCAACCCTTGAGTTGTCTGAATTGAACCCGAAGCTCGCATCAAGCTCCAGCCTGTTCCTGTCGTTCAGTCCTTTCTGAAATGAGAGCTCTGCGCCGCTGAAATTATCTCCTCCGTAGATACGTGCGCCCAGTGCCTTGGAGCTTATCTGTGCACTGGCCAGGACGCCAATACTTATCACTGCAATGAATAAAAGAAGTCTCTTCATGATGCTTAATTTTTTTGGTTTGTGATACCGGTAATATTTCATAAATCATGCCAAGAGCTACTTTAAGTGGCATCATTCCGGCAGAGTATAAACCGTTTCATTGCCTGTAAGCCTGGCAGGTGACCTTGATTCCCTCCTCATATGGTGTTGCTGCGAGGCCGAACTTCCGGGTGAATTTAGAGGAGTCAAAGAAGTAGTCGCGGTCATACTGATAGATCATCTCCCGCATCTCCTTCATGATAGGGATAAACAACCCAAGTGGCAGGAGCATGAATTTCGGCAGGAGGGATATCTTGGGCTCTGTCCCCATCTCCCTGGCTATCATCGTAATGATTTCTTTGCCTGTGATGCTCCGGTTCTCTGTCGGGAGGTGCCATACCTGTCCGTATGCATCGGGGGTGTTGCCAAGCAGGGCAGTGGCCTTTGCAGCATCAGGGGTATAGGTGAAGGAGTGTTTGATATCTGATCCAACGAACCACATGGCTTTTTTACCCTCTTTGAGGTTCTTCATCACCATCTGAGTGATGAAGTTATTGTTGTTATCTGGCCCGTAGAAATCAGCTGACCGTGCTATGAGTGTCTGGACCCAGCCTTCCCGGGCAGCCTCCAGCAGCATCTCCGAGATCCGTTTCCTGACGGCTCCTTTGCGGCTCGGAGGATTGATGGCAGTCTCCTCGGTCATATGAGATATCTTGTTACTGTCATACATGTATACATTGTCAAAGAAGACAAGCTTAGCACCGTACTTCGCACAGGCGTCTATTGTGTCCCTCATCAGGGCTGGCCATTTCTCCTCCCACACTGCAGCCTTATATTCAAATCCCACTACGAGGTAGACTATCTCAGAGTCCCTGACCGCTTTGTCAACAGCTCCGGGCTTCGACAGGTCAGCCGCAAGCAGCTCATCGGTCTCGTTGACTCTTATCGGGTTCCTGCTCACCAGCCTTACCTTGTCGGTATAAGACATAAGTTCCTTTGCTAGAAGCTTTCCTATTGTGCCGTTGGCGCCAAGTATCGTCTGCATGATATCCGGTTTTAGTTTGTGCAAATCTCCAATAAGACAAATTTACACAGAAAAAGTTCCCGGTGGACGATAGTTTGGGTCCGATAAAAGTGGAATTAAGATTACATTTGGGGGCGCCGGTGACAGTGGCGGAGCTGATATTCGCATTATCCATGGACAAGGTAATTTTTGACACCGTGAGCAGTCGGGTCAGTGCCGGGAGGCCGCTGAGGATGCCGGAATTGATTGCCCTTCTTGGCAGCAGGTTTTTACTTTTCCTGATTTCTCAGGCGGTCATTGCAATTATCTTCAGTTCATGGAGCCGGTCGGAGGGATACTGGTTGCTTGCAGCGACACTGACAAACCTCGTGAGCATAACGTTCATGTGGTTTCTTTTCAGGAGGGAGGGGTTGAGCTATTGCAGGCTTTTTCGCTTCAGCCGTGTCACATTAAGGAAGGATATCCTGATATTCTCAGGACTTGTTTTTCTTTGCGGCCCGGTTGTCTTCGGTCCTAATTACCTGTTGAGTGCATGGCTCTGGGACGATCCCTCTATTCCATATGAGATGATGTTCCGTCCGGTTGAAAAGTGGCTGGCGATTGTTCTATTGTTTGCATTTCCTGTCACAATTGTCTTTGCCGAGCTTGCCACATACTTCGGTTATATCATGCCAAGACTCGCTGACAGGATGAGACCGAAGTGGCTTGCGGTGTTTCTTCCGGTGTTGTTTCTCTCGATGCAACACATGACGCTTCCGTTCATACCTGATCTTACATTTATCCTTTACCGCGGGCTGGTCTTTCTGCCTTTTGCTGTGCTTATAGGAGTTGCCCTATACAAGCGGCCGACATTGTTTCCATATTTTGCCATCCTGCACGGGGTGATGGATATGGGGACGGCGGTTATGTTTGTCGTTAAGTAGAAAGTCTGTAAAGTCTAAAGGCTGAAGGCCCCGATACACTTTGTTATCGGGGTTAAGTCTCCGCCGACTGCGTAGACTCAATCTGTGGTCTGAACGTCCAAGGTCTGTCGCTTCAGTCTACCCCATTCTGGGGGGCTCCGTTGTTGCTGTCTGTTGTTGTCTTGCGGTCTTGACTGAGTACTGAGGAACGCCGACTGAAGACTGTACTACTGCGCCCTCCCTGCAGTCTGGCTGCTTCTCCGTCAGCTGGTGGGTCGCTCCTCTACTGCCTGATATGACTGATTAACGGGTCAGGTAAGGATCTATTCTTTCTCTGAGGAGGTCGATTAGTTCGGGTTCCATGTAGTAGTAGAAATCAGGAATACCCAGAACGATAATTTTATTACTGAGGTCGATCTCAGGGAACTTTTCAGAGATGAATGCTCTGTGCAGGTTCTCCATCACGAATACCTTGTCGGCCCAGCGTAGCAGCTCCGGGGTAATCTGGGTAGGAGCCGTAGGAGCTATGCCTGCGGACTTAACCTTAAGGGCTTTGTCTGCAGCATAGAGAGTCTCCGCGGTACAGCTTCGCATCCTGTTGATTGTGCAGATGAAGAGTAGGTTCATCAGGATCGAAATAGGTGTTATGTAAATGTATTAAATTAAATCAAGAAGGCATCAGCAAAACTGCCTTTGGCCGGGAAATGAAATGATGCTAGTCCTGCACGCAGCGCACAGAGAGGCCTGTTGAACCCCAGTGGTGATCTTCCTGCACAAGTGCATCATTGTACGATAGCGAGACATAGTAGCCTGAATTTGTGTTAAAAAGGGTTGATGTCCAGTAATACCCGTTCATGCCATTATGTATAAATGTCGTTGTACGCATGCCACCGGGCAGAGCAGTGAAGCCGCTGCTGTTTGTTGCTCCCTCATTGGGAACGGACCAAAGGGTGACACTCTTCATCTTACCCCCGGGGAGATCTCCAAGATAGTCTGTAAGGATAAGTAGTTCACCGCGTGAGGGGACATGAAAGCCGTCAGGGCACAGTTTGCCGGTCTTGACCGCAAAAAGGTTGTAAAGGCCTCCGTAGATATCCTTGTTTGCTTCCACATCGCTAAACCAGCAGTAGGCTGGTGTAAGGAGCGGATCCCATGCACTGCCGGTCACGTGAGGAATCGCTGTCCCGTCAATGTATTTTGTGGTCCTGAGGTTTTCCTTAAGCCAGACCTGCGAACCTATGGTGACTGTTGTATAGATATTACCGTCACCATCTGTTATATCCCCGGAATCTTTTTTACAGCTTCCGGTCACAGAAAGCAATATTGCAGCAAGCGCTGCAAGTCCTATGAGTTTGATTTTCTTTGCTTTCATCACAGATTATGTTTATACAGATACAATAACACCAATATCCGCTTATTTATTGCATTGAACCTGATTATGTTGTTTAGAATCAGATGAATATTGAATATCGAGATCCGGTATAAGGGTTTAAGTTTGTGGAAGTGAAAATCCCGCTGAACCGTGTGGATCAAGCGGGATTTTCTATCTGGCTGGTGTCGGTTATTTGCGGGCTGCTCTGGTGGTACCGTCTGCCGGGGGTATTGTGCTGCGTGCAGCTTCGGCTCTGCGAGCCTCGGCAGCTCTCTCTTCG
>JBGSLG010000196.1:0-3657 GCA_041740815.1 Bacteroidales bacterium
CGCTTTCGGAAAATCTCCGGTCAGCAATTTGTCAACAGCATAGGTCAGGGAATCGGCATTCTGAGCATCAGCCTCAAACACCGTCATGAATCCAAAGACCACTACTATTGCTAAACAGAACCTCATCTGATCAGTTTTCACACATTACAATACCTTACAAACCTAACTATTATTCAATTACCTCTATTCCCCTTTTTCATGGATATTTCACCTGATCACATGAGACTAGAACAACGGAAGACTTCCTACCAGGTAATTTAAAAGGCCTATTGCATTAAAAAATCCCCAAAAAAGGGGGTGAGCAGGAAATAGTTCCTGAGTAGGTTTACGAAACCAAAATCACCGTTTTAACAAACTTAAAAACAGGTAAGATGAAATCAGCCATTAAAATTATGATTGCAGTAACATTATTACTCAGTCTTTCATTATCAGCCAACTGCCAGATAAAGATCAAGGACAAGCTCAGGAAGGTTGAAGGCAGCATTGACAATCGAACCGATCAGGGAATAGAGAGAGGCCTGGACGCACTACAGAACGGGTTAGGTAAAGCCCTGAAGAAGAAGGACCAGACGGACGAATCGCAGCAAGTCGCCGACAACCAGGATGTTACGGATTCAGGAGAGACTGTCTATGTTCAGGGTGATCAGGCTCCGCAACAGCAACAGACATCTCTTCAGTCATATTCAAAGTACGACTTCATCCCGGGAGAGAAGGTGATTTTCTATGAAGATTTTTCCCAGGATGCGGTGGGCGATTTCCCTGCACTCTGGAACACAAACGGATCTGCGGAAGTGGTTACAACTAATCTTTATCCCGGAAACTGGATGAAATTCGTTGGAGATCATTGTGTATGGACCGACGAATTGCTCAAGCTTCCCGACAACTATACAATTGAGTTTGACGTTATCCCGATAAACGGTGAGGAGGGTGACATGGCCGGATACTATTTCAGGCTGTACCAGTGTATTAACCCGAAAGCATGGGATGGCGGGGCCGTTCCCGGCAAGGCGGGATTTAACTTCGCGGTTGAATATACCGGAAGGCCTACTTACCGTACATATATCAATAATGATGAAGGTGAAGAATTAGGAGTAACCGGGTACATTGATAATGAAGAACTGAAACAGAATAAGGAACAGAAATATCATATCGCTGTCTGGGTCCAGAAATCAAGAGTCCGACTCTACCAGGAGCAGAATAAGATTATCGATCTGCCAAAAGCATTCCCGGCAAACAGCGTTAAAATGGATCGCATCAGGTTTGAATACGGGGCTGCCATGATCAGCAATATACGTATTGCAGTTGGGGCTCCGGATATGCGCAACAAACTGATGACCGAAGGTAAACTTGTAACTTATGGAATCTATTTTGATGTCAACAAAGATGTTGTCAAACCGGAGTCATACGGTACATTAAAGGAGATCGCTGCAATCCTTAATGAAGTTCCCGATGTTCAGGTCAGTATTGTGGGCCATACCGACAGTGACGGTGCTGATGCTGCGAACCTCGACCTGTCAAAACGGCGTGCCGCTGCGGTTAAAAAAGAACTTATAAACTCATTCGGAGTGAACGGTGACCGGCTAGTAACAGATGGATTGGGAGAGAGTCAGCCGGTGGCACCCAATGATTCTCCCGCCAACAAAGCACTTAATCGCAGAGTTGAGTTCATTAAACTGTAATTGAAAAATATTAAAACACCGATAGTTAATTATCTATTAACCCAAAGTAAAATCAAGTAATATGAAAAAATATATTCTCTTTTTTGTACTTGCAATGACAGGCTGCCATGCATTAAATGGCCAGGTACTTTTAGCCGTGGAGATTGGCACCGGAAATGATGACCTTAGAGGTGGCAATGACAATGTCAACCTTATTGTTAATATGAAATCAGGCACCCAGGTCCGGTTCGATAATATCAACCGGAGCGTGCGCTGGGCTGATAATTCAACCAATAAGGTGACGCAAGTCCTTACCTCAGGGAAAATCGCGGATGTTGCAGGATTCCGCCTCGAAACAACCTTTGGAGGGGGAATGGGCGGTGATAACTGGAACCTGAACCGGTTCACTGTCTACGGAATTGTCTCCAATGTGGCTACCAAAATGGTTGATGCCAGCGGAAATCCGCTGTACAGGTTTACGGGAGACAACAGGGTAAAGGATTTCTCCTGCTCAACTACCTCAGCATCAGGCACAACTACCGCAAACACAGCAGTTTCCGCACCTGCAGTCATGACAAAATTCAATCCGTCAGTTCACGGTTTCAAGTTTACTAATTCTTTCACCAATATATTCATCAGCGGGGTGGACTGGACAACAGGAGGTCTTTGCGGAGGAATGAGTTACGCCGCGCTTGACTATTACAAGTTCGGAAAACAAATTCCGCAGCAAAACTATATGCCCGCCGAGGGGATGCCCCTGCAAAGCTATCTTTACAACAGACAGGTAACATCAATAATTGTAAATGTTGACAGATGGGCAGAACTGGGATTTAACCCCGATGGTGCCCGCAACAGGGAGTTCTTTAACTGGGGATTGCAGACAGGGTCCGGACAGCTTGGAAGGTTAATGTCATATATTGACAGAGGAGAACCGGTTGTAATTGGGTTATCTTCATGTGGAAGCGGATGTATGGGAGATCACCAGGTGTTGGCAATAGGCTACCAGTTAGGTAGATACAAAGGGGATCTCAAAACAGATATAGCAGATTTGACAATATTCGTATGCGACCCTAACCACCCCGGAGTTGTCATGAAGCTGAAGCCCACTAACGCAGGTGCGTTCTTCTCCTATCCTTCAGAATCCGGCAATCCGCGCTGGCGAACCTATTTCGTGGATACAAAATATACACCCCAGTCACCTCCTGTCATTCCGCTGAACCCCAAGGAAGTTATTGTGAGCTTCAAGACAGGTGGTGATGACCTCCGCGGTGGAAATGATAATGTCAACCTGATAATACTGACACGAACACCCGACCCGACAAGAAGAGGCAGCTACCTGACTATCAGGTTTAACAATGTAAATAACGGCAAACGCTGGGTTAATAATTCCTGGCAGCAGGTATCCAGACCACTGCCTGATAACTACAGAAAAGAGGACATAACAGGATTCCGGATTGAAACCACATTCTCCGGCGGAATGGGAGGAGACAACTGGAATCTGGATGAAATAGACATTTCATCCCGCATAAACGGTTCGGTCGAGAAACTTATTAACAAAAAGGGTGTTCCGCTCTACAGGTTTACCGGTGACCGGACATGGTTCGAAATCAAATATCCCTGATTCACACTATTAAGTCAGCAGTTTGAGGCTCCGCCGATAGGAGGAGACACAATCCCGCATCCGCCGGCTGGCGGATCGGGATTGCAGTCCTATCAGGCAGTAGGCAATAGGCAGTAGGCAGTAGTGAAATAAGTTGGCAGTCCACAGTCTTCAGTCACCAGTCATTGGTTCAGGACCGCAAGACCGCAGGACCTTCAGACTTCAGGCTTCAGACATTAAACCTGCCTGCCAGATAGCCGGCCATCTCCTCCTGTATCTCGCGGGCCTTCTCACCGGCCACTGCGGCGAAGTTTTCAGTGTTGTCAGCATAAATGATCCCGCGTGATGAGTTCACCAGCAGGCCGCATTGGCTGTTCATGCCGTATCTCGCTACCTCCT
>JBGSLG010000197.1:0-22942 GCA_041740815.1 Bacteroidales bacterium
TTTTTCTACATTATTGGCAAGGCGGAGATGCAGTTTACAGCTGACGAAGTACTTGTAAAACAGATACCTGACAAGGAGTTCGAAAAGAAAAAGAACTACAAGGAGGTGTCGGCGAAGTTCCTCGATGCGCTCATCCTCAAAATGATTTCCTTTTGAAAATATGCTCCTGCGGGTCAACCATTTTTCTTACATTTGCTAATCATTTTAAAGACCGCTTTGCAGGGAGGGGAAAAATAATTTTATTTCACGATGGGCAAACAGAAAAAAAGTAACGGTTCATCAACAGTCAAAAAGGGTTCAGCCGACAGTTCATCAGGGGAGAATGCGAGGTTCATTGCAGGGCTTATTCTGCTTGTCTTTGCATTGTACATGCTTGTGGTGTTCATCTCCTACGTACTCACCGGTAACGCTGACCAGGATTCACTCAGTCCACAGCCTGAGAATAGTGTCTTCGCGTATAAGAACTGGGGAGGAAATTTCGGTTTTAAGATCAGCCATTATTTCATATTCAACGGCTTCGGGCTGGGTTCATTCTTCATCCCGCTCATCCTCGGCGCCTTCGGCCTTGCCCTTCTCAAGGTAAGATACTTCAGGCTTTGGAAGAATGTACTTCGGTTTCTGCTGGCCACGGTCATTGTCTCAGCTATCCTGGGGTACTTCGCCGGACAGTCGACTTTCCTCGGGGCCGGGCCGGGAGGCGAATTCGGCTATATGATCGCCCACCGGCTGAATGAGATGATGGGCAAGGTGGGAACAGGAGCCGTGCTCCTGGTGATCACAATAGCATACCTCATCTTCGCGCTGCATGTGAACCCTCAGACAATCAGGAAACCAATTGCCACTGTTGCCAGGGCCGGGGCGTCAGCACTGGCTGGTGAATTGCGCAAGAAAGATATAGTCACCGATAATGTGAAGATTGCCCCTGAAGAGAATTACCCGCCGGTTGAGGATGAGCCCCTCAGGGCAGATGAAGAGGAGACAGATGACATCGATGACTTTTACCAGCCTCCCGTAATTCCTGAAGACAAACCAATAGTTAATGTAATTGGCCGGGGTAACAAGCCGGTTACTGAGGGGCCGGAACTTGATGAGATAATTTCAGACCTGCCTCCGTTTGACCCCAGGCTTACCCTGTCAAGGTATAAATTCCCCCCGGTATCGTTGCTGCGTGACTACAGAAGTTCCGGGACTACAACCAATGATGAGGTGAATGCCAACAAGGATATCATCCTTAAGACTTTAGCTGATCATAAAATAACCATCAAGAATATCTCCGCAACTGTCGGGCCAACGGTCACACTTTATGAGGTGGTACCAGACCGGGGTGTAAAGATCCACCGTATCAAATCGCTCGACAACGACATCGCCCTCAGCCTTTCTGCACTGGGTATCAGGATCATTGCTCCCATCCCGGGAAGAGGCACGGTGGGTATTGAGGTGCCAAACAAGAAGTCCGAAACGGTATCGATGCGAGGGATGATTGCGTCAAAGGAATTTACCGATTCGAAGTTTGAGCTGCCACTGGCACTCGGACGGACCATTACAAATGAACCCTTCATCATTGACCTCACCAGGATGCCTCACCTGCTTGTTGCAGGGGCAACCGGGCAGGGTAAATCAGTCGGACTGAATGCCATCATCACCTCGCTGCTGTACAAGAAGCACCCTTCAGAGCTCAAGCTGGTTCTCATCGATCCCAAGCGCGTTGAGCTTCCTCTCTACGGCAAGATCGAGCGCCACTTTCTGGCCAAGCTACCCGACGAGGAGGATGCAATTGTAACCGACACCAAGAAGGTCATCAACACCCTGAACTCGCTTTGCATCCTTATGGACCACCGTCTGGAGATGCTGAAAATGTCACAGACGAGAAACATCAGGGAGTATAACGATAAGTTCATTGCCCGCCGGCTCAACCCGGAAAAAGGACATGATTTCATGCCCTATATTGTTCTGATCATTGATGAGTTTGCCGACCTTATCATGACCTCGGGCCGCGACATTGAAGCGCCGATAGGCAGGCTCGCACAGCTCTCAAGGGCGGTGGGGATACATCTTATTATCTCAACCCAGAGGCCGTCAGTGAGCATCATCACGGGTTTCATCAAGGCCAACTTCCCCTCGCGAATAGCATTCAGGGTCTTCTCCGGTGTGGATTCACGTACAATTCTCGACAGCACCGGTGCCGACAGGCTGGTGGGGAGAGGCGATGCCCTCATATCACAGGGCGGAGAGCCTGTCAGGGTTCAGTGCGCCTTCATCGACACACCCGAGATAGAGGAACTGACTGACTTCATAGGCTCGCAGCAGGGTTACCCTGACGCCATGCATCTGCCTGAATATGTGGGCGATGATGATTCCGATAACGGCAGCAAAGAGGTTGACCTTAAGAAGCGTGATCTCCTCTTTGATGATGCAGCACGACTGGTGGTTCAGCACCAGCAGGGTTCAACCTCACTGATTCAGCGGCGGATGCAGCTCGGGTACAACCGTGCCGGCCGTATCATCGATCAGCTGGAGGCGGCAGGAATCGTCGGACCCTTCGAAGGAAGCAAGGCGCGCGACGTGATTGTACAGGATCCGCAAACTCTGGAACAGATTTTGAAGAGGATAGCTGAGGAAACAATCTGAAATGAAAAAGAAAAGCTTAATTCTCATACTCTCACTGGTTACTTTAATGCTCTCCGCCCAGAAGGATCCGGAGGCTGTCAAGGTACTTGCTGAGTTTAGCCGCATCGCCTCCTCGGCGCCGTCGGTGACAATCGACTTCACTGTCGATGCCATTGACACTAAGGAGGATGACATTACCACCGTGTCAGGATCAGCAGTGATCTCCGGCGACAGCTACAGGGTGACACTGGATGATAATATCCTTTGGGCTGACGGGAATGCGGTCTGGAACTATATGCCTGACGTGAACGAGGTGACAATAACAGAACCTGACCCAGGCGACGAATCATTCATGGCAAAACCCTCACTCCTATTCACAATGCATGAAAAGGGGTATAAGGTTCGTCTTCTGGAACAAAATACAAGGGAGTGGGTCATCGACCTCTATCCTGAAGATTTGAACGTCAGCCTGGTGCGTATCAGGTTAAAGATAGGCAAAACACTGTATGACCTCAGGTCAGCAGAGTACAAGACCAAGGATGGCATGACGGTGACGCTTACGGCTGAAAAATACAACCTCACCTTCCGTCCCCCGGCAGGCTATTTCGTCTTTAATACCGCTGATTATAAAGGTGTTGAGGTGATTGATATGAGGTAGTAGGCAAAAGGCAATAGGCAATAGGCAATAGGCAATAGAGGGGCGAGCGTAAAGTAATGAACCAGGTTGGCTTTAAAGCACTCATAATTGGAATTCTCGTACTGCTTATCATATATGCAGTCCTGAGGCGCAGGACCGAGAAGATCAGGAAAGACCGCAATGTCCGGTCAAGGTTCAGGCGAGAGCGCTGACGAACAGCATGGATATTAAAAAAGCTGCCCCCGAACGGAGGCAGCTTTTATTATGAAGTAACCAGTAGAGTTGACTAGTTGCCGTTTCCTGTCATAAGTTTGTTTGTACTGATTTCGCTGTCCGGTATAGGCCAGATGTAGGATGGAGAAGCAGTAGGAATAGCCTCAACGCCGCCCTTAGTTGGGATGGCGGTGAGGGTTCTCATAAGATCCAGGTTTCTGACGCCTTCACCCAGGAACTCAATATTCCTTTCGAGAAGTACAGCATTAATGAAGGCAGTTGCGTCTGCAAAATCGCCGATGACATAGGTGCCTGCCGGAAATGACCTTGTCCTTACCGCATTCAGAAGATCTACCGCCTGCTGGGTGACCACATTGCCGTCCCTGACAAGAGCCTCTGCATAGCTGAGCAGTACCTCTGCATACCTGATTACGGGAGCATAATCAGACTGTACTGTGAATGACTGCCATTTGCCTACAAAATACCTTGTTGAACCGCTGACTGATCCTGTCTGGAACAATAACCTCCTCGCATCTGTTGCATCAAGTGCAAGAAATGCTTCTCCGGTCTCATTAAGATAATAGGATTCACTGGAGTTCGGATGGTTATAATGTGCAAGCGAGTTCTGCGTTCCGGCCAGGTTGGTCGATGTAAAGGGCATCGAGAAAATAGATTCAGCCGAGGTATAGGGATCTGTCCATAAAGCTGCAAATGTGGGGGTCAGAGCCAATGCTGCACCTGTAGGAGCAACAAACGGAGCAGCTGCAGGGACTATTTTTGCGGCCTCTGTTTTTACACCCGGATAGTTGCCCATAGCCATAAGAACACGAGTTTTGAACGCAATTATTGTGTTCTTGTGAATCCTGGTGGTTCTGAGAAGCGCTGTCGAATAAGTTGCAGCAGCCAGAGGTTCGGCAGTATTCAGGTCAGAAAGTATCTGAGCGTATGTTTCTGCCACGGTGCTTCTTGCCAGGTCGTTGCCTTCAGCGGTTTTATTTGCTGTAAGTCGAAGAGGAAGACCCGGATTGGCTCCGTTGTTCTTGGCATAAGGCTGTGCATACAGCTGAAGAAGGTCGAAATAGCACATCGCGCGAAGCGTGAGAGCCTCACTCTTATACTGATTGTACTCATCCTGGGTTATGATACCTGTCAGTGCACCTTCAGTCCATTTGGCATCAAGCCCTTCAATGAAGAGGTTAATGGCATTGTTTGCTGCATAGATGGCACCCCAGAGATTCTGAACCTCATCCCTTGAACCGAGTAACGAATGGTTCCAGGTAGCATAACCGGTAACCAGGTTCGAACTCTTGGGAAGGAAATTGTCAGCCCTGATGTCATTATAAACATGATATCTGCCGCCAAGGTATGCACCAACTTTCATAAAAGCATACATACCGTTTACCTGACCTACAACGCGGTCTTTAGTATCAAAGGCGTTAAGCTCGCCAAGGGAAGTTTCCGGTGAAGGACTCAGGTACTCTTTTGAGCATCCTGTCACCGCCAGTATCATTAGAAATATCAATGATATCTTTAATATATTTTTCATAATTCTCTGAATTTATCGGTTAGAATGAAACGTTAATCCCGAAGGTATAAGTCCTTGCCTGGGGTGCCGAGTTACGGTCAATCCCGGGTGCAAGGTTCGTATCCCCGTTGGTTGAAACTTCAGGGTCAGAACCCGTGTACTTCGTGATAACAAATGCATTAAAGATCTGGGCATAAAGCCTTACCTTCTCAATACCAGTATTACCCGGTATGTTCTTGAATGCATATCCTGCAGATATTGTTCTGACCTTCAGGTAATCGCCCTTCTCAACGTTCTCGGTAATAGGCATTGCAGAACCATTGGAAACGTTGTCATTGAAAATGGGTTTCGGGATGTTGGTAATGTCTCCGGACTGTTTCCATGCGGTTTCATATACTTCAACCGAGTTGTTCCACCATCTCTGGTCCCTGAGACCTGCCTTCGACCCGTTGTAAACATAAAATCCGAGAGCATAGGTAAGGCCCAGATTAAGATCAAATCCTCTGTAAGTAACGTTATTATCCAATCCGCCATAGAACTTGGGAAGCGGTGAACCTACTGCTTTACCGTCAGTGGCAAGAGAAATGACCGGGGCAACACCGCTGCCGTCTCTGTAGGTCCATTTGCTTGCATTTTCATGACTGTAAAGAACCTCTTTCCCGGCAGCATTGACAAATACCCTTCTTCCGGATACGGGATCCACCCCGCGGGTTTCAACAGCCCAGATGTTACCGATAGGAAGTCCGACAACAGTACGGTTGGTTAGCTCAAGGGCTGATGTATAACCCAGCAGGTTATCAACTCCCGGAGCCAGAGCAGTTACCTCATTTTTCAGCGTACTGAAGTTGAAGTTGGTATTCCATGTAAAATTGGGTTTTGATATGTTGTAGGTTGTCAGTGTCAACTCAAATCCCGTATTATACATCGAGCCAATGTTTGCAGGTACGGTGTTCCCGGGGATTCCTTTTGACGGAGCCTGGGGAACATTTAGGATAAGGTCGTTGACATCATTGTAATACCAGTTGAGATCGGCCTGGACCCTGTCGTTAAGTATACCAAAGCTGAAGCCTATGTCATACTTGTCACTGGCTTCCCATTTCAGGTCGGGGTTCCCTGCCTGTGAGAATGTCCATGTCGGTGCTGCACCGTAAACTCCTGAAGAATAAAGGAAGAGTGAGGCATAGCTGCCGATACCTGACATGTTTCCAACACGACCGTAGCTGGCCTTGAGGCGCATATCAGAGAGGATGTCTTCAATTCCTGTAACGAAGGGTTCCCTGGAAATATTCCACATGAGGGAAGCACCGCCAAAAGTACCGAACTTATTGCCTTCGGCAAGTCCCGAGAAACCGTCGCGACGGATACTGAGCTCAAAGTAGTACTTCTTATCAAAGTCGAAGTTGACACGGCCGAAGAGAGATTGGAAGAAGTTTTCACTTCTGCCGCCGCCGCCCATACCTGCTGTTACCCATGAACCCTGGTATACTTCGAAGAACGGGTCAGTATAATTGGTCTTGGTGCCGGTCCAGCTTACACTTTTTGTGTACTGCTGTTCTGAACCGAACAGAAGGCCGAAATTGAATTTTTCAGCTACGGTGCCTGCATAGTTGGCTGTATTGGTCCAGGTCCACCTTGTAGGACGGTAGAACTGATTCCATACATAACCATTGCTTGCATAGGAGTCTCCAGTAATACCTGTCTGGAATACATTATCCTCAACAGAGAGGTTGTCAATTCCGTATACAGACTTGAGTGCCAAGCCCTTGAACGGATTAACTGTAAGGTTCAGGGTTGCGAGGATCCTGTCTGTCTGTGTGCTTGCCTTGTTCAGCTCAAAAATCGGAACAGGGTTATAGTAGCCGTAGTTGCCCACCGGCTGTCCCAGACTTCCTATTGCGGAACCGTTAATGTTGTATGTTCCATCATTTTTATAGGGTGCAAGGTTTGGAGGAAGAACAAACGCAAGACGTCCTGCACCGGCAGTGTTGAAAGCCTGCCCTGCAAGTGATCCGGTATTGGGAGCCCTGCCGAGGGAGTTGATATATGAGAAATTTGCTCCCAATGAAACCCACTTATTCAGCTTATGATCAACATTCAGACGGACATTCTTCCTGTCAAAGCTGTTCTTTTGGATCATACCTTCCTGGTTTGTGTAACCAATTGAAAGGAAGTATGATGTATTTCCGGTCGCCCCTGATATTGTCAGGGCGTGATTATGCTGGATCCCGGTCCTGTAAACATAGTCTGACCACTTTGTGTCAATGGGGTCACCGTTTGCATCATCAGGAATAAAGAAGGCAAAGGCAAGTGTGGCAGGGTTGTTTGACCAGGCAAGGTTCTTATGTTCTACATACTGCTCGGCGTTCATCATATCGAAGAGCCTGTACGGCTGGGTAAAGCCTACATAACCATCGTATGATACTTTTGTTTTACCAACGGCACCGCGTTTGGTGGTAATGATTATAACACCGTTGGCTGCACGCGAACCGTAGATGGCGGTTGCAGAGGCATCTTTAAGGATCTCCATTGATTCAATATCCGATGGGTTGACGTCAGCCAGTGCGTTTGAAGAAGCATTGGTTCCCGAAACGTTTCCGGTGAAGATCGGAACACCGTCAACAACAACAAGCGGACTTGAACTTCCGGTTATGGAGTTAAACCCGCGGACCCTTATAACGGGTGGGTTGTTAAGTACGCCGTTAGGCATCGTGATTGTTACCCCGGCTGCTTTTCCCTGCAGTGCCTGATCGAAGCTCTGTACAGGCATCATGGCTATGTCTGATCCTTTAACGGATGAGATAGCACCTGCTACATCACGCTTTTGCTGAGTACCATAGGCAACAACAACAACCTCATCCACGTTGTAAAGGTCTTGCTGTAGTACTATGTCTATCCTGTTCCTGCCATCAATTGCCTGTTCCTGGACTACATAGCCAACGAAGCTGAATACCAGTGTTCTGGCATTAGAGGGCGCCTGAAGCGAGAATTTCCCGTCAGCGCCTGTAATTGTTCCAAGGGTCGTACCCTTTACTGTCACAAAGACGCCCGGCAGTTCTGACCCATCATCAGAACTCATGACCGTACCCGTGATCAGAGTAGTCTGCGCCACGACAAGCAAACCTGTCATTAGCAGCAATGAAAAGAGCAAAAAGATCTTTTTCATAAATCAATAGTTTAGGTTAATAAGGGTTAATAAAAAAAAGTCACACACGCAAATATAGCACAAATTGTTAATTACAAACGTTTGCAGATTTTTTTGGGAACAGGGCATTATTTCTTGCTTTGCTGCAGGAATAAATTTTTGCGACCGTTGAAAGCTTCCTGCGCCGGCAGCAATAAATAAAAAAAAGAGCCCCGTCTCCGGAGCTCTTTTATTATAATCATTGTATTGTTCTACAATTCGTTCTGAACCATATTGTCATTGGCATCCATCTCCTGCTTGGGAATCAGCCACTCCCACCTGACATCGCCGGCAGGTATGTTGGTGATTACGCTGAGCGAGGTCTGATGGTTCGCACCTGTCCTGTCAACGGGTTCGTTGAGACGCTTGAGGTCTGTAAACCTGAAGCCTTCGCCCCAGAGCTCAAGCCTGCGGTTGAGCATGATCTCATCGATCAGTGCCTGGCCTGTATTGGTGGATTCAACATAATTAGCCGTGACTGTCTCACGAGCCTGCCTGAGTGCGTTCAGAGCAGTCTGGGCTTCTGTATCATGGCCACCCATGCGGGCATATGCTTCAGCCTCCATCAGGTACATCTCAGCAACTCTCATGTAGACAACATCACCCCGACTGTCGGCTTGACCGGCGGCAATGAACTTCTGGCTGGTATAAGGCTTCCTGGTGAAGTTTGACGGCAGGTTGAGTGCAGTGTGCAGACCCGTGGGGTCAAAATTAGCCTTACGCACGTCTGTAGCTGTGAAAATGGGATTGTTGTACAGTACAGAATTGATTGCCTTTGGATTGCCTCTGATGTTGGTTGAGCTGAAGTTTCTTGACATATAGGCAAAGAACGAGTAGAAATAGGTAGTCTGATCGGTAACTACTGTGCTTCCCCACATCCACTCACGGTTCGAATAGTTGTTGAATCCTGCCGTATAGTCAGAATTGGTCATCAGGCTGAGTCCCTCGCGGGCATCAGCAGCAGCGGCAGCGGCTGTTGTCCAGTCCTGCTTTGTCAGCGCAACCCGTGCTTTGATACCCAGTGCAACGCTGGCATTAAGGTGAGATTTATTAGGTCTTGAATAGCCTTCAAGCAGTGTAATAGCGACATCAAGATCTTCGAGAACCTGTTCATAAACCTCCTCAACAGTATTTCTGGGCTGGCCTTCGGTGTTGTTGGTCAGCATGATGGGTACGCCAAGCTGTGTATTGGCAGTACCGGCAACATACCTTTTCCCATAGAGCTGAACGAGATTGAAATGGCACCATGCCCTGTATGTCAGCGCCTGGCCCTTGATCATATCCTTGTCGCCCTGGGGACCTTCTGCATTGTCAATGTTGTTGATGATCATGTTGGCATTGGCAATGATCCTGTAGTACATGCGCCAGGGGAAGTAATCCACTGAAGCTGTCTCACTGCGATGGGCTACCCACTGGTAGGTGGTATTGTACCATCCGTTTCCGGAAGAAGTCATGACAAGGTCTTCACCCATCATGTCACGGTTAATTTTCATTGAACCTTCACCGGCTTCACCCTGGTTGGCCCACTGGAAATACATGCTTCTGTGAATCCCGTTCAGGGCACCCAGTGCTTTGCCGGTAGTAGTAAAGGCGTCAGCCGACCCGACCTGGTCGGTTGGATTGGTATCAAGCCAGTCTTCGCTGCACGATGTCATGAAGAGTGACAGTGCAACTATCATAAATGTGCTGTATAATATTCGTTTCATAGTTCTGTAGTGTTTAGAATGATATGTTTACACCTGCAGTGAGTATCCTCGACGGTGTGTAGAGGTTATCAGAAGTACCGGCAAATGAAGCCTGAGGATCGAGACCCGACCTTGAATTGATCAGGTAGAGGTTCTCACCGCTTAACCATACTCTTGCCCCGCTGATGTTTGCCTGCTGAACAAGTGACACAGGAAGAGTGTAGCTCAGGGTTACGGCCTTGATGTTGAAGAATGATGCGTCAACCAGCCAGCGATCCGAAGCAGCTCCAAAAGGTGTCCTCTTGCTGTAGTCGAGCCTTGGGACATCTGTGATGTCTCCCGGTTTCTGCCAGCGGTCAAGAATGTCTACATGGAGTGCATTACCGTAGTTGCCGGCGTGCATGAGCGATGCATAGGCACCGTCATAAATCTGGCCGCCGATCTGGAACGTCCCAAGTATAGATAATTCAAAGCTCTTGTAGGTAAATGAGCTGGTGATACCTCCCATAAGGTCAGGAATAGCTGTACCTGAATAGTGGTACTTCGCGTTGTTCTCACTGATGCTGACAGTGTCAACTTCATTGATAATCCTCAGGTTTGTACCCTGGGTTGTAAAGTCCTTGATGTTGGCATCGTAGAGAGCTGAACCGTCAGCGGGATCAACACCGTAGTAATCACGCAGCCAGAAATCGTAGATCGAATGACCTACCATCAGCTTCTTGGTGCCACTGATTATCTCTTCCTGAGGAAGCTTGGTTATCTCATTCCTGACAGTTGAAACGTTCATGTCAATGTTCCAGGTAAAGTTGGATTTCTTGACAACGTCAATACCAATCCGGGCTTCGATACCGCGGTTGAACATCTCACCAATGTTCTGATCCTGGCTTGTGATACCGCTTGATGACGGCAGAGGCACAGCAAACAGAAGGTTGGATGATACCCTGTGATAGAATTCGAGGGTACCGGTGATTCTATTCAGAGCCCCGAACTCAAGTGCAATGTCAAATGCATTGTTTGATTCCCAGGTCAGGGTTTCATTCGACAGTGAGGCCTGGAGAAATCCTGGCTCGTTAGCGTTGTTGACACCAATATTATAGAGCGCCTGCCATGCATAGTAACCAATACCTGCGTCATTACCGGTTGATCCGTATGATGCTCTCAGTTTGGCATTGTCTATCCAGCTGATCGATTTGACAAAGTCCTCAGTATCAAGACGCCATGCGGCGCTGACTGACCAGAAATCACCCCAGCGGTTTTCGCTGTAGAATTTGGAGGAGGCATCACGACGATAAGACGCCGAGAAGAAATACTTTTCCTGGAAGTCATAGTTAAGACGTGTAAAGTACCCTTCACTGCGGTATTTATCTGTATATGATTCCAGATCGTTGGTTGTAGTAAAGTTGACAAGCTCAGTGTTGCCGTCTACAATAAGACCCTGCCTGAAACCACGGAGGTAATTATAGGTGTAATCATAGCTCTCATGTCCCAGCAGCACCTGAACGGAATGATCTCCGAAAAGTGTCTTGCTGTAGTTGAGGAGCTGGTTGATCGTATAGTTGGTTGTGAGTGAGTTCAATCGTTCACCTCGTCCTGCCGGAGCACCGTCACCAACGATTTTGTTCTCAAAACCGGAATAGTTATATGCTGAAACGTCCGAACTCAGGTTTACGGTGAATTTGAAGTCCTTCAGGAAGAGAATATCAAGATATGTCCTGGCGCTGAGCACATTTCTCTTGTAGAGGTCATCATTCCACAGTGTTTCAGCCACAACGTGCCTGCCGGGGCTTGCACCTGCCGGTCTTGGAGGCAGACCTACCAGGTTGCCGAGGTCATAGATGTATTCACCCGCTTCGTCCATCAGATAGTCGCCTGTCAGAGGATCATGCGCGTTGACGGGATAAATCGGACCCATATTTCTTGTGAAGAAGAAGGGGTTGACGTAGGATGTTCCGCCTCCTGTGACAGCAGTGTTAGAGTTTGTCATCGTACCCGAGATATTCAAACCGGTTTTCATCCATTTCCTGGCCTGGGTATTGACATTTATTCGTCCGGTGAAACGGCGGTAGTCTGATTTGAGGACATACCCCTTATCATTAAGGTATCCCATTGATACGTAGTAATCGCTCTTATCATTACCCCCGTTGAAAGTCAGACCGTAATCAGACCTGTGACCGGTTCTCATTATAGGATCCTGCCAGTCGAGATCACTTGCATAATCACCCAGTATTGAAGCGTTGGCATTGAGAAGACCGTCTGTTCCGACGATTGCATTATCAGCAACAGTGGTGATATTATAACCGACAAGTGTTTTCAGGTTGTTGGTTGCATTCAGGGCAGCCGTTGCCGGGGCAACAGGTGTTGCAGCATAAACCTGGCTGTAGTAGTTCGATTCCCACATGAGCGGATAGTACTCAAGTGCTCCTACCCTTGAATATTCAGGTATCGCACGGGTACTCACACCCTGTGTCATTGTGAAATTCATCGACGACCTGTCTTTGTTGCCTCGCTTGGTTGTGATCATAACCACGCCGTTTGCAGCCCTGTTTCCGTAAATAGCTGTTGAAGCAGCGTCTTTAAGAATAGATATGCTGGCGATATCATTGCTGTTCAGGTTGGCAATCGTACCTGAGTAAGGCACACCGTCAACAACATATAGCGGAGAGTTTGAAGCCGAAACAGAGCCGAAGCCGCGGATACGGAGATCCTGGGCTGATCCGGGCTGACCGCTTGCGGACGTCATCTGGATACCGGGGTTGGTACCTTCTATAGCACTTGTGACGTTGGTGACAGGCCTGGTCTCGATCTTCTTGCTGTCGATCTGGGCTGCTGCACCGGTAAAAGTCTCTCTCCTGGCTGTTCCATAGGCAATAACAACCACTTCATCCATAGCTACCAGGTCAGGCATCAGAGTGACATTGACCCTGGTTCTGCCATTTATCGGAACCACCTGGTTCTGCATCCCTATGAAAGAGAATTCAAGAGCTGTGGCGGTTCCCGGAACCTGCAGGGTGTAGACACCGTCATTGCCTGTTACGGCTCCGACAGTCAGTCCCTGCACCTTCACGGTTACACCCGGCATAGGCAGCCCGTCTTCAGAGCTGGTCACCAATCCGGTAATCTGTACTGTCTGGCCCATTGCAAACAGGCCTGTAACCACAAACAGCACAAACATCATCAAATGTTTTTTCATGTGGTGAAAATTTAGGTTAGTATAGGTTAATCATAAAATAACAACTTTCGCAAAGTAAACAATATTTCCTTATCTCCAAATTTACAATGCTTAATAACATATGCTTAAATAACACACTCAGCTGACAGTTTGCGACAGAAATAAAACAGGGTGCCCTTCTGAGGCACCCTGCTTTAGATTTAACCGAAAATTCTCTATGGTAAAGTAATTACCTCCTTGAATTTCGGACCCCAGGCTGTGCCGTCAAAAGGACTTCCACCCTGAACATAGACATAGTTTAAGGTCATGGTCTTTGTACACATATCTACTTTACCGGAACCGCTCATACTATATGCTGGTTGAGGAGCTCCTGCCCATGTAGAGGTCAGATATGGTTGTTCGGCAATTGTAAAGTCACCAGTAAGGCCGACAAAAGTCAAGACCAGCGGAGTATTGGTAACGATAACTTCTCCCCACCAATCCTGGAACCAGCCGAAGCCAATACCGTTAATGATAAATCTGCCCTGACCGTCGATAGATGTCTCAACCTCGGTATTATAACCCCATGAATCTGTCCCGCTCCAGTTACCGACCAGATCTGCAAGAACAAGCGGACAATATACGATACGCTTTAAATTATAAGTCAGCTTGGTAGCAGTCGCGTTCGGTGAGTTGTGCTCACCTGCACTAAGGTTCAGTACAAGCTTAAGATTCGTACCCTGAGGCATATTGTTGGCTATTGTTTTTAACATTACTGAGCCTGAAGTTTGCCCTGCAGGAATTGTAATACTGTTGGCTGACAGCGTATACATGCTGGGCGTGATTGTCGAAGACGGATCTACTGTCAGATTGACGGTGATCGGTTCGCTCTGAGGCATTCCCATCAGTACAACCGAAATAGGTTTTTCTATTTCAATCAGACTGCCGGTTTCTGATACACTCGTTTCAAAGGATTGCGCTGCTTTTATGAACTGAACATAATATCCAGCACTTGCATCCGGTTCAGAAGTAATGGCGTCAAAGCTCGTTTCTACCTCTTCGCACGAGGTGACAAGCGCCCCCACGGCCAGGTAAACGAACAATAATTTAAATATTTTTTTCATTGTCTTTGCTTTTTAACAGTTTACTACATCTGCTTATCTGTCCCACCACAGTTTGGTACTGAGGGTAACAGAAGGCACATTTGCCCCATTGTATGTTATCTCCTCCTGGCCGTAGGGATACCTGACAGGCATGGCTGGAAGAATTGCTCCCACCGGCAAAGGCAACACAGGAAATCCTGTTCTGCGGTAGTCGGCATAAGTCTGACTCGTTCCAAAGGTTGCGAGATACTTCTGTGTCATTATGAGTTCAAGTGAGACAGGTACACCGTTAATGTTATCTTCAAGCCATGCGGTGTTGGCGACACCGGTGACTGCCAGGACTGAGGCAGCAACGGCGGCTTCATATGCTGTCTGGGCAGGGCCTGTCTGACCGAGCATGAAATTTGCTTCGGCCTCAATGAACTTCTGTTCAGCATAGCTCATCATCATGGAGGGAGCGGTTGCACCGGCAGTATAAAGCCCTGGCTTCGATACTTCTGCGGTTGATGAACCGGAAACACTTCCGGTATAGTCACCATTCTCATCTTCAGCGGCATAGAACGGCAGACGCGGGTCGTCATTGAGGAGCATCATGTTAACCATTGTTGCACCCATGCGTATATCACCGCGCTGTTCCATGAACTGAAACATGGGGTTATGGTTTGCCTCTTCCCATGGAACCTTAAGGTTATCTGCATTTGAGGTGAAACCATTGCCAGCAGCAGCCAGTGCAGCTGTGGCAGCGGCGTTACCGTTTACGAGCGACAGTTGCATCAGATGGCGGGCCTTCAGTGCATAGGCAGCTTTCTTCCACTTGGCAGCGCTGTTGCTGTACATCACGTCACCGCCAATTCCGACCGGGTCTGAAGCTACACTAAGGTCAGCAATGGCCTCATCGAGAATAACCAGTATGGTGTCGTAGATCTCTTCCTGAGTGTCAAATGCAGGAGTTAATATATTCTCATTGCCGCGGAATCCCTGGCTGAAGGGCATATCGCCAAACACATCAGTCATCTTCCCGAGAGAGGAGGCTATAAGTATCTTGGCAATACCTTCATTATAGGGTGATTCCAGTTCCTGGGCCTTGTTCAGAAGTATCTTGGTGTTCATGAACAGCTCGGTGTAGGCACTGTTCCACAGGTTGTTAACATCTGATGGCATATACTGAAAGCGGGCTTCAGTGTAGGACTGACGATCTACGCCGTCATACTGTTGCATCCAGATACCGGTAGTACCGGCCAGGTCTTTTCCTGAAAGCAGGTAGCCATAGTTCATCTGTACTGCCGGAAGCAGCAGGTTCATAGGTACATCTGCAGGCGCATCGGGATCTACATTCATATCTGTATCGATCCATAATTCACATGAGGAAAGAGACAGTGTAAATGCCAATGCCAACCCTGCTGTTTTAATTATGTTGTTTAGGTACTTTTTCATAATTCTTACTGATTAGGTATTAATTAAAAGGTCACTTTTATACCGGCCAGAAAACTCTTGGTGCCCGGGTTGTTAAAGTAATCCATGCCCTGACCGTTCGATGATCCCTGAAGGTTGGTTTCAGGATCAATCCCCGTATAAGGCGTATATAACAGCAGGTTCTTGCCTGTGACATAGATCTGCAGATTCTGCATAACTCTTTTCTTAACCGGAAAATCATAACTCAGGGAGACATCCCTCAGCCTCACCCAGCCTGCAGGCTCAATAGCTGCTGCTGTCGGGCCGCCGCCGAAGTTGCTTCCCTGTCCTCTCCACCATGCCTGGTCAAGAACAACCGGAGTGACGTTGTCAATACCGGAGGAGACAACATTTCCGTCTGCATCCAGATGACCGTAAACACCTTCAAATACCTTTACGTTTTCAGCAGGTGTCCTGGTAAAATCAATGGTGCCTTCGGGCGTATAATATACCTCACGGAACGCCGTCTGGGCACTCGTTCCGAAGTAGTTCATTGCGAATACGGTACCGTTATACATGTTCCCGCCTGTCTTGATGTCCCACATGAATGAGAGAGCTAAGCCCTTGAATGACAACGTATTCGTTACGTTTGCCGTCCAGTCCGGATTAACCTTGCCGATTGGAACCATCAGTCCTGAGTTGGTAAACGGGAAACCGTCACGGTAACTGTCTGTCGGATCATCATTGATCAGAATGGTGCCGTCATCAGCCCTGTACCAGTCGAGGCCGAATATTGTTCCGTATTCCGATCCCGCAACAGCGCGAACCTGAGGCTCAACAAAACCGCCAAGGAACAGGTTTTCAACACCAGGGGCCAACTCCTTAACCATGTTCTTGAACTTTGTAAAGTTGGCAATGATATTCCAGTTGAAGTTCTTGGTGGTTACCGGGGTGAGGTCTAACGAAAGCTCGATACCCTTGGTTTCCATCGATGCGGCGTTCATGTATACCGAGGTAAAGCCTGAAGAGGCTGCGATAGGAACGCTCATCAGAAGATCCTTGTTCAGGTTGTAGAAGTAAGATCCGTCAAAGCTGATCCTGTTTTTGAAGAAACGCAGCTCAAGCCCTGCTTCCCATGAATCCATTGTTTCGTGCTTAAGGTCCGGGTTGCCCAGGCCGTCGCCGATTGAGAATCCGCTGTTACCAAGGTAGGGGAAACCAACACCGTTGGTCCAACCGTCACCCGAACCTGCTGAGTAAAAATAGTTGGATGTGTTGTATGGGCCTGCGATGTTTGCCGTCCTTGCAGCTGATCCCCTGATCTTACCGTAGGAGAGTACGTTGCTGTCCTTAAGACCTCCAAGTTCAGTGAAGACGAAGCTCAGACTCACCGAGGGATAGAAGGCTGAAAGATTGGCTTTTGGCATAGTGGTTGACCACTCGTTACGTCCGGTCACACCCAGGTAAATCAATGACTTGTAGGCGAAACTCAGATCTCCGAAGAAGGCTGCCGTACGGTAGTTGGTTGTACCGTGGCTTGTGGTGTTATTCGGGGAGTTGGATAACTGGTAGAAATCCCTGATCTGCAGTCCGTCTGCATCACCGTATAAAAACTTGCTGAAAGTGGATTGCATGTTGTTACCAACAGTAATCTTGACGTCAAAGTTATCCCCGAGGTCCTTCTGGAAATTAAGAAGGAGGTCAGAGTTGGCAATCCCGTTATAGTTCATGTACTCATCATAGTAGCCAGCCGGGTAAGCCCTGGAATTGACCGCAAACTTGTTATTGTACCGCCTGTTGTACCAGTCAACGCCTCCAGTGTAGGAGAGACTCAGGCTTTCAGTGAAGGCGACATTGAAGTTTGCGCTTCCCGTGAAACGGTTGATGTCTTCATTGAAGGAGATCATGTTCGAGACCCAGTATGGGTTGTCATACCCGCCACCATTACGATAGTTTCTCTGGGTTCCGTCAGGGAAGATATAGCCTGCACTGTTGTCAAAGCTTCTTGCTGTTCTAACGAGTCCGAGCATGATACCGGATACGTTTGATCCTTTCTGGATCTGAACAGCCTGCGAGTTGGTATAGGCAAAATCGCCTCCGACAGTGATCTTCTTTGAGAGTTTGGAGGTTGCATTCAGGCGGAGTGTTGTTCTTCCAAACTCGTTGTTAGGAACAATCCCTTCCTGCATCAGGTTTGAGATCGAGAAAAAATAACTTCCCTGATCACTCCCGTTGCTCATGCTGAGACGGTTGTTGTAGTTCATCCCTGTCTGAAAGAACTCATAGGGATCATATGCCATAGCCGGTGTCCCGTTGCCGGTTCCTTTCGGTACCAGCCTGCCGTTGGGGTCCCATTTATATGTTTCATCCCCGTTATACTCAAGGTCAGCGATCTTGGGTCCATAGGATGCGGCGTTACCACCTATCCATACACCGTCCATACCCTGTGCAAAAAGGTTTTGCAGTTCAGCTGTCTGTGAGATCATGTCTGCACCGACCGAAGTGTGAAACTCAATTTTCCTGTTGGTCAGGTTCTTTCCGCTTTTGGTTGTGATTATAAGTGCACCGTTTGCGGCACGAAGGCCGTAAAGTGCAGTTGCGGCCCCGCCCTTCAGCACGGTTATGGATTCGATATCGTCCGGGTTCAGGTCAATGGACCGGCTTGATGTTGACACACCGTCAACACCTGTGTTCTCTCCTCCTGAAATAATGGGCATGCCGTTCACAACAAAGAGAGGTTCGTTGTTTCCGGTGATTGAGTGTGAACCACGAATCGTAAGGTAGGCAGCAGCACCGGCATCACCGGCAGTGCTGATGACCTGTATCCCGGAGGTACGGCCGGCCAGTGAGTTGACAATGTCACTGTTTGGCCTGCTTGTAAGTATCTCGGATTCAACACTCTGTACGTTGTATCCAAGCTCCCTTTTCTCACGGGAAATACCCACCGCCGTGACAACAATCTCGTCAAGGCCGACGAGGTCAGGTAACATCACTACATCAATCCTGGTTCGTCCCTGAATGGGAATCTCCTGAGGCTTCATGCCGATAAAGCTGAATACCAGGGTATTCATTCCCTGGGGGACTGACAGTGTGTATTTTCCGTCAGAGTCTGTCAAAGCCCCGAGGGTGGTGCCTTTGACCGTTACAAATACACCGGGTAACGTCAGGCCATCCTCCTGGCTCGTGACAGTACCCGAAATCTGTACTGTCTGCCCAAGCGCAAGCGCTGCAGTGGCAATGGTCAGTACAAAAATCATTAGGATCTTTTTCATAAACGATTTGATTTAGGTTAATTACGGGTTTGTGTGGTTGAAACACTGCGAAATTTAACTAATTTATCCTTATAACCAAATTAAAAAGCTGATTTTTAATCAGACTATCTCCGCTGCAATCTTAAGAAGAGCCTCTTCAAATGAGACTGCGCGGGCATCTATCTCCCGGCCCAGGACAAGAAGATCGTCTGCAAAAATTCTGTCCTTCAATCCTTTAACATTTATCTGCACATTTAGGAATGCACCCCTGATACAGGCTCTGGTGGCTAAAACTCCTACCGCCCCGTCAGTGACAGAATTAGGATTTCCTTTTTTTATCATTTCTGAGAGAAGCCCGAACGATTTGACGGCCTCCTGCATTACCTTGAGAGGCACCAGTGACGCGTGTTTGGTGGCTTCCTCAACCGCGGCAGCCCTGGCTGCCTTCTCCTCCGGGCTCCCTTTAGGCATCTCAAACGCCTTCAGGATGGCATTGTATGCATCTGTATCCTCATCAACAAGCTCCAGCAGTCTCTTCTGCATCTGAACTCCCTTCTCCGCCCATGAAGCGAACTCCTCCCACCGGTCATCCCAACCTCTCTTGTGTGAGGAGAGGTTGGCCACCATAGTGCCCAGCGCAGCGCCCATAGCTCCCATGGCTGCGGATACCGACCCGCCGCCGGGGGCAGGTGACTCTGATGAAGTTTTTCCGACAAATGAAGTCAGAGACAGATCAACCAGTTTCTCTGTGGTCTTGTCCCTCAGTATGTATTCTATGATTTTTTCTTCAGGATTGAAAGGTTTCAATTCCGAGAGACCCATCGACCGGACTGCAATATTTATTATTTCGGCATCAGATATGCCTGCGGAGCGTTGCTGCCTGTGAAGAAAATACTTCCCCGCCTCAATCATTGCCTTCAGGGGTATAAGTCCCACCAGCTCCGAGCCGGTGACCCTGATACCTCTTTCTTCAGCTTTCCTGCAGACCTCGTCAAAGGCCGAATGCACAGGGGTGATGCCAATGTTGGTAAGATTCATGGATATCTGCGCAAAACCGTATTCCGGAATAAACCATCCGATGGCTTTTACCGCCTTCAGTGATCCGGGTATCATGACAGGATTGCCATCGGCATCCCTGACCACCTTGCCGGTTATGGGATCACCGTCACGTTTCTCGCGGCCTCTCTCCCTTACATCGAAGGCGATGGCATTGGCCCTGCGTACGGAAGTGGTATTCAGGTTCACGTTGAAAGCCACAAGGAAGTCGCGGGCGCCCACAATGACAGCCCCTGCTCCTTCATCAAAGCGGGCCGGCCCAAAGTCAGGCTTCCATGCCGGATCTTCAAGCTTCTTCTTCAGTCCTTCATACTCACCGGCCCTGATGCTTGCAAGGTTCCTTCGCTTCTCTTCAAATGCTGCTGATTCATAACAGAACACCGGCAACAGAAGCTCCTCCCCTATCCTTTTTGCAAGGGCACGTGCAAAGGTTATCGTCTCCTCCATTGTAATGCCTGCTATCGGCACCAGAGGGCATACATCAGTTGCCCCCATACGCGGATGGGCACCGGTATGTCGTGACATGTCAATAACCTGCGCCGCCTTTTTCACCGCCCTGAAGGCTGCCTCACAGACAGCCTCAGGCTCTCCGACGAATGTCACTACAGTACGGTTGGTGTCTCTGCCGGGATCAACATCCAGCAACCTCACTCCCTCAACCGTTTCGATCTCATCGGTGATCTGTTTTATAATACTCATGTCACGTCCCTCGCTGAAGTTGGGTACGCACTCGATTAGTCTCGTATTATTCATGTTCTATAGTCTATAGTCTAAAGGTCTGAAGTCATGCGGTCTTGCGGTCCTGCGGTCCTATGGTCATAAGGCCTTACGGTCCTATAGCCTAAAATCCTCATTATCAATTCTTAATTCTTAACTCTTAATTCCTCTAATCCACTATCTCTCCGTTGAGTATAACCTTCTCTACCAGGTTGCTGCCGTAAGCATATGGCATATACTCATATGAGGGTATCTTTTTGGTGATAAATATGTTTGCCTTTTTGCCTGCAGTGATTGAACCATGGGTAGCCTCAATTCCCATTGCATATGCAGAATTAATTGTCACTGCGTTGATCGCCTCAGCCGGAAGCATCCTCAGCCTAATGCAGCCCAGTGACATAACAAGCTTCATATTGCCCGAGGGTGATGATCCGGGATTATAATCACTGGCCATGGCAACGGGCAGTCCGGCTTCAATCATCTTTCTTGCCGGAGGATCAACCATTCCAAGAAAAAAGGCTGCACCCGGCAAAAGTGTAGGCATCGTCCCGCTGCCAAGCAGAGCATTAATCTCCTCATCACCCGTGAACTCCAGGTGATCAACAGAGAGAGCCCTGTGTTTTACCCCAGTCTGAATCCCACCGGAATACCCGAGCTCGTTGGCGTGCATCTTGGGACGCATACCGTGCCGTGCACCTGCCTCAAGTATCCGGACAGTCTCCTCCACAGTAAAGAATCCCTTGTCACAGAACACATCTATATACTCCGCCAGCCTTTCTGCAGCCACCGCCGGCACCATCTCATTAACAATGAGGTCAACATAACCTTGTCTGTTATCCTTGTAGAGGGCCGGCACAGCATGGGCGCCAAGGAAGGTGGCCCTGACCGTCAGAGGCGACTCCCGTTTGATCCTACGGATTACCCTGAGCATCTTAATTTCATCTTCGGTTGTCAGGCCGTAGCCGCTTTTTATCTCCACAGCCCCGGTACCGAATGATATGATCTCCCTGACACGCTCCATTGACTGACTGAAAAGTTCCTTCTCACCTGTCTGGTGCAGCAGGAGCGCAGAGTTGAGAATACCTCCTCCCCTCTTCGCTATCTCCTCATATGAGAGCCCCATGATCTTGTCAGTATACTCCCTCTCCCTGCTTCCTGCATAAACAAGATGGGTGTGGGAGTCGCAGAACGACGGGAAGACAGAGCCGCCCCCGGCATCAAGCTTTCTGAGATCAGCGCTGAACTGCGGCATGCTGTCCATAGTCCCGTATGCAGCAATTATGTCATCCTCAATAAGCAGCCAGCCGTTCTCCAGGAGAGGCAGATGTGCCATCTCCTTACCGGCGACGAAGGCCACGTTCTGATCGCGGGTCTGCACCAGCATACCTATATTATATACTATCAGGCTCATGGGACCGGTCTTAAAGGTCACTAAGGTAGCAATATTAAAAATATTAGGATATGAGGATCATTTTTCTTTACCTTTGATTTGTATCTAAACTGAAACTTATGAAAAGACTCTACGTAATTCTGTTTGCCGGGCTCCTCGCCAGTGCCATTTCGGCCCAGGAGACCAAGACAGGATGGAACTTCGGCGCCCTTCCGGCGGTCACATTCAGCACTGACCAGGGATTCCAGTACGGAGCACTGGTTAACCTGTTCGACTATGGAGACGGAGCTATCTATCCGGATTATTATCACAGGATCTATATCGAAGCATCAACTTTCACCAAGGGGAGCTCGATCCTCAGAATCATGTACGATTCTGACTATCTCATCAAGGGTATCAGGTACGCTGTTGACCTGAGCTACATGCCTGACTTTGCCTACGACTTTTACGGATTCAACGGATTCGGATCGGTTTACAACAGTACCTGGACCGACGACGAACTGGTGAATGGCAACCTCTCACCCGACTACCGGAGCCGTCTGTTCTATGCCATGAAGCGGCACCTCTTCAGGTTCAAGAACGATTTCATCGGGAATCTCGGCGACAACAACTGGCACTGGAACGCCGGCCTCAGCATTCAGCAATTCAAACCGGACGTTCTCGATGTGGAGAAATTCAATAAAGGGAAGGATACTGATGATCCGAAATACCTTCAGGAGGTTCCAACACTTTTCGAATACTATACCGGGGCCGGAATAATCTCACCGGAAGAGGCTGACGGAGGATGGGTTACTGGCATCAAAGGTGGCATCTCCTACGATACCCGCGATCAGCGTGCATGCCCCATGAGCGGGGTATGGGCCGAGACGGGGATAGAAGTGGCACCTGAATTCCTCGGTGCTGAGTCATCCTTTGGTAAGTTCTACCTTACCTGGAGACAGTACTTCACGCTGAAAGAGGACGACCTCAGCTTCGCATACAGGCTGGGTTACCAGCAGACAATCTTCGGCGATGTGCCGTTCTACTACCAGGGCCAG
>JBGSLG010000198.1:0-3119 GCA_041740815.1 Bacteroidales bacterium
AGGTTGCCAGTCCGCCAAACAAACACAGTATTCTCCTGAGACACTGGAACGAATCAGGCAGGTCGAGAATAACCTGGGAGACTGGGTACGCACCCAGAATGATACAATCTGGAATCTGGAGCAGAGGATGAAACACCATAACATCATGGGTGTCAGCATTGCAGTTGTGCACGATTTCAAACTGGAATGGGTAAAAGTATACGGCATGGCTGACGTGTCTGAGCAGCGCCCGGTGACAGAGAAAACCCTGTTCCAGGCTGCATCAATAAGCAAGTCGCTGAACGGTGTGGGTGTCATGAAGCTGGTGCAGGACGGGAAGATTGACCTGAACACAGATATCAACCAGTACCTTACATCGTGGAAGTTCCCGTATGACACCGTCTCCAAAAATAAACCCATAACTGTCGCTGCTCTGTTAAGTCACACTGCAGGTCTGACAATACATGGTTTCCCGGGGTATACAAGGGGCGACAGTATTCCTACGGTTCCGCAGATCCTCGACGGACAGAAGCCGGCTAACACGGAGGCGGTACGCTCGTTCGTGGAACCGGATATCCGGGCGATATACTCAGGCGGTGGTATCACAGTCTCGCAGCTTACAGTAACGGATATCACACAGCAACCCTATGAAGTGTTCATGCAGAAGAATGTCCTCGACCCCATGGGCATGACAGGCAGCTTCTTTACGCAGCCTCCTGCCAGCTCAGACAGCAGTCTGCTGGCATCCGGTTACAAGGCAGACGGAACACCGATAAAAGGCAAGTATCATATTTATCCGGAACAGGCAGCTGCAGGTTTGTGGACCAATCCCTCCGACCTGAGCAGGTACATTATTGAGACCGCTCTGTCATACAACGGGAAGTCGGACAAGGTTCTGACACCTGAGTATACGAAGATGCGGCTGCAACCTGTCATGGAGGATGCAGCCTTCGGTGTGTTTATCAGTAAAAAAGATTCGAGTTACTATTTCTCCCACGGAGGAGCCAATGAAGGTTTTACGTGTTATTATGTCGGGGATGTAATAAGCGGCAACGGGATGGTTATCATGACCAACTCAGACAACGGCTCGCTCGCCTCAGAGGTGGCCAACAGCGTTGCCACTGTCTATGGATGGAAAGACTATTACCAGCCGGTGCTGAAGACCGTGGTTGACGTTGATGAAGCTGTTCTCGAAAAGTATGTCGGGAAGTATGAAGGAGGAGGTGACGTGTTCGAAGTCAAAAGAGAAGGCAGGAAGCTGCTTATAAGCCCCTACCCCGGTTTCTGGGTGAATGTATATTTCACCTCTGATGTTGACTTCTTTGTGAGGGAGTATAAGGGTGACCAGAAGTTTATCATTGATGCCAAAGGCAAGATCACCGGTTTCAATATTGGAGGAATGCTGATCAACAGGGTCGAATAGCTCCTGCTTTATATCTGGCTCAATGAAACTATTTCTATCTGTGTTTGAATGACAGGTCATTCATTAACCTCATTTTAGAGGCTTTATGACTGATAAATCATTCAACAAATTGGCAAATACTATGAAAACACTGTCTCTTCTTGCTTCACTCCTGCTGCTGGTTCTCCAACCGGGAAAAGCACAGAACATTACAGTGCATGTAAATGCAAACGAAGGACGCCTGCCTGTTTCGCCATATATCTTTGGTCGCAATAATAACTTATCTGATAATGCCGCCTCTCCCACTACTGCAGCTAATATTAGTTTATATAAGGAAGCCGGGCTTCGCTTTGCACGGGAAAACGGAGGTAATAACGCCACCAAATATAACTGGCGCAGAAAGCTGACAAGCCATCCCGACTGGTACAATAATGTCTATGAACATAACTGGGACTTTGCAGCACAGGACATACAGAGCCGAATGCCCGGGTTGCAGGTCATGTGGGCTTTCCAGCTGATCGGTAAAGCCGCCGGCAGTAAAACCAGCAACTTTAACGATTGGGCATACAACAGCTCACAATGGTGGAGCGGTGTGGGGCAGAACCTCGCCGGGGGAGGACAGGTCAATCCCGCCGGCGGCTCACAGGCACTTGTAAACGGAAACCCGGATCTCTATCTTGAGAACTGGACTGCCGACTCTGCAACCGGTATTCTTAAGCACTGGTTCTGGCCCGGAGGACTGGGCATGGATAACAGGCAGTTCGTTTACTGGAGTATGGATAATGAGCCGGAGATATGGAACGGTACCCATGACGATGTGATGCCGTCGCTGCTGTCTGCCTCCGCATTTATGGATTCATATTTCGCAGTGGCGAAAAAAGCCCGCGAAAGGTATCCGCAGATCAGACTGACAGGCCCGGTGCCTGCCAATGAATGGCAGTGGTACAGATGGGGAGATCAAAATTTAACTATTGAAGGGAGACCTTATTGCTGGCTGGAATACTTTATTAAAAGGGTTGCCGATGAGCAAAAGTCATCAGGAATACGACTGCTGGATGTGATTGACATCCACTGGTATCCGTCAGTATCTTCATATGCCGATCTGATTCAGTTACATCGTGTCTTCTTTGACGAGACTTATGTATATCCGGGTGCCAACGGAGTAAAAACCGTAAACGGAGGATGGGACAATACCCAGAACAAAGAGTACATCTTCAAGAGGATCAACGATTGGCTCCTCCTGCATTTTGGCGAAAACCACGGCATAGGAATTGGATTGACAGAAAATGATATAAGTTCATCTGACCCTAATATTGTTTCTGTGGTTTATGCCTCCATGCTTGGCACCTTTGCCAATAACGGTGTTGAGATATTTACCCCATGGTCATGGAAGAAGGGGATGTGGGAAACGCTCCATCTGTTCAGCCGATATGCAAAAGGCATTAAAGTCAAAGCTACTTCAAGCAATGATGTAACTGTTTCGGGCTACGCCACGGTCAACAGCAGCAATGATTCCATGACAGTTATCCTTGTTAACCGCGATTTCGGTGCATTTCAGACGGTCACTGTAAATCTTACCGGTTTTTCAGCCTCAAACGGAAGTTATAAAGTTCTTGAGCTATCCTCGTTACCAACCAATGAGACATTCGTTTCACATACAACCAATGCCTTAAAAAACAAGACAGTCACTGTTACAGCCAATGCGTTCAATATATCCCTGCCGGCAATGTCAACAACT
>JBGSLG010000199.1:0-4311 GCA_041740815.1 Bacteroidales bacterium
TCCACCACTGCCCAGTTTGAATATGGCCAGTCTGGCGGCGGAGGCACCTTGCCGACAGGTCTCCCGAATTCAGGCAGCGGAGGTACCCTGCCGTCGGGTCTCCCGAATTCCGGTGGCGGTGGCACCCAGCCAACGGGTATCCAGGCTACAGGCGGTTCCATCCAGCAAGCGGGAATCCAGACTACAGGTGCCGCCATCCAGCAAGCAGGCTTGCAGGGTGCATCCCAGTCGTTTATGCCTACAGGCATGAAACAGGTCTTCTCCATCAAGGCACCCTCGGGCAAAGAGCGCATATTAAAAATCATACCAAAGAATGCTGGCTATTCCGAGGAGACCTATACCGTGGATGTGCCAAAAGCCACCTCAACGTCAACCGGCCAGGAACAGAAGCAGTATATTGTCTACAAGATGAAAAAGAGGGTGCGGTTCATAGTGGCCGAGAAGCCCCCCGGAAATGTTTTCATGACGACAAGCCTGAAAGCTGTCCCCAATGCAGAGGTGACACTTAAAATACCCGGTGCTGAGATAACTCAGACCACCGATCCCCGGGGCACTGTCGTATTTGAATTCGAGAACAACGGCTCCTCATTCACATTCAATATTACTCCGCCGGAGGAGTCTGACCTGGAGAGCGCCACCTACACCATAAACAACGTCGATGACACTAAGACTGAGGTTGTATACCCGGCAGCCCTGCTTAAAAAGGCTACCCGGATAACAGGCAAAGTGTCCATAGGGAATGAGCAGCTTACTACAGCTCTTGAAGGTGCAACGGTTTACATTGATCTGGGGAACGGTAACCGTATGGAAACCAAAACATCTAAGAGCGGGAATTACACGCTGACCAGGGTGCCGAGACAGCCTGCGCTGATAACGGTCTGGGCTTCAAAACCAAATTCAGTACCTAATGTAATAAGCAAGTCGAAGCAGATCGTGTTGCAGGATCAGAACGTGCTTGATTTTGACCTTGCATACGACAAGGAGATTGCCATTGAAAACATTTTTGGCTTCGAGGCAGATATTAAAAAGAAGGAGAAGCAAACTGACGGCACCTACCTTGTCAGCGGTGCCCTTATCAACCTGCCGGCCAATCCGAACTTTAAACTGACGGAGAGCAGCCAGACTATTCCCTTCACCAAGCTGAAAATCAAGAAGAGCGGTAACAGTACCCCCTCCGGCGTGCCCCTGGGCTTTCCGGCCACGACTGATTTTGATACCGATATCAAGGAATTGCAGCTGCTGCTGAACGGGGCATTTGGAGTACTGCAAACTCCGGCATCGGGAACAGTAATGAAAATAAGCTCTGAAAGCAACAAGGGGAGAATCATGGGTAAGGCCGGAATAATGAAAACATCATTCCAGTATTCAGGGAATTATATTTCCTTCCAGGATAACATTCCCATATACCTGACGGGTCAGCCCGGAAGCACCCAGTTATCAGTCGTTACCCTAACAGCAGCAGATTACCCTGCCAAGAAATGGGGAATCGCCGGTGCAGGAGGCACTGATATACAGTTCAAACTACTAGACTTCACAGCAAAAGCTGACAGGAAGACATCATGGCTTGAAGGTGACAGGATAGGACTCACAACGGTGATAAGCACGAACGAGATCACCGGTATGGTTCCGTCAAAACTCAGCATCACGCTTGGAGACCTGGTACTTCGGCCCTCAATGATCGAGACAGTGACGGGCACAAAGCCGCTGTCATTCAAGCTGGAAAAGTGGGATTTCCAGAGCACAGGGTGGTCGCTGCAGCAGAATCTGAAGGGAGTGTTAATCCCGCAGGGGACCATCAAAACAGGGCTTATTGACGTTCCGGTGAAGAGTGTCCTGATCACCCCTGACAACTTTAAGGTTGGGTCGTTTGAGATGTCGGATCTGACCTTTTCCGGGGTGACTCCGCTTAATATTCTGACGCAGAACAATTCGTTCGGGTATAATCCGAGCACCGGCGCCGATCTGAAGGGGCACTGGGAACTAAGGATAGTGGGTACCGAGGGAGCTCCGGGTGTCTCCATTACGGGCTTGCCCGGCATGGAGGCAGGTGCTGCGCTGAAGTTTCAGGCATTCTCTCTGCTGAGCAACGGCGAGCAAAAGATCAACATGGGAGGCCAGCAGCAGGAACTGATCTTCCACAAGATACTTAAGGTCAGGCCGATCTCCTTCTCCGGTGGGGATAAGTATTTCGAGATGGCCTGCAACATCGACCTGAATATCCCGCGCATTGAAGCGGGCACAGGTGTGATCAGGTTCTCAAAACCTGCTTCGGAGATACTGTTCCGGCTCTATCCGTTCAACGTGAGCTTCGAGGGGCCCGGCGGCGTGAGATTCGTCTCGGGCATCGCACAGGGTGACCAGAACCTGGATGCCTCCGGATATACAGCTTCGGGCTTTATCAAGGACAAGGAGGGGATCAACCTGAAGGGTAAACTGCATCGAACAACAGGCGGTGCCTGGCTTGAGGTGGATCCCAAAGGACAGAAGATGCCCCTGGGAACCGGAGCCACATCACTGTCGGATATCGAGGGACGGATGGAGGTACTGCCAAATATCAATGACTGGTCGAAGTTCACCTTCAGCGGCAATATGACGGGATTTAACGGGATGCAGTCAAACCTGACAAAGACCTTTACGGTTCACGGCAGCATTACTGCAGAAAATGAAGGTCTGGGGGTTAAGAACATCTCCGGTAATTTCGGTGGTATGAACCTGACCTATGACATCAAAAATGCACGCCTGACCGGAAGCATGGATATAGACAGGCAAGTGGGAGCCGTCCGGATTAAAGGTGCTTCCAATATCCTTGTCGATGCTTCGGGATGGTATTTCCTGATGGGAGGTCAGCTGACCTCACCGGGATTAGGCAACATGGCCGCCGGTATGCTTATAGGTGACTACCCCGCAATGGCCCCTGATGCTGTGAGCATACTGATGCAGTTCGCCTATGACAAGAAAGTTCCTTCGGCGTTCAGAACAGGTATCTCGGGGTTTTTCTTCACCGGGCAGAAGAGTGTGCCGATCATAAATATCCCTGATTTTGAAATTGATCTTGGTGTAATGAGCGCCAGCCTCGGGCTGACCGCGGGTCTCGACGGACGCCTATGGATGGGCTTCGATGGCAGCGGGAACGAATACGGAATAGGAGCCATGGCATTTGTACACGCCTGGTTCAAGGCCACCTCAATAACCTGCACGAAGCTCAGCGCTGAAGCAAGGGCCGAGCTGGGTGCGACAGGAATATATCAGACCAGCACTGGAGCTTTCACGGCGGCAGGTTGCGGGAGCTTCACCATAGGAGGGTCAGCCAGTCAGTGCTTCCCGACGCCCTGCTGGGACGGGGTCTGCTGTACCGGCTGCATCGGAGGGGGAATAAGCAAAAGCGTAAAGCTCGACATGCTCTTCGATTCGAATGGCAACACGAGCCTCGATTTCAGCTTCGGCAACTGCAGCGGACAGGCTAACCTGACAGGTAACTGATGAATAACAATTTGTAAAAGGAACACAATGTATAAGATACAATATATCAAACTCCTGGTCATCTTCACTCTGATGTTCACCCTGTCCGGCCTTTCCCATGCCCAGGAGAACGAGCCAACAGCAGTAGCCACTGAAAAGGGGGTTTGGATCTACCTTGGGAATGAAATCCCTTCAGGATTTCAGTACCAGGTGCTGAAGAGTGAGGGAAACGGCGATTTTGTTCCTCTGGGGACAACGGCCTACCGGGGAGATCCGGGAACAATGAAAACAGAAGCGGAAAAATATTATCCGCTGTTCGGCAACCTTGACAAACCTGCCGACAATGAGTTGTCATTCCTGCGCGATTATGCTTCCCGGAACAGGACAACCGACTCAGTTTATATCCAGAACTTCCCGCTGATGCACATGCTTCTGGGGACCGCATTCTTTGACCCGGAAGTAACTGCCGGAAAAACATACCGTTACAGGGTGGCAAAGATTACCGGTAAGGACCGTGCGTGGGAGAGAACAAGCAACAGGGTGAACTTTCCTGCTGAAACAGTTCTCCCAAAGCCTCAATTCAGCAGCAGGCAGGAGTTCGCGGCGCAGGTGGTGGTTCGCTGGTATGTTGCCGGCGGGAGCAGGCTCAGCTCCTTTCTGGTTTACAGGAGGGTCTTCGGTAAGGGTGAATACCAGAGACTGGATATTACCCGTGGTTTCAATATTTCGCAGGATACGGTGTATCTTATTGCCTCAGACACGGCAGTGCAGAATCCGGCCCTGTATGAATATTACATCAGGCCGCTGGATATCTACGGAAACAGCGGACCTGAGTCAGAGGTGATAAGTGCA
>JBGSLG010000200.1:0-9239 GCA_041740815.1 Bacteroidales bacterium
CTTGTCGATTATATCGTCGTGTATAAGGGTGAAGTTATGGAACACCTCAATGCCTGCTGCCGGCATCACCGCCTCATCGATCTTATCCTTGAAGAGGTTGCATGCCAGAAGGCACATCACCGGTCTCAGTCTCTTTCCCCCGATGGAGAGAATGTATCTCACAGGGGCAAAGAGTTTGTCAGCCTCGGCTGATACGCCCAGGCTTGTGATGGCCTTGTCTGACAGTTCTCTCAGATAATCGCTGGTGAACATTTCGTTTTTCGTTAACCGTTAAGTGCTTCCGCGCCGCCGACAACTTCAAGAAGCTGGTTGGTGATGGCCGCCTGGCGGGCCTTGTTGTACTGCAGGGTAAGATCCCTGATGAGATCGGTGGCATTGTCTGTAGCCTGGTGCATGGCCGTCATACGTGCCCCGTGTTCGGCAGCAAATGAGTCAAGCAGAGCCTTATATAGCTTTATGCGCAATGTCTTTGGGATCAGCTCGCTGACGATGCTCACCTGGTCGGGCTCATAGATATAGTCAGTGGAAACCGCTCCCTTCATTCCTGTGTCTGCCACCGAAACAGGCAGGTACAGCTCCTCGGCGAGTCTCTGCACTGCTGCATTTTTGAACTGGTTGTATACAATCTCTATGGTGTCATACTCGCCGGTAAGGAATAGTCCCGTCAGCCTGTCAGCGACCTTCGCCACCCTTTCAAATGAGAGTCCGCTGTAGAGGTCACTATGATCCTCAAGAATGTTGCACTTGAGTTTCCTGAGGACATCATGGCCTTTCTTTCCCACCGGCATAAACCAGAGGTCTCCACGCTGCATCTCTTCAAGGTATTTATCGGCCATCATACGTTTGGCAGCCCTTATTACATTGGCGTTGAAAGCTCCGCACAGTCCCCTGTTTGATGTTGCCACCACCACCAGGACCTTTCCCTTGCTGTCCTTTCTCTCTGCATAGATATTATCGATCTCCGTATCGCGCAGAGCAGCACTCAGACCTGCCTGTATCTCATTGAGCTTAGCGGCATAAGGCCTGAGCTGCACTATGGCATCCTGTGCCTTGCGCAGCTTGGCTGCCGCAACCATCTTCATAGCTGAAGTGATCTGGCGGGTTGATTTTACCGAGCTGAGCCTGACTCTTATTGCCTTTAGATTAGCCATTTCTCCTGTCTGATTTCAAGCTACCGTGCCGAGTAACGCCCGGCAATCTCAGCTGCAACGCTATCGAGCACCGCAGTAACGTCATTGTTTATAACTCCGGTTTTGATTGTCTCAAGCACGTCACTGTGATTGGCGCGCATGAAGGCCAGAAAGTCGTTCTCGAAGAGCTTCACTTTCTGCACGGGGACATCCTTCAGGAGGCCCCGCGTACCGCAGTAAATGATGGCAACCTGATCCTCGACCTTCATCGGCGATAAGATGTTTTGCTTAAGTATCTCGACGTTCTTTGAACCTTTGTCGATAACGGCAAGAGTAGAAGGATCAAGGTCAGACCCGAACTTGGAGAAGGCCTCCAGTTCCCTGTACTGTGCCTGGTCAACCTTCAGTGTACCGGCCACCTTTTTCATTGACTTGATCTGTGCGTTGCCGCCTACCCTTGAGACAGAGATGCCAACGTTTATGGCAGGCCTGATACCGGCATTGAAGAGGCTCGACTCAAGAAAGATCTGTCCGTCAGTGATGGAGATCACGTTGGTGGGGATATAAGCTGACACGTCACCTGCCTGTGTCTCGATGATGGGTAATGCGGTCAGTGATCCTCCACCCTTAATCAGATGCCTGATGGGTTCGGGAATATCATTCATGCTCTGTGCCACCTCGTCTGACTCTATGATCTTTGCTGCTCTCTCAAGGAGGCGTGAATGGAGGTAGAAGACATCACCCGGGTAGGCTTCGCGGCCGGGAGGACGGCGCAGCAGCAGTGACACCTCACGGTATGACACAGCCTGCTTTGAGAGATCATCATAAATGATCAGGGCATCACGGCCGGTATCACGGAAAAACTCGCCTATGGCGGCGCCCGCAAAGGGTGCATAGAACTGTGCGGCAGCGGAGTCGGCAGCGGTAGCGCTGACAATAACGGTAAAGTCCATGGCACCGTAACTCTCCAGGGTCATGGCAATATTCGCAACGTTAGAGCCCTTCTGTCCTATGGCCACATAGATGCAGTAGACAGGCTTCCCCTTGTCGTACTCGCTCTTCTGGTTCAGTATTGTGTCAATGGCGATGGCTGTCTTGCCCGTCTGACGGTCTCCGATGATCAGCTCACGCTGGCCCCGGCCAATGGGTATCATGGCATCGATGGCCTTCAGCCCTGTCTGAAGGGGCTGTTTCACCGGCTGCCTGAAGATGACCCCCGGCGCCTTCCTCTCGAAGGGCATCTCATAAAGCTCGCCCGTAATAGGGCCACGACCGTCAATGGGAGCGCCCGTGGTGGTGATGACTCTTCCGAGAAGACCCTCACCAACCATAATCGATGAGATACGGCCTGTACGGCGGACAATGTCACCCTCCTTTATCTTCTCCGAAGCACCCAGGATAACGGCACCAACGTTGTCCTCCTCGAGGTTGAGTACAATACCCTTTATTCCTGATTCAACAAACTCAATCAGTTCATTTGATCCGACATTCATGAGACCGTAAATGTGAGCAATGCCGTCTCCGACCTGCAGTACGGTGCCCACTTCCTCAATGTCAATGGCTGTCTTTACTCCCTCAAGCTGTTGCCTTAAAATCTGTGATACCTCTGAAGGTTTAATATTAGTCATGTCTCTGAATCTTATATACTATTCTGCGGCATTCGGTGCCAGTGAAAATTCTTTTCTGAATCTGTTAAGCCTGCTCCTGACGCTGGCATCGATATAGGTGTCATCCACCCTGAGGATGAAGCCTCCCATGACGGAGCTGTCAACCTTTTCAATGAATTCGATGCTGCCTTTCTCCTTCCCTGTAACGAGAGCTGCCATCTCCTCCTTCAGCTTCCCGTCCACGGGAACAGCGGTGGTGATGGTGACCTGGCGGATCCCGCGGTGGCGGCGTGTCAGGTCGATGAAGTTCCTGGCAGCAGCCGCAAGGTAATCGCCGCGGCCATGGCTGAACATCAGCGAAATAAAACTGACTGTCAGCTTATCACTGCCATCACCTGCAAGTGCCAGGATGATCTCCTTCCTCTTCTGCTGCGGTATCACCGGGTTATTTATGACAGCCTTCACCTCCTCCATTGCACAGAGCTGGCCGACGGTCTTCATGTCACCGTAGACACTGTCAATGACGCCACGCTCCAGTGCGAGGTCGAAGAGGGCCTTTGCATATCTTACCGCTATCTTGCTCGAGTTCATCAGGTCAGTTGCGGTTTGATTCGACCTCTTTAATGTATCTTTCTATCAGCTTCTGCTGCTCGGTATCGCTTTTCAGTGTCTCGCCTACCACTTTAGACGCTACCTCAATAGCCAGTTTGGCTACCTCGCGCTTCATTTCGGTGATGGCGGTAACCTTCTCGCGTTCTATGAGATCCCTGGCCCGTCTGACCATGGCATCCGATTCCGACTGGCTCTTTTCCTTAGCCTCGGTCATCATCCTTTCATAGGCTACCCGTGCATCGCGGAGTATCTTGTCCCTCTCCTCACGGGCCTTGCGCAGAATGATCTCATTGTCAGACTGCAGCACCTTCATCTCCTCACGCGCCTTCTCGGCCGACTCAAGCGCATTGTGAATCATGTCTTCACGTGCGTTGACAGCCTTCATGATCGGTCCCCATGCGTATTTCCACAAAAGGACCAGCAGAATAAGGAAGATCAGGGTTGTCCAGAAGACGGTCCCGATGGCGGGACTGGCGAGACTGGTTTGTAGTAACATATTGTTCTGAGTTTTTTGAATTCATTTGTAAAGCCTGCAACCAACCGTTGCAGGCTTTGCTTTCTGCTTACTTGATCATTGCAATAACAATGGCAAAGAGGGCTGCTCCCTCGATGAGTGCTGCCGAAATGATCATGGCAAGCTGGATCTTTGAGTAAGCCTCGGGCTGACGTGCAATGGCATCCATGGCTGAACCGCCGATGCGGCCAATACCGATTCCTGCGCCAATCACTGCAAGACCTGCTCCTACTGCTGCTAATGACATTACTGTTTGTGCTTCTTCCATAATTCTAAATTTAAAATAACAATTTGATATATTGATCTTAATGATGTTCCGCTTCAGCTGTGGCCATGCCTATGAAGAGAGCCGACAGCAGTGTAAAGACGTATGCCTGAAGGAAGGCCACCAGCAACTCAATGCAGTACATGAAAAGCACGAAGAAGATGGAGACCGGGGCTACGAGCACCGTCTTGAATATAAATATCAGGGACACCAGGCTCAGGACGATGATATGCCCTGCGGTGATGTTGGCAAAGAGACGCACCATGAGAGCAAAAGGCTTGGAAAAGAGGCCGATAATCTCAATGGGTATCATGATAGGTAACAGCCACACCGGAACGCCGGGTGCTGCAAAGACATGCCTCCAGTGCGTCCTGTTGGCACTGAGCTGCGTGATCAGGAAAGTGCATAGCGCCAGAACAAATGTCACGTTGATGTTGCCTGTCACATTGGCTCCAAATGGGAAAAAGGGAATAAGGCCGAGCAGGTTGTTGACAAGAATAAAGAAGAACACAGTCAACAGGTACGGCATGAACTTCGAATACTTATGCTCACCGATATTGGGAATGGCAATGTCATCCCTGATGAACATGATTATCGGTTCAAAAAAGCCCTGCAGTCCCTTCGGGGCGCTGATGCCGCTTTTTTTGTAAGATGCTGCCGTGGCAATCATAAGCCAGAGCAGTATCACCGAAGCCACAATCATTCCGAAGATGGCTTTTGTAATTGAGAAATCGAGCGGAGGCTTAGAACCGTCAAAATGGCCCTCACCGTCAACCCTGACGATCTTTCCGGCATACTTGCCTTCATGGGCTATTGCGAAGCCATTGTGGCTGTGACCGTGTGCCAGCTTACGGGATGAAAAGATGTTAAGGCCTGACTCCTTATCGATTATGATCACCGGGAGATATATTGCCACAGAGCTGCCGTCCTTCTTCGTGAGAATGTGCCACTCATGTGAGTCTGCCACATGCTCCATGATGTATGAACTGGCATCAAACTCAACGTCGTTTCCGTGTGATTTCTTTTCTTTCTCCCCACTGCCGGCTGCGATTGCCGGAACAGTTCCAGCCATTAGTCCGAGTATCAGGAGCAGAACATATAAATACCTGGTTTTCAAGCTAATTTTCTTTAAACAGATCTCATTTTCAGGACACTGAAGATTGTAAGAAATACAAAAACAGTGAATGCCAAATATAGGATAAAAAACAATATTACTGAACCGGTCTGAGTGTTTTTAAAGACTGCAAGGAAGAGCAGTGCGAGAACAAAAGAGAGCAGCATCTTAATTCCCAGCGCCGTAAGTGTCATGAACACACTTTTCTCCGGTGCGGATTGCTGACCGTTAAAAAAAATTAAAAGCGAGATGAAGGCGGTAAGAGCGAATCCGCCGGTGAGCATGAGGGAACTGACGGGGTTAATCAGTGAGGGACGGATAGTGTTGAATCCGATGACAAGCAGGGATATCAGCAGGAAGAGAATGAAAAGAAAGAAATAGTGTCTTTTGGCCCGTGGGGTAAACATGCTATTTGCGTTTAAGGGCCTCCTTGATTATGAGCCACATGGCGGCGGCTACACCCAGCAGTGACAGTATTACGGTCAGCCACGGATCCGTGCCTGCCCACTTGTCAAGCTTGACTCCGCCCAGGGAACAAATAACTATTATTATCGCCATCTGTATAGCGATAGTACTGTAACGGGAATAGGCCGGGAGGCCCTCCTGAACGTTATTTTTCTCCTTCTTTGGATCTGGCTGTTGTTGCTCCTCCATTTTCACCCTCTTTCATGGCGCAGTTACCGGTAAAGACAGCTCCGGGCTCAATAGACAGCTTGGCTGTTATGATGGTGCCGTTGATCCTTGAGGAAGCCTTCAGGTTCAGGAGCTGGGAAACGGTTATCTTGCCGTCAATCAGTCCTGATACCTCTGAGTTTTTGCACTCCACTTCGCCCTTGACGCGACCGGTTGGTCCAATTACAACCTTTCCCTTGGTGACCATATTCCCGTTAAGGACGCCGTCAATCCGGACATCGCCGGTTGATTTGATATCGCCGGTGATCTCTGTACCCTGGCTTATAAGGTTGACTGCCGTTCCGTTGTCTGTCTCCATGATTTTTGCCATAGTGAAATTTGTTTGTTCCCTTTTATTTCCCTGAATTAAATTAACCCGTAAATATAAAAAGTATTGTGCCTTGCGATAAAAAAGAAGGCTGAAATAGCAATCTCTCCTGCAACTTACTCTTTAGGGAGGGTGTCATAGGCCCATTTCAGCCATATGCTTCCCCATGTAAAGCCTCCGCCAAACGCTGCCAGAATAAGGTTATCGCCTTTTCTGAGCTTGCTCTCGAAATCCCATATGCAGAGCGGTATGGTTGCTGCGGTTGTATTGCCGTAGTTCTGGATGTTAATCATTACCTTTTCAGCTGGCAGTCCCATTCTTCTTCCGGTGGCGTCGATTATTCTGAGGTTGGCCTGGTGTGGAACCAGCCAGGCGATGTCATCAGGCCGCAGGTTGTTCTTTTCCATGATCTCTGCAGCCACGTCAGCCATGTTTGAGACGGCAAATTTGAAGACGGCCTGGCCCTCCTGATAGAGGAAGTGTTCGCGACCGCCCACGGTTTCATGAGTTGCGGGCTTGAGTGAACCACCGGCCTTTAGGTGAAGGTACTTCCTTCCTGATCCGTCAACCTTAAAGATGTGGTCCATGATGCCATACTCTTCCTCTGTGGGTTCAAGCAGTACGGCTCCGGCGGCATCACCGAAGAGTGTGCATGTGGTACGGTCGGTATAGTCAGTAATGGATGACATTTTATCAGCTCCTACGACTATGACCTTCTTATATCTTCCCGATTCCACGTATGAAGCCCCTGTCTGAAGGGCAAAAAGAAAACCCGAACAGGCTGCCCCTAAATCGAAGCTGAATGCATTTTTTATCCCGACCTTATCGCATATGATGTTTGCTGTTGCCGGAAATGCCATGTCAGGAGTTACTGTGGCACATATCAGGAGATCGACCTCGTCAGGGGAGGTGTTTGTCTTCTCCAGCAGTCCCCTCACCGCCGGCTCGCCCAGGTCGGAGGTGCCCTTACCTTCGCCCTTAAGGATACGTCTCTCTTTTATCCCGACGCGCTGCATTATCCACTCGTCGGTTGTATCCACCATGGTGGAGAGCTCCTGGTTGGTGAGGCGGTATTCCGGCACCCACGCATTGATCCCTGTAACTGCTGCTCTTATTTTTGTCATGCTCCGATTGCCTCCTTGATCTTTCCGGCAAGGTCGGCATGTACCACATCACGCGTCTGGAGTATCATATTCATAATTGCTGTCCGGTTTGAGATGCCGTGGCCAACCACGACATTTTCGTTGATGCCGACCACCGGCGTACCCCCTACAACCTCAAAGTTCAGCCTGTCAAAGAAGCTGTCTCTGATGCCTTTTGATTTAGCCACGGCGTAAAACTTCTCAGCCATCTTCAGGACCACGTTCCCGACGAAACCGTCACAGACGATCACATCAGTCATCTCATCGGTAAAGAGGTGATGTCCTTCGATGTTGCCCCTGAAGTTGACATCTGTGCTTTCCCTGAGGAGCTCATAGGCGGCCTTGACGGCCGAAGAGCCCTTGGACTCCTCCTCGCCAATATTGAGAAGACCCACTACAGGGTTTGTAACGCCCAGTACATATTTTGCATATACCGATCCAAGCACACCGTACTGCAGAAGGACATCCGGCTTGCTGTCAGGGTTGATACCCACGTCGAGTATTATTGATGACTTTCCGTTTACATTCGGTATCAGTGCGGCCAGGGCGGGTCTGTAGACACCGGGTATGACGTTCACGGTGTAGCTTGCGCCGACCATCATGGCACCGGTGTTGCCGGCACTCGCAAAGCCGTCAATAAGGCCGCTCTTAAGCATGCCGAATCCAACAGCAATGGAAGAGTCCCTTTTCTGTGAGAAGGCCTTTGCAGGATGATCAGACATCTCGATCACCTGTGAAGTGGGGACTATATCAAACAGAGACGGCTCCACATTCATAGATGCGAGCTTCTCTCTTATGCGCCCGTTATCGCCGATAAGCACAAGGCGGTCTCCTGCCGGCAGTTTGCCGAGAGCATCAACTGCCCCCTCAACCGTAGCATCAGGAGCGAAATCGCCCCCCATTGCATCAAGACCTATTTTCATCGTTCAGATTTTTTGAACGGAAAACCGGTCAGGCTGTCGTTTTCTTCTCAATGGCAAGCTTGCCCCTGTAGTAACCGCACTCAGGACATACCCTGTGGTACAGATGAGCTGATCCGCAATTCGAGCATGCAGATACAGTGGGAGCCACAGCCTTGTAGTGAGTCCTCCTTTTGTCCCTCCTGGTGGCGGAGTGTCTGTGTTTTGGATTTGGCATCGCAGTAATGAATTAATTTAATTGTTTCCTGTCAGTTTCTTAAGCTCATCCCATCGCGGATCCGAGTCTTCCTCACCGCTCATGAGATGATCTCCAAGCTTCCTGATCATTTCGGGATTGCACGTTGTGCGACCCTTACTGTCATCAGGATGAATCCGCTTCAAAGGTAACGCCAAATGGATATATTCATAGAAAAATTGACTCATATCTATTTCATGTTCATCCAGCGACATCGTAATCAGGTCCGGATCGGCCTCCTCCCACTCCCTGCCCTGCTTCACAAACAGCCTGTTGGCAGATGATACCGGCAAATAAAAATTGTCGAGGCACCTGTCACATACAACCTCGGCACGGCCATTGATCTCAATGTTAAGTTCAAAATGGGTGGAACATTTATCAAGCACCACTACCGCAGTGAACTCTCCCCTCTTTATCTCAGACCCCTCCCAGGCCTCAAAGAAGTCATCCCCTATTTTGAAATCATAGGTATATCTGGCCTCCTTTAATCCCGCAAGCGGTATGGAATATAATCCGGGCATAATCCCTTTTTTTCGGTCTGCAAAATTATAAATCCTCCGGCAATAAAAAAAATTATGAACAAAAAAGTAACACCACCCGTTATCTTCGCTGTTCACCGATGTAAATCCGTCCCCTGCCGGATTTGTCTGTGGAGGGTATTGTAATACATAATATTTTTGAGTCGTAAATCAATTTTACG
>JBGSLG010000201.1:0-11667 GCA_041740815.1 Bacteroidales bacterium
CTTCGAGAGCAGGGCATAAGCCGAGTATTTATCAATGCGGCCTGTGGCATTCTGATCCGGAAGAAGGGTTATGGCCTTGTTAAGGGTACGGATGATATATTCATATACATCCTCCACCCTGTTCCTGTAGAGGCTGGTGGCGGTGCCGGCCCCTATGATCTCACTGTTGCTGTGGATTATTGGTACGGCGCCCCAGCAGCGAACAAGGTAGAAATAGGCCATTGCCTTCCATACCATAGCTTCACCTGTAACAGTGTTCTTTGTCTCCTCACTCACTTCAGGTCCTGATTTGGTGGCAATGTTCTCAATTACAGCATTGCAGTGACCATTGACAAGCCATAGAGAGTTGGAGGCGTCAGCTAACTGGCTGTTGGATGATGTCAGTATAAATGCCTGGTATACATCATCGGAACCGTAATAAATGTTACCGGCCATTACATCACCTATCTTTACCCAACCCCGCTGAAAGTCATACCAGGGAGCATTGTAGAGCACGTTGGCTGCCTGAAAGCACTGCTCATCAGTCTTGTAGAAACTATCAACAGTATATGTGTCTTCAGTAGGTCGGTTCAGAAACTCCTCACAGGCGCCGGCAGTTAAAAGTATCACTGCAAGCACCGCTACCTTTTTAAACTTCAATATATTCTTCATGTCCATCTATTTTCTGTCATTAAAATGCAAAATTCAGCCCGAAGGTATAGACACGTGCTGCCGGATAACGACCGTTATCAAGGCCGAATACATTATCGTTGGTCTGGCTGGCTCCCACTTCCGGATCCAAACCGGTGTACCTGGTGAGAGTCCACATGTTCTGCAGGTTCACATACACTTTTATATTATCAACACCCAGCCTTCTGACTGCAGCTGAGGGGATATTATAGGCCATGGTGAGGTTTTTTACTCTCAGATATGATCCATCCTCAACGTACCTGTCAGATATTCGTGTGTTCTCATTCGGATCGCCTGCAACAGCACGGGGGACTTCAGTACCAGGATTTGAGACCTGTACATTGTCAATGTCATCCCACCAATTGTTAATGGTCGTTCCCGCAGTGTTGACAAAGGGATATGTCTTGTTTGGATCAATAGGTTCGACCTTGGCACGATCAACAGCCGTCGATAACTGGTTTGACCATCCGGATGTCATCTCCGTCAGAGTCCTACCAACATAATTCATCAGCTTGTTGCCGTATGATCCGTTAAGGTAAACAGAAAGCTCAAAGCCCGCATATGTAAACGTGTTGTTAAATCCGAAAGTGAATTTTGGCAGAGGCGAACCAATAGCTGTCCTGTCAAATTCATCTATCACTCCATCAGGTTCACCATCAGGCCCCGAGAGATCTGCAAACTTAAGGTCGCCCGGCCAGACCGTTGAGCGCTTGAAGTTACCATCAGCAGGAAAAGCCTTCTGATGCGGACTGTTGAGTATATCATCCTTATCCTGGAATATACCTACTACCTGATAACCATAGAATGTATAAAGAGGCTGGCCTATCTCTGTCAGGCTGACGAGGTCGGTCCACTGTCCGTAACCTTCTATATGCGCTGCAGGGGTGCCGGTAAGACCCAGCAATTTATTTTTATTGAAGGTGACCTGCAGGTCATTTTCCCACGTGAATTTGCCGACCACCGGACGAGTGTTGAGCGAGAACTCAAGTCCCCTGTTCTCGATCTTGCCGAAGTTACCCATCGGAGGATTGAGGCGTATGGAGCCGTTACCGCTTGTTCCCATATAGGAGGGCAGTTGCATATCCATCAGCATAGCTGTCGAGGTCTTGAGGTAAGCATCAACGACGAGGTTGATCCTGTTCTGTATGAACCCCAGATCAAGTCCCACGTTAATCTGCTCCTGTTTCTCCCATGTGATGTACGGGTTAGCAATATTTGTCTGCCTGAAGCCCATACCGAGATTTGACGGCATTTTTCCGATGGCAGCTCCCCAGCGGTATCCACCAATATCCTGGTTACCTGTCTGACCCCATCCGGCGCGGATCTTGAAGTCACTCACAAAATCCTGATTTTGCATAAACTGCTCCTGGGAAATTCTCCATGAGCCGGAAACTGCATGGAAGGGGGCCCACCTGTTCTTCGGTCCGAAGTTCGATGAACCATCATACCTGAAGGTATAGGTAAGATAGTATCGATCACCGTAAGAGTAATTTGCACGGGCAAAGAATGATGCCATTGCACCGCTGCCGTGGCCTGAGCCGATCTGCATGCTTGTTGGTTCTCCAAGGCCGGGCGACTGTATGTCATTGCTTGACAGTCCGCTGCTGGCTCCGCTCAGGTATTCATATTTCCACTCCGATATCTCCTGACCGGCCATCAGTGTTACATCATGATTGCCCAACTCAGTATTATAGGTCAGGTAATTTTTCAACTGCCAGAAAAAATTCTGGTTGTATTGTCTTCTTACATTATTAGTATTGTTGATAAGACTGCCATACTGGTAGGTCGGAGTGAAGTGATAGGCATTCGACCCTCCTAATTCACCGCCAATCTCTGTCCTGAGGGTCATTCCCTTGAAGAAAGTCAGATCAGTATAGAAATTAGCGCTCAGAAGGTTTTTCTTAAGGATGTTGGTTTCATCGAGAGCCTTTGCTATGGGGTTTATCACACTGGGTGCTCCTTCATATAGCAACCCTGCCCAGGTGCCGTCAGGGTTTTTGACCGGCACGTCAGGTGTGGTCCGCATGGCGATACTGATGATGCCCTCGGTACTGTTATTGAGAGCAAGGTGCTCGTTTGTTCTCGAGAACATCACTTTGGCGCCCAGCTTAAGCCAATCCTTCAGGTCAGAGTCAAGGTTTACACGTCCTGAATAACGGTTAAAGTCTGTACCGATCATCGTTCCGTCCTGTGTGAAATATCCTCCGGATACATAATACCTTATTTTCTGGTCGCCGCCCGAGGCGCTGATCTGATGGCTCATCATGGGAGCAACTCTGTAAAGTTCATTCTGCCAGTTAGTACCTTCTCCCAATATTGACGGATCCTGAAACTCAACCCTCGGGTCACGTGCAGCAGTCTCTGCCGCCCAGTCAATACTGTACTGGGCAAACTCGCGCAGGTTCATTACATCGAGGCGTGCGACCTGATCCTGGAGACCATAGTAACCTTCATAGGTGAACTTCGCCTCACCTGTCCTGCCGCCCTTGGTTGTTATCAATACCACTCCGTTGGCGCCACGTGAGCCGTAGATGGCTGTTGCCGAAGCATCCTTGAGTATCTCCATCGTGAGTATGTCTGCGGGGTTGATCCCTGAAAGTCCGGAGAATGCCTGCACCGATCCGTTTCCCAGCCTGTCGCCAAGACCAATGTCATGACCGCTCTGACTCACATTCTGGACCGGTACGCCGTCAATCACATAGAGTGGCTCAGATGCATCGGCACGGAGGGAACCCTGACCCCGGATACGTATTGACATTGCCGAGCCTGGCTGACCGGAGGTGTACACAGCCGTGACACCTGCCGCCCGTCCCTGAAGTGCCTGGTCAAGATTGGCAGTCATGGCTGCGGCGAGCTGTTCACCGGTAACAGACACTGAGGCGCCTGTCAGTTCGCTCTTACGGGCGGTACCATAACCGACCACCACAACGGCATCAACCTCCTCGGCTGACATTGTCATTGTAATCGTTATCGGTCCGGCAGTGATGGGCACCTCTTTTGGGTCCATCCCTATGAACGAAACAACCAGCGTGGTGGCATCGGAGGGTACCTGGAACGAGAAATTCCCGTTCAGGTCCGATGCAGTCCCTATTGTCGTGCCCTTCACCACAATCGAGGCCCCGGGCAATACAGCATTTGTATCATCCAGAACCTTTCCGGTTACAGTTCTCTCTTGTGCGTAGAGAGCCGTGGATGACATGACAGCTGCCAGACAAATGAGAAAAGTTAGTCTTAAGAGTTTGTTTTGCATAGCTGTACAGTTTTTAGGTTTTTAAAGGTACTCTATCTTATCAGGGCAGGATTGATACTATTTTGCCTCATTGTTATAATAATTTGATATTACTGCTGCCTTTTCAGTCAAAACACCTTTGGTTGGTGTACTTGTTACACATAGCTTATTAATAGTCTGTGTGATTCCGTGTGCAGACCCTGCCTTCAGCCTGGCAGTTGTGTCGTGACCGCGTCTATCCTCAACTATATAATATAATAAACATGTTTCACCACCTCACCCACAGAGTCTCTGCAGCTTTTTTTTGATTAGCGTGTTGATTATACTATTTTTTTACAATACCTTTGAAATCCTACATTGTACACTAAGTCATTTTATCTCTTACCAGGTATAATAAAATGATAGCCCACAAGATTGTTCCCAACATATCAGTCGACTGTGTAGTGTTCGGATTCGACTTTGAGAAACTCAATGTATTGCTTGTTGAAAGGGAGCTGAGGGATGAAAAAAGCGGGGAGGTTATTATCCGTGACCACACCCTGGCCGGCTACCACATCTTTGAGGATGAAGATCTCGACAGTGCTGCCGGCCGGATCCTGAAGGGACTCACAGGCCTTGACAACATCTTCCTGGAGCAGTTCGGCGCCTTCGGGCAGCTTGACCGTGTCTCCTCACCCAAGGATAAGAGATGGCTCGATTATATCAACAAGGGTTTTGCAGACAGGATCGTCACCGTGGGCTATCTGGCACTCATCGACAACACAAAGGTTACACTGCGGCTGAAGGACAGGAACGTATCATGGTTCCCGGTCTCCATGGTAAAGGAGATGGATCTGGCCTTTGACCATAAATACCTGTTCTACGAGGCCCTGGAAGCCCTGCAGCGCAAGGTAAAGGTCGAACCGATAGCCTTCGAGCTTCTTCCCGATTACTTCACCCTTTCACAGCTTCAGAAAGTATATGAGGCTGTACTGGGAACATCATTTGACAAGCGCAACTTCAGGAAAAAGGTGGCACAGATGCACTATGTCATCGCCCTGAAGAAGAAACAGCAGGGTGTGGCCCACAAGCCGGCACAGTATTACCTGTTCAGCCGCGAGGTATACGAAAAAACTAGAAAAGGCCGCATCTCCTTCATTATCTGAAAACTTAAACCAAACCAACATAACCATGAATTTGCATATCATCGACCTTGGCATTGTCATCCTCTACCTGGTGGCAACCATCTTTATTGGTAACTGGGTCTCGAAACGGGCGTCGAAAAACATCCAGTCGTACTTCCTCGGCGGCAACAGCCTGCCGTGGTATTTCCTGGGCGTCTCCAATGCCTCAGGCATGTTTGACATAGCCGGTACCATGCTCCTTGTCTACTGGCTCTCCGTCTACGGCATGAAGAGCATATGGATACCATGGATGTGGCCTGTCTTCAACCAGATCTTCCTGATGGTATATCTCTCTGCCTGGCTGAGACGCTCGAACGTCATGACCGGCGCCGAGTGGATAAAGACGCGCTTCGGCAGTGGCAGGGCGGCTACCCTCTCTCATGTCATAGTGGTTGTCTTCGCCCTCGTCAGCGTGATTGGCTTTTTGTCATACGGCTTCAAGGGCGTCGGGAAGTTCGTCTCCGCCTTCCTCCCGCCCATCGTCTCCAACCCTGAGTACCTGCTGGCACACCCCCAGATCAACGTCAACCTCTATGCTCTCATCCTCATGGCCATCACCACATTCTACGTGGTTAAGGGCGGGATGTTCAGCGTGGTAATCACCGAAGTCATCCAATACGGTATATTGACCATTGCCTCCGTCGCCGTGGGCATCATAGCAATAAAACAGATATCCCCCGACGCCCTCAACGCAGTCATCCCGGAGGGATGGAAGACTCTGTGGTTCGGGAGGACCACGGGGCTCGACTGGACCAGTATATCTGCAGCCGCGTCACCCAAGCTCCATACGTTCAACGAATGGATCAAGTCGGACGGTTACGAGCTGTTCGGACTATTCTTTGTCATGATGCTCTTCAAGGGGATACTGGTCTCTGCTGCAGGCCCCGCCCCCAACTATGACATGCAGCGTATCCTTGCCACGAAGAACCCCAAGGAAGCTTCAAAGATGAGCTCGCTGGTAAGCGTGGTTCTTAACCCTGCCCGCTACTTCATGGTTGCCGGCCTGACGATACTGGCCCTGGTGAATTTCGACAAACTGTATACCGGTTCACTTACCAATCCCGATTTTGAGAGCATCCTCCCTGAGGTGCTAGCAACCTATGTCCCCGTTGGCCTGCTGGGCTTCCTGCTGGCAGGACTGATAGCAGCCTTCATGAGCAACTTTGCAGCCACGGTGAACGCGGCCCCGGCTTACCTGGTCAATGATATCTACAAGCGCTACATAAATCCCAATGCCAGCGAAAAGACCTATGTCAGGATGAGTTATGCGGCCTCGCTGCTTATTGTGGTCATCGGCATAGTGGTCGGGTTCCTTGTAACCTCCATAAACGATGTGGTCCTCTGGATCACCGCAGCCCTCTGGGGTGGCTATACTGCTCCCAACGTCCTGAAATGGTACTGGTGGCGCTTCAACGGCTACGGGTATTTCTGGGGAATGCTGTCTGGCATCATAGCAGCGCTCATCCTGCCCGCAATGAACATCGGCATACTGCAGAACTGGCCGCTGACGGAAAATTTCAGCATGAATGCCTTCCCGGTAATCTTCCTCATATCACTCATAGGGAGCATCCTGGGATCACTCCTCACCAAAAGAGAGGATGATGCGACACTGAAGAAATTCTACAGGCAGGTTCGTCCGTGGGGATTCTGGAAACCGGTACAGAAACTGGTTGTGGCCGAGGATCCTTCATTCATTGTCAACCGGGACTTCTGGAGAGACATGTTTAACATAGTGGTGGGCATGGTCTGGCAGATATCACTGATGGCTTTCCCGGTGTTCCTCGTAATGCGCGAGTGGAATCAGTTCTATGTGGCTACGGGAGTGATGATAGTGACAACCATAATACTGAAATACACCTGGTGGGATAAACTTAAAGACTAACCGCGAATCATGAAATACGGACACTTTGATGACAGCAAAAGGGAATATGTCATCACGCAGTACAAGACTCCCTATCCCTGGATAAACTACCTGGGCAACAAGGATTTTTTCTCAATCATCTCGAACACTGCCGGGGGTTACAGCTTCTACCGCGATGCCCGCCTGCGCAGGCTGACCCGGTTCAGGTACAATAACGTACCTCTTGATGACGGAGGCAAATACTTCTATATCAATGACAACGGATCTGTATGGTCTCCCGGCTGGAAACCCGTTAAGGCTGAGGTTGAGAATTACTCCTGTCGCCACGGCATGGGTTACACTGTCATCGGATCGGAGAAGGATGGTCTTCAGGCAGAGATGCTCTTCTTCGTGCCCCTGGGCGACACCTGCGAGGTGCAGCGCATCAGGCTTCGTAACAACGGGAAGCTGGCCAGGCGCTTTAAGCTCTTCTCGTTCGTGGAGTGGTGCCTCTGGAACGCACTCGACGACATGACCAATTTCCAGCGTAACTTCTCAACCGGAGAGGTTGAGGTGGAGGACGGAGTCATCTATCACAAGACAGAATACCGTGAGCGCCGCAACCACTATGCCTTTTATTCAGTGAACGGGCCCGTGGCAGGGTTCGACACCGACAGGGAGACGTTCCTGGGCATCTATAACGGCTTTGACCGTCCTGATACCGTCTTCTCAGGCAAGCCACGCAACAGCATCGCACACGGCTGGTCGCCTGTGGCTTCGCACTGCGTGGAAGTAGACCTGGAACCGGGTGAGGAGAAGAATCTCGTCTTCGTTCTGGGTTACATCGAGAACCCCGACAATGAGAAGTTTATCGCACCACAAGTGATAAACAAGGTCAGGGCGAAGGCGATGATCGAAAGATACGATACAAATGAGAAGGTTGAGACGGCATTCAGGGAGCTGAGGGAATACTGGGACAGCAAGCTGTCGGTCATCACCCTTGACCACCCCGATCCACGGCTCTCACGGATGGTTAATACCTGGAACCCGTACCAGTGCATGGTGACTTATAACATGTCGCGCAGCACCTCCTATTTTGAGTCAGGCATAGGGCGCGGAATGGGCTTCCGCGACTCTAACCAGGACCTGGTGGGATATGTACAGATGATAGCCCCGCAGGCCAGGGAGAGGATCATTGACATTGCCTCCACGCAGTTTGACGACGGCAGCGCATACCACCAGTACCAGCCGCTTACAAAGAGAGGCAATGCCGAGATTGGCGGCAACTTCAACGATGACCCGGTCTGGCTGATATTCGGAGTGGCAAATTACCTGAAGGAGACAGGCGACTGGCAGATACTGGATGAGGTGGTTCCGTTCAATAATGACGCGGCCAACGCCGGCAGCCTGTTCGAGCATCTTAAACGTTCATTCTGGCACGTCGTCAACCACCTGGGTCCTCACGGGCTGCCGCTGATAGGGCGGGCCGACTGGAATGACTGCCTCAACCTGAACTGCTTCTCCTCGAATCCCGATGAGAGCTTCCAGACCACCGAGAACCAGAAGGGAGGCCAGGCAGAATCGATCTTCATTGCCGCAATGTTTGTCCTCTACGGCGCCGACTTCGTTACAATTGCAAGAAGAAGAGGTGAGAATTCGCTGGCAGATAAGGCGCAGAAGCACATAGGCGATATGGTCAAGGCCCTCGACAGTCACGGGTGGGACGGCGAGTGGTTCCTGCGTGCCTACGACTACTACGGAAGGAAGATTGGCAGCCGTGAGAATGAAGAGGGAAAGATTTTTATTGAGACACAGGGCATGTGCGTGATGGCAGGCATAGGGCTCGAGGACGGCAGGGCGCTCAAGGCGCTGGGTGCCGTCAATGAACGCCTGGCCTGCGAGTACGGCATAGTGCTCAATAATCCGGCATTTACTAAGTATTACATTGAGATGGGTGAGATCTCCAGTTACCCTGAGGGGTACAAGGAAAATGCAGGCATATTCTGCCATAACAACCCCTGGATCATCATCTCGGAGACAATGACCGGCAACGGACACAGGGCCTTTGAGTACTACAGCCGCATCACTCCGTCGTACCTTGAGGAGATAAGTGACCTGCACAAAACGGAGCCCTATGTATATTCGCAGATGATAGCGGGGAAGGATGCATTCCGCCCCGGTGAAGCGAAGAACAGCTGGCTGACAGGTACGGCCTCATGGTGCCTCTTTGCCGTCACCCAGTATATCCTCGGCATCAGGCCCGAGTATGACGGCCTGCTGGTTGACCCCTGCATACCACCGGAGTGGAACGGGTTCACCGTCAGGCGCCTGTTCAGGGGCGCCGTCTACAACATCGAGGTAAGTAATCCTGAGCATAGATCCAAAGGAGTATGGGAGATAACACTTGACGGGAAGAAGGTCGATTCATGCATTCTTCCGGTGTTCCCCGAAGGAACTGAACATAATGTCAAAATAACAATGTAAGGAAATGAAATATGTATCGGTAATCTTGACTATCGCAGTTGCTGCCCTGCTGGCAACATCAGGATGCGGCAATTCTGCTCTAAAGAAATCCAGGCTTGCATCTGCGGCTTCGCCCGCCAGCGAGATGATACTGGTGAACCAGGCTGGCTACCACCCTGAAGCTGAAAAGGTGGCGTTGTTCCAGTCATCTGCTGAGGAATTTGAGATTGTTGATGCTGTGACCGGGAAGGTTGTCTTCACAGGCGTCACCGGCCAGCCGCGTTACTGGGAGCTTTCAGGCGATAGCGTCCGCGCCGCGGACTTCTCCGCACTGACGGCACCCGGAGCCTACATGCTTTGTGAGGCCGGATCGGAGGTTTGCTCCGGTGAGTTTCGTATAGGCGCCGATGTATATACGGAGATTACCAAAGCTGCTGTGAAATCGTTCTACCTGAACCGCTCCGGCTTTGAGATCACCTCTGAATATGGCTCACAATGGGCGCGGCCTGCAGGACACCCTGACACCGCAGTTATCGTGCACAAGTCCGCTGCCTCCGCGCTGAGGCCGGAGGGCACGGTCATATCAAGTCCCGGGGGATGGTATGATGCAGGTGATTACAACAAATACATCGTCAACAGCAGCATCACCAACTATACCCTGCTCCTCTTCTATCAGCTCTATCCTGATTACTGCAGGTCGCTGAACCTTGATATCCCCGAGAGTGGCAATGAGATAGCCGATCTTGTTGACGAGCTGCTTTATAACCTCAGATGGTATCTTACAATGCAGGACCCGAATGACGGCGGGGTCTATCACAAACTGACCAACAAGGAGTTCTTCGGGTTCGATATGCCCCACGAGGCAACAGCACCCCGTTATGTTGTTCAGAAGAGCACGGCCGCAACGCTTGATTTTGCAGCCCTGACGGCCATGGCATACCGTGTCTTTGCCAATGATCCCTCAGATGAGCTGAAAGCCCTGTCCGCAGTGTGTGTGGAGGCTTCCTCAAAAGCAATGAAATGGGCGGAGGCTCATCCTGATATCCTCTATGTTCAGCCAGACGACGTATCTACCGGCGCCTACGGTGATGACAATCTCTCTGACGAGCTCTTCTGGGCGAAGGCGGAGACGGCACTGTCATCAGGCACTGCCCCGGGAGCTGATTTTCTCGCCGGTGTGAAGGCCGGAACCCCCACCTGGAACCAGTCGGCCACCCTGGGTCTGATCTCTCTTGCACTTGCTGAGGGCGAATCGTTCAGTGCACTGAAGGAGGCTGCAAAAGCACTTTTAGTGTCATATGCGGATGAGCTCATTGCAAAGTCAGAGGCCAGTCCGTACCGGATCAGCCTCGACTGGTTTGCATGGGGAAGCTCCTCAGACGTGGCTAACCAGGCGCTGCTCAAGATCATCGCCATGAAGCTGACGGGTGACCAGAAGTACCTGCCCTCCCTGCAGGCTGATGTCAACTGGCTGCTCGGGACTAACCCCACAGGCTATTGCTTTGTGACCGGTTTCGGGACACTCTCGCCGATGAACATTCATCACCGTCCGTCGGGAGCCGACGGGGTGCCGGAGCCTTATCCCGGTTTTCTTGTTGGCGGGCCCAACACAGTGGTGCTGACCGACTGCCCTCCCACGGTTAACCGTTCCACATTCCCCGCAAAGTCGTACACCGACAGTGAGTGCAGCTACTCAACAAATGAGATTGCAATTAACTGGAATGCGCCGCTGGTCTTTGTTCTGGGCGCAATGGACAGTATGAAGCCATAATTGCTGTTGAAAAAGTAAAAGCCCTTCCGGGTTAATGATTCGCGGATAATCTTAAATTTAAGCTCGCAGATTAACCTATCAAATAATGAGTACCAGAAGAGCTTTTATTAAAAAAGGAGGGATAACAGCTGGCGGACTGGCCACTGCCACCGTATTGGGGGGTAGCATGCTGCCTGACAGGGACAGGAATTCCGGCAGGCTGGGAGGACTGAAAGGCATCAGGATCACCGGGATGTTCATTGAGCCGGTCAATATCAAGCTGGATGAACCGTTTCATATATCACTGGGTGTAATGACCCATATCAACAATGCCCTTGTTACGATTGTCCTTGAGAATGGCATTGAAGGTTATGGGGAAGCCGCACCCATCATACAGATCAACGGTGAGAACCAGGAAACCATCCTCGGAACTCTGAACAGCTGCAAGGAGTTTATTGTGGGCCAGGATATAAACAACTACAGATCAATCGCCTACACCTTGAAAAGCTCTTTCTGGGCCCAGTCCGCCGCCAGGTGCGCCATCGAGATGGCC
>JBGSLG010000202.1:0-9026 GCA_041740815.1 Bacteroidales bacterium
GGAGGAGGGAAATGCTACCTTTTCGTAATAACCGTACTGTAGACTGCATCAGATGTCAACCGCAGAATATAATTCCCGCTCTTGAGAGCAGTCAGGTCAATTGTTGTCAGCTCCTGGCTATCAGGGTTTATGACCTGCATTACCCTGCCGTAATAATCCAGGAGCTCAATTCTTGTTGCAGGACAATCGCGATCAATCATTCTGATGCTGACAGACTCCCTGGCCGGGTTTGGGTAAACAATAAACGGGAGACTCTTGCTCTTTAATGACACTGTTTCTGTTTCGCCGTCAATAACGGGACCGGGATCAACACATTGTCCAAGGCAATCGCCGTGAGCGAGATGAGCCGCCAGTTGAGTTACATGGACAAATATTGTGGTGCCATTGTGACAGACGGGCACCTTGCGCGCCCCTGGCAAAATCTCTATACTGATGAAGGACTCGGTGCCGGACTCCGTCTGCCATGATCCGTTGACCCACCGATCTGTGGATGTGGATATCTGGGTACCGCATTTGTTATAAATGTAACGGACCCTGGTCACGTTCGTCCATATATTATTCAAGAAATCCTGTCGCGTCTGAAAAACCTTCTTCCCGGCCAGATTGTATTGTATAAGGTTCCGGGTTATATATTGACCAGTCGACTTTGACCTGGCGCTCTGTTCAATCAATCTGCCCGATTCGTCATAAAAAAGGCTGTCGGCTGAGAAATCAGTCCAGGCATCGACTCTCCAGAATTCCCTGCTGTAAACAACCAGGCGGTTATTCACATCATAGGTGTATGTAAACCTGTTTAAGTTCTGCCAGTGGTCGGCCTGCCATCTGGTTACCAACGAGGTTGTAACGAGGTTCATGCCATCATGGGTAAATACTCTCTTCTGGTTTGGCACCATCGTACCCGACAATACGACAAACGAAAGCGCCTCAGTCATTACACCTCCCGAATAGTTGTAGAGGGCTTTTGCCGTGATCGTCCTGGTTCTGTCTGCAGTATATGAACTGTCAAGCTGGCCTGATGTATAATAATTATAATTGACCCCGTTAAGGTCCATTGTATTCAATTCCCTGTTAAAAGAAAAGATATGTACGGAATCCGCGATTAACCTGTATGACTGCGCTTCAATGCCACCTGCAGTAAGCAGAAGCAGGCTCAGTGAAAATATTATGGATGCTGTTCTTTTTGTCTTCATCTTAAAAGTTCATTCTCCTGTCAACTAACTTCAATTCAAGATCCGACTCAAATCCCCGGTAATTCTTCAATGAACTTTACCATGAATCCGGTCAGATCACACTTTTGCTTAATTAAACGCTCCCTTTCTCTTTTTGTTTCGGATTTCAATTCCGGATTACCGAGGAGCTCCCTGATTCGTTCCATAACCCCGTCAAAATTACGGAAGCAGGTTACAAGATTATATTCCCTCTCCTGCTCTTCCAGGTAACCGCGGCGTATAGTATTGATATATATGGCAGCCGTGCCCAGCACAGCGCTCTCTGAAGCCATGGTTGCGCCCTCCCCGACAAACAGAGTTGCATAAGCAAGGGCATGATGCATTCTCTCCGGCCCAAGGGGAAACCTGCAGGGTTCAAGGTCCGGGTCCAGATCTCCTTCAGAGCTTATAAAAACCTTTCCGTGCGAGGAGAGGTATTTTACAATCTCTCTCTTCTGTTCAGTTGACAGCCCTGAGTTATGCCTGTCATGGCTTGCCTTCCATGCCACAAGCCGGACAATGAAATACGGCTCCCCTGCATTTACTCCCAGCTCATCCAGAACCGTCTGATCCGGCTCAAAATAGTTGGGATGGAGATATGCCAGCTCATGATACCCTTCATAAAAAACCTGCTTGCTGCCGTACCTGAAGGGGAAGCTTGTGGAAGTAAGCACTGCTTTTGTAAATGGAAGATACAGCCGTACCTGTTCCTTGTTACCCGAGTCTTCAAGCGCAATATTCTGCTTTCTGAGTAACAGCGAGGAGAGCAGGGTATAAACTGACCCGTGACTTAGAAACAGGTCGGGTTTGAATCTAAAACTGATAAAGAGCATCTTAAGGTTGTAATAAAAGAGCCCGGTAATTTTCCCGGCACTGGATGAATAATGCCTGCCCATCCTTACAAACGGAAGCTTCTCATGCCTCAACAGGTCAATCTCATGCTCCTTCTCCCTCACGGTAAAAAGAACACTGTGACCCTTTTTCATGAAGACCCTGGCAAAATTTCTGAACAAATGAACATGCCCCGGGTGTCCTATGTCAATCAGGACATTCATTTTCCCTTACTCTTCATAAACTGCAGTGCTGACTTACCGGTTTTATACAATAGTGGTTTCCTGATTTTAAGATACCTGCCATACTCCACCAGTTCGCCGCCGAACCTGGCCTTGAAATCCCTTACCCCGTACTGCTCATCAGGCTTTCCTGCGCCCATGAAATCAAAGAGAGGTATGCCATTACCTGCGGCATACTCCATTGCCGACCACGTGGCGATCGCCCCGGGATGCAATCCATCCCTGACATCCTCCCGGCCGCATATATAAAACTCATACAGAGCTCTGCCCGGAAGCAGAGGACACATTATGCCGCCAATAATCTGCCCTTCATGCCTCACGAGAAGGTACTTGCCCAGAGCCTGCACATAGAACTGCACAAAAAAATCTTCCCCCGGAAGGGGTTTATGCAGTTTCTTCCTGTACAACTCCTTCAGGAGCAGGTAAAACTGTCTGACCTCATCCTCATCCTGAGCCTCAGTACAGGTTACTGATTGCTGCTGTGCCTTCCTGATCTGCCTTAACCGTGAGCTGCTCACCCTTCCGGTCATTGCTTCCCTGTTGCGGGTGTCGACCCGGAAATTCAGGTATGGAACGTACTCATATCCTTTACTGAGAAACACATCGCTGAGCGAACTGTAATCCGAGAGATTCCGGAACTCGGTATAGATTACTCCCCCCGGCAGATCCTCATCCATAGCTTTCAGAAGCATGTCAAGGGCATCGGGACAGACATCATCTGCAAGCGGACCGCCATAGACTATCTGCCTCCTGGAAAAGAGACCTGCCGGGCCCTTTTTACCCTGTGTGGTTACAACTGCCAGCGCTTTCACTACACCGCCTTCCTCCACCGCATAGCTTTTTGCACTGAAGCCTCTGACAGAATTGAAAAAATGCAGGAAAGAGGGTGACTGGAAAGGGGTGGCATGCACGTTCCCGTCAATGAAATGAATCCATTCAGCGGCCGGAATGTTGCTGTCAGTGATGACTCTCATCTTAATCGCTTCCTTTGACAGATGTGTATATGTCAATGATCCTCCGGGCGACTGATTCAGAGTCGAGCCCCAAATCCTTTATCCTTGCCCTGCCTTCAGTCCTCCCGCCGTAGGAGAGGGCCTCTCTGATCATATCAGCTATGCTCCGGCTGTCATGTCCGGAGATAAAACAACCTGCTGTTCCGCCAATCACTTCCCGGACATCTCCCACATCAGTCGATACAATCGGGCAGTTGCAGGCCATGGCCTCCTTGATAACATTAACACTACCCTCCCTGGTTGAGGTCAGAAGCAGCAGGTCAGCAGCATTCAGGTGCCATGCTATCTCGGCGTTCTGTTTATCATGAAGATGCATAAATTCTATCGAGCTGTCGTTCAGCAAGCTGACAGCCTCCATGGCAAGATGAAGGTTTTTCTCCGGACGGTTTTTTGAAGCAACAAAAACGATCACTTTCTTTTCCGGGGATATGTTCAACAGTTTCCTGGCCTCCATCTTTTCCAAAGGAGTGAATCTATCAAGGTTAACACCGTTTGCCACTACAATGGCTCTTTCAAGCTTTAGCCTCGTCTTCATTTCAGCGGTTTTGACAATTGTGCCATCCCACCGCTTCAGCGAGAGAATCCTGATAAGGGTCCTGGCAGGCAGCGGCGTGAAGGTGTCCGATCCCATCAGCGAGACCACCAACGGTCTCACACCTGCCAGTGTTGAAGAGAAGGCACTTAAGCTGTAATGTGCATGGACAAGGTCATGTCTGCCCTCCATGAAGGTTCTTCTGATAATCGGAATAGCCCTGATATAGCCGGCAGTTCCCGGCCGGATAGTCAGGTAATCAATCTCAACTCCGGCTGCTCTTAATGACTCTCCCTGGTTTCTGACCACATGGCCCACATCACCGGCCTTGCCGCTTGAGACAAAAAGAACTTTCATCCTATTTTTCTGATGAACCAGGATACACTTTCAGCATATGTTTTCTCAATATTTCCGTCATTGGCTGTCACCCTCCATTCCCGGCCATCCTTAAGAAAGTACTCTTTTGAGTACTTCTGCAATATACCGGCAGTGCCAAAATAGAGACACTGAAATTCGAGCATGTAAAAGCGGGAGCCATCCCAGGCAATGTCAATCGAAATATTCGGGACAAGCAGTTCGCGGAAGATTTGCCATCCGAAGTCGAGCATCCCCTCCGGAGCTCCGGCAGCTGAACCGTATTTATAGTTATCATAGCCGCCGCCGCTTGCCCTGAATTCCCTCCGGGCGAAAACAGGACGATTGAATACGAATGCCTTTTCGCCAAAATAATAGACCTTCCAGTCGTTCTTCAATCCGGGAATGAACTTCTGGATGATAAATCGTCCCCGGTAAAATGAATCTCTCTGATATCCCTTGTGTATAACCTGTCTCAGGTATTCCTTGATCCTGAGCCTAAAGCTGCTCCGGACCGCAATTTTGCGCTTTATCGTTCTTTTCAGCTCTTGCTGATCATGAGCCAGAAACACATTCCTTCCCATTGCCCCCGAATGGCCTTTTATTACAACCGGGAACCCGATCCGGTCTGCCCGGGCCTGTACCTCCTCGAGGGTGGCGAAATGGGATGACTCAAGGTTCCCCTGCAAATTCTCAGGCAGAAGACTCCTAAGTAGCTCCATGAAAACCTTGTCGTTGTTGGCACGGAGATATTCAAAACGCGGAATCACTTTAGCCCCGGCATTTGAAAGCGCCAGAACAACATCCTCAATATACTGCTTGTATATAAACCCCGGATCCTCAGCGGAGGTATATACAACCAGCCTGTCTCTCCAGGAGCTGTCTCCAGGATTGACAGAGCTGAATGGCATAATCTCTGTCTCCAGTCCGAGCTCCCTGAAGGCATCTGTCAAAACCTGAAGGTTCATCCCCGACCGGTAGGGAGAGTCATCATGCCTGGAGCCAAAACGTCCTTTATAGTCAGTCAGTAAAAAGATCTTTTCCATCGGCGGTCACTGATTGTTCAGATAATTTCCAAGATAAATCAGGCTGAATAGCCTGGCTTTTAAATCTGTATAGCCCGGACCTTGTGAAGAAAGAACCCTCTCCCTGTTAAACAGGCTGTCATCATAAGGCAGATTTTCATAGAAGGCCCTGTTCTGTTCCCAGGCTTCCCTTACTCCGTTGGGATCATACATGGGGTTCTGCTTTTTCAGTCGTTTGCCAACGTAGCCCCGTGTAATGTGAAGCTTTCCCCGGAAGGACAGAAGATCGTCCGGAGCATAGCCCTTATCTGTTGTAAAACGGCCAAGCGGAGGGAAGGCTCTACGGATGATATGCGCATACATCACCTGCCCCTTATATCTCCTGAATGGGTTCTCCTCAAAGAATTCCGAATGAATGCCGGCAAACTTCGTACTCATCAGGGCCTTAAGAAACCTCAAATCAAGGAAGGGAGTCCGGTTGCTGATGATCTCCGACTGCACAACAATCTCAGTCCCGAAATACTTGCGGAACAACTCTTCAAAGACAAAAATGTAAAACTGCATGTTCCTGGTCAGGCCCTTATAGCTGGCATTGAAACAGGGGAGACCGGCAATGTCATTTTCAAGCTCCGCAATCTCTGTTTCAAAATATGCCAGGTTGAGGAAAGAACCCTGCAGGCTCCGGCGGATCTCCCTGATTGACTCTCCCGGATCTGCGGAGCGAAATATCCTGTATAAATTCGGAGCAATTACCACACCCGGAACATGGACGGCTCTGAATATTTCACTCCCGAAATTACCCGTAACCAGGAATCTGGCACTGGCAGAAAGCAACTCTGAGGAATAGAGATAATGAGCCCTGCTGAATGTACCAACGCCTGAAGATTCAATTATGAATCGCTTCCCTGCCTGAAGGCTATGATCCTTTATATACCGGTCATCAAGAAACACCGGAAGGAATGGCACCCCGACTCCTGCCGCGGTCCCTGCAGCCACCCTCAGGTCACGTGAGTCTGCCGTACCAAAGCAGTAACATGAAAATTTTCTCTTGCCATGGAGTGCTGCAGCCGTCAGGGTCCTTCCGTCAAAGCCCCCCGTTAATGCGCTAAAAAAGTATTCCTGTGGCAGGTATTTGTTTACCTCTTCGAGGAATACATCAGCCAGTCTTTCAGCGGTTCCCGTACCCGAATGCGGTGAGGCGTCAAACCATTTACTGACCTCGGTATGCTTTTCAATGCGGATTCCGCCTGCGTCAAGCATAATGCCTGAATTTGCCGGAAGGAGGGAAACTCCCTCAACAGCGGAGTGATTGGACAGCGGGAAATTAAACAGCACCGATTCCAAAACAAACCTCTTTGACAACCCCGTTTTGCCGCAATGCATGCCAAGGGTAAGGGCATTGTCAGAGGCAGTGATCCTTCCTTCAGATAAACAATAATAGAACGGAAGGATGCTGAACATCGAATTGCCGAGAAGATACTGACCGTTGATCTTATCGTGCAAGATAAAATAGAAGTGTCCCGACAGATTATTTACAATGAATTCTATGCTCCTGTTGTGCGGCAGATCCCTGCTGAATCCATCATCGGCAATCGGATCGCCCCAGGCAATGAAGTCAAAATCATTACCCGACAGCTGCAGGCTGATAACCGGACCGTCAATAAAATACTCCGGAAGGCTCCTCTGCGGATCACTAATATGTATATCGAGCAAAAAGGGCATTTTATGATGTATCACGTAGCAATGTCAGTCAAGACTGTCGTAAACCTCTTGCAGACCTCTGATATGCTGATCAATTGAAAACCTTGCAATGAACTCTTTAGCAGCCTCGAGGGTGAGCCGCCGAAGCTCATCCGGCTTATCAATCTTATCCAGGATCGATTTTGCTGTCTGATCACCGGCAGGCAGAATGAACTCCGGAAAATTCCTGAAAATTTCCCGCATACTCGGAATATCAGCAACCAGAACAGGAGTCCCGTAAAGAATACTCTCCACAACCACGTTCCCGAACGACTCATATTCAGAAAGAAACAACAACAGGTCTGCGCCGGTATAGATTTCGGAAAGATCCTGCACATATCCCCTGAAGAACAGGCAGTCTTCCATCGCGGCAGCACGACTGTATTCCATCAGCCGGTTTCTTAAAGGGCCGTCGCCGAAAAGGTTGAATCTTGCGTCTTCCCTCACCTTGCGTATATCAGAAGCAATGTCTATCCACCTGAATAAATTCTTCCCCTCGGTCAGTCGCCCGACATATATTATGTTCAACCCCTCCCTGGCCGAAGCGGCAGCAGGCACCCTGATCCGGTCTGAATAAACCGGGTTGTAGATTACGCGGATTTGTGATTTCACCCGCGGCAGGTACCTGACAAAAACGTCGCGGCTGTAAGCCGAGTTGGCGATGAATCTGCTGCGTCCGGTTATGGCCAGGTTCCATATTGCTGACCGTAACAACTTCTGGAACCGGGTATTGTAATGCATCGTGCCCCGGACTGAATAGGCAAGCTTCCCCACCCCTGCAAGCCGTAAAACAAGGAGAAAGAAGGGACCGGTATTGAATCCGTGGAAGACAGCCTTCCGGTTACTCCGTCCGAAGCGCCAGAGCCTCCATGCAGCACTGAAATTGTTCAGCGAACCATATGTGACATCTGCCACGAAACCAGCATAAACGTTTATCTTCTCCTTTTCCGGTGGCCTGATCACGAAGACGCTGAACACAGCATCGGGAAGCATCCTGATTATTTCAGGCATCAGAACTTCAATGCCTCCCGGCGATGAGCTGTAATGCACAAGGCATATTCTCTTTTCCACTGGTATGACTATCTTTTCAGGGCTTCAGACAGGCGTTCAGCGTTGGCAGATGAGCTGTACTCCTTTGCCAGGTAATCATACATAGCTGCAACAAGAGCGCTTCGCTCCGCTTCGTTTCTTAGATAATGCGATGCAAGGTCAGAAGCTTTGCTATAATCCCTGATAAGTGGAAGCTCCCCACGGAAATCCCTGAACAGCAGGTGATCGAGATCATGCCTGTATTCAATCAGCGGCAGGGCACCTGCACCGAGCGCTTCAAACAACCGCAGATGCACACCGTTAAGGATGCCCGGGTTCCCGTCAACGGGAATCAGTCTTGTCATATTGAACATCCTGTTTATCTTCTCCTGCGGAATGAATCCGCTATCACGGTAAACACGCTCCAGTTCAGGGAAGAAACTGAACCACCTCTTCCACGCACTGTTCCCGTAAATGATAAAATTAAACCCCGTGAATCTGCTCATGAGCAGGGCTTTCTTGTAACCCCATGAATTGAGGTAACTTGATCCGACATATAATATCTCGGTCTCAATGTCTTCAGGCCTCCTGTCCGTGTTCTCAATCCTGAAATATGAGCTGCTGTCAGGACCGGGCAGGAAATACATGGTCCTGCTTAACCCGATTGTATTCAGCTGCTGACTCCATAAAGAGTCAGGTGAGAGGATCAGGTCAGCATACGGCAGGCAGGCCAGGTAATAATTATTCTGAGGCGTATAAAAGGGACTGTCACCCATGAAGAAGATCAGACTGGCTCTTTTTCTCATCAGCTCACATGTCTTCGGAAGCAGAAAAACAGAATTGTAAACCATTATAAGATCCGGTTTATAACTGTCAACCACGGAAAGGAGCATGCGGTTTGTCCTGTCTTGAAAATATGATTCCCACCTTTTCCTGGCAACGTGGGGAAGCCTGAAAACCTGGCTGTTGATCTTTATTACTCTTTTACTTATCTCGGCACCAAGGTCATAAGATCTTACCTCCCCGGCCATATTTGCCAGAATCTCCTTGAA
>JBGSLG010000203.1:0-11727 GCA_041740815.1 Bacteroidales bacterium
ATAGCAGGATTCTTTACATCAGTATTGAATTCCTCGAATTTATCGGTACAGGCGGTGAAAGACGCAACCAGCACCAATAATATTAAATATTTCTTTTTCATGATCTTCATTATTAGAATTGTAGTTTAACGTTGAAACCGAAATTCCGGGTGGTTGGCATTACACCGCTCTGCCATCCCTGTATATTGCCTGCACTCTGGCTTGCTTCAGGGTCAGCATAAGGCAGGTTCTTGTGAATAATCCAGAGGTTCGATCCGACAAAACCAATTGAAGCTCCATAAATAAAGGTCTTGGCCATCAGTGTCCTGGGAAGATCATAGGAAAGGCTCACCTCCCTGAGTTTAACATATGATGCATCGTATACAAACCCTGCATTCGGGTTCCTTGCATATCCGAAGAGCCTGTAGTTGCCACCTGTTATACGCCTGGTGTTCACCGAACCGTCAGCCAGCACGCCGTCAAGAATGACGCCGCCACTGTTAGAGTCACCGCCTGTTGCAGCATTTCCTGTGACCGGATCCCGGACAGGATTACCCAGATCGTTTATAAAGTCAGTTTCAGGATACAATCCTGTTGCCAGGCCATACCACATATCAAGTGAGAAAATATCGCCACCCTGCTGAATATCTACAAGTGCGCTCAGATGTATACCCTTATAGCTGAATGCGTTGAGTATACCGCCGGTCCAGTCGGGAGTGACATTTCCTATGATATTGTCTGATGTCGTGGATATCGCATAATAACCTGTTGATTGAATTACACGCTCACCGTTGAGCATAACATAATCGGTCCCCTGAATAGTACCGTAGGGCTCTCCAACGCGTGCATTTATAGTCACCCCGCCCTGAAGTGATCCGAGCTGCAGATTCGTTATGCCTTCCTGCAGTGAGATAACCTCATTGAAGTTCTTGGCAAAGTTCAGGGTAATATCCCATGAGAAGTCAGAAACTTTCACAGGGGTAAGCATCAGACTAACCTCGATACCTTTGTTTTGGATCTCGCCGGCATTTACAAATTTTGAAACATATCCCGTGGCAGCCGATACGGTAACAGGCAGAATCTGATTTATTGTGTTTGACTTGTAAAGTGCAAAGTCAAGTCCCATTCTGTTTTTAAACAGACTCAGCTCAAGCCCTGCTTCAATGCTTTTTGTGCGCTCAGGCTTCAGATCAGGATTATTCTTGGTTGCTGATACCGAAACCATCGGTACTCCGTTGAAAGGAGCATTTGGATTGTATACATCTGCTGTGCTGGCCCAGGGGGCATCGTTACCGACTTCAGCATAGTTCACTCTAAGCTTGCCAAGATCCATCCATTTTGCGCCCAGAATCTGTGAGAAGAGGAAGCTTCCCGATATTGAGGGGTAACCGTATGTCCAGTTGTCAGCAGGCAATGTTGAAGACTGGTCAAGACGGTAGGTGGCATCCAGATAAATGGTATTGGCATATCCTAATGAAACGCTTCCGTAGTAACCGTTCTGTCCAAAGCGGCGGTAAGATTCATAAGGTACCTGCATGGGGTTGACACTGTTGCTCAGTGCATAAACCTCAGGAACGCTAAGCCCTCCGGATGTGCCTTCATATAACCTGTCCTGCTGTCCTCTGCGGACGCTGACGCCCAGCAACCCGTTGAAATTGAAGTTCTCGGTAAAATCCTTCTTGAATGTCGCCATCAGGTCAAAGTTGGTCTCCAGGAGTGACCTGGTGTACCTTGAATACCCTGAGGTGGCCTCATCCCGCTGTGGACCCAGTTCCCCGGCACATGAGAGAACGGCTTTCCTCTCTTGCTGAAGCTCTGCATACTCATCAACCGAGACACGGCCCATGAAACTGAGCCATTCAGCTGCTTTCCAATCTGCCTGTGCATATCCAATCAAACGGTTTCTTTCATCTGTCTGGAAGTTTTTATACCGTACCCAGTAGGGACTGTCCCAATACAACCCTACAGGATCATCATAATAAGTCCTGTTCCAGGTCACGTTCTGCTGTCCTGAAGCCTCAAACAGATCCTTGAGAAGCTTGACATCAGTGTTAACCTGCCACCACTGGCGGAAAGAACTGAGGATGTTATCACTATAACCCGTGGAGTTACGGCCTTTGCCATTGGTATTGATGAAGTTTGCTGAAGCGGAGACCTTGAGGTTTTTAAGGATGTCATACGAACCGTTCAGAATAATATTGTTCTTCTTCAGTGAGCTGTTCGGCATAATACCGGTCTGGGTAAGATTGGTGTAACCAAGCCTGAAGGCTGATTTGTCACCACCTCCCGTGACATCAATGCTGTTTGTATAAGAGAGAGCCTTATCAAAAAATGTAATAGGGCCATTCTCAGCTGCTACCCACGGCGTCTTCATGCCAAAATTGGGCGATTCCGGCACGAATGCATCCCACTGGTAAACCATGAGATTCGGATCAAATCTTTCTCCCATTGATGCATCCTCATAAAAAGGTACAACCAGGTCATCAGTGCCGTCACCGTCAAGGTCAAACTCTTCCAGACCAGGGTGGGCACCGCCGCTGTAGTAGGGACCATAGCCACCTCCGTAATTCAGCTGATAGGTGGGGAAGGTGCTCTCATCAACAACTCCAATCGTTACGTTGGAGTTGACCGTTACACCCAGTGCCCGGCCTGTCTGTGCAGCACCTTTCTTGGTGGTAATCATTATCACGCCGTTGGCTGCCCTGGCACCGTAAAGTGCTGATGCGGCTGCTCCTTTGAGAATGTCAATAGACTCAATATCATTGGGGTTGATGTCGGAAGCAGCATTACCGTAGTCATAACCGGCCCGGCCGCTGAGCTGACCACTGTTATTTGAATTGGAGTTATCCACAGGGACACCATCCACAACAAACAATGCCTGGTTGCTGCCTGTAAGAGACTTGCTGCCCCGGATAATAATGTTTGATGATCCTCCGATGTTACCGCTGGCCTTAATGTTCACACCTGCCACCTTGCCGGAAAGAGCATTCACAAAGTTGTCTGACTTTACCATTGCAATGGCTTCCCCGTCAAGAGCCTGTGTGGCATATCCCAGAGATTTCTTTTCACGTGAGATGCCAAGAGCCGTCACCACAATTTCATCAAGACCCGTGGTCTCAATTGCCATCGTCACATTAATGTTGGTCCTGCCGTTAATAGGCTCCACCACCTGTGCCATACCTACAAAAGTGAACACAAGGTTCCGCGCATCGGCAGGAGCATTAATGGTGTACTTACCACCTGCATCAGTCAAAGCGCCAATTGTAGTGCCCTGGACTGTTACTGAAGCGCTCGGGATCGGTAATCCGTCTTCGCCTGAAGTAACAGTACCCCTGATTGTCACTGTCTGTGCCGTCAGGGCCGAAAAGCCTGTGAACACCAACAATGCAATCACTAGTTTCAGTTTGTTCATAGATCAGAGTTTTAGTTTAACAATAGAGTTTAGGTTAACTGTACCCAGATTCCACAGGAGAGTCAAAATTTGCAATACACCTGAAGAATATGAATATGTTAAAATTAGTTAATTTTTATATCATTACATGGCTCCGGGCTTTTTTTTTGCGTAAACCCCGCAAACTCTTAACTTTATTACCGAAACATTTAATAAACCTGATATGAAAGCAGCTGTAGTTCTTGCAGGATGCGGCGTGAAGGACGGAGCCGAGATCCACGAGGCCGTAATGACACTGTATGCTATTGACAGGAATGGGGGCACTTACGAGGTATTTGCACCCAATGTGATGCAGCACCATGTAATAAACCATATCACCGGCGAGGTCATGAAGGAGTCGCGCAATGTCCTTACCGAGGCGGCCCGTATCGCCAGGGGGAATATCAGGGCGCTGACCGAGTACAGGGCTGCAGACTTCGATGTCCTCATCTTTCCCGGAGGGTTCGGGGTGGCTAAAAACCTCTGCACCTATGCCTTTGACGGCCCTGACTGTCACGTAGACCGGGTGGTGGAAGATGCCATCCGCACAACCCATAAGGCAGGTAAACCCATAGGGGCGCTGTGCATATCACCCGTACTGATAACCAGGGTGCTGAAGGGGGTGACGGTCACCATAGGAAGTGACACGACTACCGCAGCAGACATCATTACCATGGGTGGAAAACACGAGAACAAACGCCACGGAGAGGTCGTTGTAGACCGGGAAAACCTGGTTGTGACAGCTCCCTGTTATATGCTTGATGCAACATTGTCTGAGATAGCACGTGACGCTGACGAGGTGGTCAGAGCTCTGAAAGACCTGCTTGGCGAGAAGTGATCAGAGCCTCCCGGACTCTATCTCCTTAACCACCTGCTCAATAAGATAATCCTCTCCGTTGGCGTCATATGATGTTTTCAGGTTCGCCCCGAAGATGCGCGCAATACCCTGCCAGAAGGTGGCAGAAAACTTTCCCCGGTACTCCCGGATAAGATCATATGATGTATTCTGCGTCTCACGGTCAATCAGCTTGATAAGAATTTTCCCCTGGGAAAAGGTCAGTTTCTTCATGTCCTCCTCATACCTCTGGAAAAGATCCTTTTCGTACTGCTGAAGGAAGTTGCGCTTGTCCTTCTCATCCGGCATAGTCTCAAGCAGCCTGTTGATTCGCCCGAACTCGTCCCTTACTACAAGCGCATACGGATAGACCCGCCGAACGTTATAGACGAGGCGTGCGTGCCGGCGGTAGTCGAACCGCACTCCCCTTGGCATCCTGGCGGTTACGGTTATCTCCTTAAGCTCCACCAGCGGATAGGTCTGCCCGTCAAAGGTGGCGGTCTTAAGCAGATGATATACACCGTACAGCGTGTCAGGCTGTACAGGTGACACCCTGACCATGGCTGCAGGAGCCACGGCCGGGGTTACCGTATCTCTTGTCTGACCGAAACCGGTTATACAAAAAAACAGCATAGACAATATGCCGGAAAGTCGTTTCATAATCCTCTGCAAATTTAACCAATTGTTGTGCCAAAGGTTCATCGGACCACAAAACTGAGCAATATCATTCTGCATGCAGAGCGATAAGTTATCTTTGGGGCTGTATGGCAACAACCCCCGGAATAGATGAGCTTGAGGATGGATCAGCCTGGGAAAAGGTCCTCACACTTTCATATGCAGAGATTGCACCCTTTGTCATCAGCAACCTCCGGAAGGGCAGCCTGCCTATGGTTCTCGTCTGGATCATCTCCGCGGGAGCACTGTTCCTTTCAGTATGGCTCTGGCCTGGACTCAGGCTGCATGCTGACAACCCGCAAATAATCTCGGGTCTGGGTGCAGGCCTGGCAGTCATACCGTTGCTACTGATTCCACTGCACGAAGGATTGCATCTTATCCCCTTCAGGCTGGCCGGAGCAAACGATATACGGATGGGAGCCGATCTGCGCCAGGGAATAGTTTACGTCACCGCTCACCGGTTTGTTGCAGGAAGAAGGCTTTTCACCATGGTTGCCCTCACACCATTTATCATCATCACCACAGGCATTGTAATTGCCCTGGCTCTCTGTTCTCCATGGTGGCAATGGGTCCTTTCAATGTCACTCCTGGTACACACAACCATGTGTGCCGGAGATGCCGCTCTGCTGGGGTTCATGGAAAGGTACAGGAACCGCAGGCTCTTTACATGGGATGATGCCGACAGGAAGGAAGCCTACTTCTATGCATCTGTCAGGATGGAAAATGAAAATTTATAACATCGGGCCGATGTCAGTAATTTCATTATTTTAATACCCCAAAATAATCCTGATGAGCAGCTTCACCAGTGTCCTCAAGAAATTCCCGAAAGTGTTCTGGATATCGAATATCATCGAACTTTTCGAGAGATGGGGATGGTACGCAGTTTACAGCGGCTTCATGGCCCTTTACCTGACATCTCCGACCGAGGACGGAGCACTTGGATTCACACATGTGGAAAAGGGAACAATCATGGGGACAGGCTCCATGATACTCTATTTTCTTCCTGTCATCACCGGTGCCATTGCCGACAGAATAGGCTACAAGAGAGTCATGCTGGTCTCATTCCTTACCTATATCGTTGCCATCTTCATGTTAAGCCGCTTCGAGACCTTCGGGGCAGTATTCGCCTCCTTCATCCTCCTGGCTGTTGCCGGGGCCCTCTTCAAGCCGTTGATATCAGGAACTGTTGCAAGGGTGACAAACAGGGAGACCGCCTCACTCGGTTTCGGAATATTCTATATGGTGGTTAATATCGGAGGTTTTATAGGACCGTTTGTTGCAGGACTGATCTATAAGAAAAGCTGGGATTATGTGTTCTACATCTCCATGGCAGCCATGGCCCTGAACTTTTTGCTTGTCATCTTCTTCTACAGGGAACCGACAGTTCAGTCGAATGATAAAACTTTCTTCAGGAACATCGGAATCGCCTTTAAGAACATCGCCGTCACGCTTACTGACTGGAAATTCGTGCTGTTCCTTCTGATAATCGGAGTGTTCTGGACGGCCTATAACCAGCTCTATTACTCATTCCCTGTATTTGTTGAATCATGGGTGAACCTTGACAGCATGTCAGCATCGCTGGGACTGGATCCGGGCAGGGTAACCCCCGTTGCAATTTCAAGCCTTGCTTCGTTCTATATCATTCTATTCCAGCTGATCATCTCTTCGGTGACAGCTAAATTCAGGCCGTTGAACTCGATAATGACAGGCATCTTCATCCTGGCCTTCGGGCTTGGGATGATGTTTGCCAACATGAACCCCTGGCTGATTGTGCTCGGGGTACTTATATTCGCCATCGGCGAGATGGCCTCCTCACCCAAGATACAGGAATATCTGGGAGGCATAGCGCCCCCTGACAGGAAGGCTCTCTACATGGGCACGGTATTCCTCCCGATAGCGCTGGGTCACCTCGGGGCAGGATGGGTCTCCGGAAAGCCTTACCAGCAGATGGCTGACAAGCTCACTCTGCTCAGGAGAGCGGTGGCTGAGAAAGGGTTCGACATACCCGAGGTTTCAGACAGCTTCACACAGTCTGACTACTTCGCCAGGGCACAGGAGCTGTTCGGGATGGATAACCTGCAGCTCACACAGTACCTGTGGGACACCTACAACCCGTCAAAGGTGTGGGTCCTCTTTGCTGCAACTGCGGTAACAGCAAGCATACTGCTCTTCATATATGACAGGTTCATCCTGAGGGGCAGGGAAGTTAATGCCAGATAGAATGAAAATATACAATTGAAGTCCTCAGTCTTCAGTCCACAGTCCACAGTCAGGAACCGACTGCTGACTGCCGATTGCCGACTGCCGACTGAGTAATGACCTTCAGACATCAGACCAATAAAACCCAAACATATGAAAGCAAAAACACTACTTATCACAATCCTTCTCCTGGCTACATTGACAATGTCTGCCCAGCGGCGTATCCTTAACACACCGGAACTTCCGGGTTATGTGACGCTGAAATGCGACTTTCACTCACACACCGTATTTTCCGACGGTAACGTATGGCCTACTCAACGCATCGGTGAAGCATGGAGGGATGGACTCGATGCAATTGCCATCACCGACCATATAGAGTATGTTCCAAAAAAACAGTACATCCCTGTTGACCATAACGCCGCGTGGAAGATTGCAAAATCAACGGCAGAAAACTACAATATCATCCTCGTCCACGGTACAGAGATCACACGGAGTATGCCTCCCGGTCACCTCAATGCACTCTTCATCACCGACGCAGACTCGCTCAATAAACCTGATTTCATGGATGTCATTGCAGCCGCCGTCAGACAGGGAGCCTTCATACAGTGGAACCACCCGGGATGGAAGAGCCAGGAGGCTGACGGGATACCCAAAATCTACCCTGTCCATAAGGAACTCCTTGCCAAAGGCTGGCTGCACGGAATTGAGTATTACAATGATGTGGAATTCTACCCCCTGGTGATGGACATGTGCCGCGACAACAAGCTTGCACTGATGGGTAACAGCGATGTTCACGGTGTCATCAGTGAAGAGTTCATGGCACCTGAGTATACTCACCGCCCGATGACTCTCGTCTTTGCAAAAGAACGCACTCCGGAGTCACTGAAAGAGGCCATGTTCGCCGGGCGTACCGCAGTGTGGTACGGCAACAGCCTGGCTGCCTTCGAGGAGTATGCCGCCCCGCTGTTCAGATCGGCCGTCACCGCCGGAGCTCCTTTTAAGGATGACGGGAAAGCAATCTGGTTTGAACTCACCAACAACTCTGACATGCCGATGGAACTTACAGGCGGGCCCGAGGGAGCACCTGCCACCCTTAAGGTGCCGGCATCAGGAATGGTTGTGGTGAGAGCAGACAGGAAGTACCTGAACGAGCCGATCACCTATAGCGTAAGCAATATAGTCACCGGCAGCAACACCGTCCTGAAGGTTGGAATCAGTCCGGCAAAAAAATAGATTATTGATTCAGGCATGAGTGCCGCTACAGAAGCGGCACCATCCTGAATGAGTATTCATACTTCACCTCGCGGAGGCAGTATTGAGGGTGCGTGCGCGCTCCCCATGCATCATCGCCTCCGACACCCATCTGTCCGTAGTCGATGTTCACCCTGACAAGGTCACGCGGACTGACATCATCGAGGTGCCTGTTCACTGTTTTGGCATCTGGTCTGTAAGCTGAAAGATTACCCGGCGATTCAAAGTCATCATGAAGGTAGTTCATCGCTGCAAAGGAGAAGTCCGGAATGCCCTCAAAGCGAAGACCTCTGCCGTCGCCGTCGGTGACCTCAAGCCATCTGGTATCCGTCCTGTAGCCGTTCTCCTGAGGTCTGACATAAGGTACATACTGGTCGGCCACTGAGCTCTCATATAACCCAACAAAGGCGGATGACTTCCGGTCCGAATAGTTCTCATGGGGTCCCCTGCCAAACCATGAAATACCGGTGAATCTTCCGGGCAGTAACATCTGCATCCCCACCCGTGGTATCTCTTCCAGGCTCAGGTCAGTCTTCGTAAAGCTAAATGATACCTCCACTGTACCGCCGGCAAGAACGGTATACGTAGTCACAATTTCTGCAATCTTTTTGTTGCCCGGACCAGGAATTTCATGTGAGAAGTTTACCTCAGCGCTCCCCATGCCCGGCTGGCCAATGCGAGCCGATTTCAAAACCGCCCCTTTGCCGGCATCTCTCCAGGGGGCATTCCTCTTCTCCATCGCGTTGCCATAGTCGTTATCCGTCGGCGCTCTCCAGAAATCCGGACGTGGCCCTGAGAGAAGCAACTCCACGCCGCCTGCGCGGTAAGACTTCATCACCCCTGCAGACATGTCAAAAACCACCGCAAATTCTTCCCCGGCAATGGTCAGATCAGACCCTTCGGTCTTAAGATCCAGAAGTGCAATATCCTCGCCGGCTCCAGGTACCGGAGTGGCAAAAAAGGGCAAGAGCATCTGTTCGGAAGCATAGAGGTGATCCTGCGGGATAATTCCCCACTCATCAGCCCGTGAAGCGTACAGGTTAAGATGATACTCCGTTCCCGGTTCAGGCGTGATCAACCCGTAAGGTATCTTCACCGTGGCTGAATCGCCGGGTTCAAGGTTCATCTGATCAAGGTGGCCAGAGCGAAACAGTACCCCATTTGCCAGAACCTCCCAGGTAATATTGAATATCGCGAGATTGGTGAAGTCATACTTGTTGATGATTGTCACCAGCCCGGTTTCCAGATCTGCAGCATCAAACCCTACATACTGGTAGACCTTCTTAACCTCGCTGAGTGCGGGATGGGGCGTGCGATCGGGCCCTACCAGACCGTTACAGCAGAAGTTACCGTCACTGAAGGCTCCCGGCTCTCCGTAGTCGCCGCCGTATGCATAATATTCCTCCCCATCCTCACTTGTCTCCAGCAGCCCCTGGTCAACCCAGTCCCAGATGAACCCACCCTGGAGCGTGGGATAGCGCTCAATCACATCCCAGTAGTCCTGCAGGTTGCCGGTACTGTTTCCCATCGAATGAGCGTACTCGCATAGTATGAGGGGCCGGTCAAATCCGGGCTTGCCGGCGTTCAGGCCGTAATTCTCCAGGTAATCAATGCGGGCATACATCGGACACCAGATGTCAGTATGCCTTTCAAGTGCCAGGGTGCTCTGCTCAGCACGCTCATACTGGACCGGACGACTGTCGTCTCGCGACTTAATCCAATTATATGTAGCAACGAAATTCTGCCCGTCACCGGCCTCGTTACCCAGAGACCAGATAATAATGGAAGGGTGATTCTTGTCGCGTTCAACCATGCGTCTGGTACGGAAGATGTGCTGTTCAAGCCATTCAGGCTTGTGTCCCAGAGTCACATCCGGATTGTAACCTATCCCGTGTGATTCGATATTTGCCTCATCAATAAGGTAGAGACCGTACTGGTCACATAACTCATAGAAGCGCTCAGGCTGAGGGTAGTGAGAGGTCCGAACCGCATTGATATTATGCATCTTCATCAACCTTATATCTTTGATCATCAATGCCTCATCGATGGTATGACCGTTGACCGGATCATGTTCATGCATGTTGGTCCCTTTCAAATTGACGGCCCTTCCGTTAATGAGGAACCGGCCATCCCTGACCTCTGTCGTGCGGAAACCTATGCGGCTGCTTACGCTCTCGAGCACTCTGCCCCTGCCGTCAGCCAGGGTAAGCACAAGTGTGTAGAGAGAAGGTGACTCGGCTGACCATGGAAGCGGGTGCGGTATTTCAGCGGCAAGCTTCACCAGTTCAATGCTGTCAACCTCCAGAACCTCTGTTGTCTCGCCAAAGATCTTGGTAGTGCCGTCATACAGTCCTGCTTCAAGCCTCAGTCCGGCCGGTTTTCTGTCGTTGTTTGCCAGCTCAACAGATAGATCCAGCTGGCCGTCACTGTAATTATTGACGAGAGTCGCCTTAGCAAAGAAGTCGCGGATAAATGACCGCGGCCTGGCATGGAGCCAGACCGGGCGCTGTATACCACTGAGCCTGAAAAAGTCCTGGCATTCGAGATAACTTCCGTCACTGTACCTGTATACCTCCACGGCAACAGTGTTGCGGCCTTTCCGAAGGAGGGAGGTAATATTGAACTCCGATGTCGTCTTGCTGTCTTCACTGTAACCGGCCAGCTCACCGTTGACCCAGACATAAAAGGCGGAGCTGACACCGTCAAAGTTCAGAAATACCTCTTTGTCGCTCCACCCGGAGGGTATTGTGAATGAACGCTTATAAGAACCTACAGGGTTATCAGAATGGTCAATGAATGGCGGATTGACCTTGAAGGTATATCCTATGTTCACATAATAGGGAATACCGTAGCCCTCCCTCTCCCACGTTGATGGCACTTCTATCTCAGGCCATTGCCTTGTGTCATAGTCTTCCCTGAAGAACCAGTAGGGCCTTTCCGCCGGCCTGGCGGAATAGTTGAACTTCCACTTCCCGTCAAGAGACATGACATTTTCGGAGTCTCGCCATCCTGCAGTCAGGGCGGCAGAGTTATCCGAATAACTCACCATGGTGGCATGAGGCCTGACAGTGTTGACCGCGTTCACTGCAGGATTCTCCCAGTCGGGATGATCCTTTTCCTGCCATTCTGCCTTGCCGTAATCCTGGTACCGGTTACAGGCGCTCAGCGCCACGGATACCACGAAGATGAAAACCAATGCCCTTCGCATGATTAAATTCTTTAGGTCCTTCCCAAAATTAAGAATAAAATCGCATTTACGATTAGGAAATGACAGCTTTCTGTATCTTACAGGGGAAGGGCTTGCAGCTTGACTATCAGACTTACAGGCCTGCGGTGCTTAGATATTGCCCGGCTGATC